>JAAXHO010000253.1 GCA_012270795.1 Candidatus Poribacteria bacterium
GCTGGGTCTAATATCTTGAGTTCGGATATTGTTTTGATAATAGCGTTTATTTCATTGTCATCAAACCAGATGCTTGCATCGTCAAACATCTTTGCATAGTCAAACAGGTATCGCAGTCGTTCGTTGTAATATTCCGTATCGCCATCAGTCGGTTGGCATTTTTGCGATAGTGATGCGACTAACGCCTCCTCCACCATATAGTCTACGATGGCGCGTGGCGTGTAGTAGGAGCCGGTCTGTTTTCGTGCTGTTTCGCCCGTTTCTGGGTTGATAGTGGCGAGTAGGTTCTCAAATGCCCTGCCGAGTAGTTCGGGGTCGAGTGCGACTTCTTGGTCTATGGGTGTGTTTTCCTCAACGGTGAATTTGTAGTGTTCAAGTAGTGGGATGAGTCCTTGCTGTGGATGAAAAAAGAGTTTGTTTGGGATGGATAATTTATGGTACTGATTATCAGAAAAGCAGTCTATTCTATAACCCTGTTCGCCTGTAGCCTTGAAACTATCGAGGCAATCGAACAGTCCGCCGTTGATGAAGGGTGTTTGTGCGAAGCGTTTTAATAGTTTATGAGGGTCGCGCATCTGTGTTTTATAGCGATATACTGAGGGATTACGATGATCGGCATTATTCGCTTTGCTAAATCGACGTTTGTCTATTTCGGTGTTGAGTGTAGCGAAAAAGAGGTTTTGTAGCACGGCGCGATAGTAGGAGTCACCGTTATCAAAGTCATCCTCTGTCAATAGGTCTTTGATTTGTTCTTCGTTGAACAGGTCATCTGCTATCCATGCCTTTTCTTTTATGAACCAGATAAAGAGCAGACGGGTGATGAGACGTATCACATGCTCCTCCGGTTTTATGACGCGGTTTTCGTCTGTGGGGAAGGTTGCTGTTTCTATTGCCCATTGATACCATTTGAATAGTTTTCTATAGAATTTTTTGTTGAGTTCTTCGGTATTGAGAATCTTTTCCCACTCATCGTGGAGCGTGTCAAAGTTTTTAACCTCTTGAGTCAGGATGAGATTGCGGAGGTATAGGTCATAGATTATTTCAATATGGGCGCGTATAGGTTTGTTAAGGTTTATATCCTTGATAAGTGTAACCTTTTCCAAAACCTGTTTTTTAGGATCACGTTTGTGATGTCTACGGTTGATGATTGCAAGGGAAAGATAATCACTATATCGGAACATTACCATTATTGAATATGGTGATTTTCTACAAATAAAACGGGTAATGTCTGCAAGCTGGGTGCGTGTAAAGGCATCACCATCAAGTTCAACAGCAACGAACATATAAGAGGTTCTGAGGTTTTCGTTTATGTCCGTGCTTTCAAATGAAAATTGCTTTTCGGGTGTTTGTTGCTGCTTTATCTCTTCATCTGTTATCTGCATGATGCGCCTGTAACTTTGCCATCTTTCAATACAGAGTTTCTTGGATGGGTTAGCAGTTTCAAGCGCAGATTCAAGGAGATTGTCGTATTTCTCATTATCGAACGCATCATTACTGATCCGCTTACTACGATAGCCGAGGATGTCTAAGAGATGTGTTGCAGCGTCTCTTATCGGTTGGTTATCAAATTCTTTTAGTGCATTCTCAATGTTCTGTTTAATTGCTATTTCTGAATTCATATAGGTATTGCCTTTCACTTTAGCGAGCGATCACGAGCCACGTAACCAACTCAAATTCAGTTTCCTCTGTAATCTGACTATCGGCAGTGGGTAGGAGTGCATCAGGACTTGAATCCAGCTGATCATTGACCTTCCGAATATACTCTTTCTGAATTGACGCTAACGCAGCATCAGAAAATATCTGATAGATTGTCATGTCGTTGCCATTGTCGGTATCTTCGTTGAACTTATCACAGAGAGCGGTATCAGATGTAGATTTTCCAACACAGAGCGCGCTGAGCCGTTCTAATATCCGTTTCGGATTGGTGAACCCGATAGAAACCGCTTCATTCTCGGTGACATAGACGAGATAATATGGATGTAATGGATTCAGTTTTTCGCCTTCTTTGTTGTCCTCTTCCGAAAAGACCTGCTTTAAACAGAAGATAACACCCGGCTTTATATCAACAAGTTTTCCATGCTGATCAATTGGTTCGGTTACAGCATATAACCCCAAATCCGCTTGGCGTAACTCGTCTTCTCTGGTCTGTAAATAGTTGAGGAGTTGTGCGCGGAAATCGTCCAGTGTAAACTGATTGATATTCAGTTGCTCATCCAGATCATCAAAGTCAAGGATATCGGTTTGCATACGTCGGAGTTGTTCGTCTCGGTGCGACCAGACGCGTTCCAAGTTCTCATCTCTATTTTCAGGTGTGAGCGGATTGTCATAGCCAGTAGCCGTCAGATTGACAAGTGCCATGCGTGCCTCAACCCGAACTTTCAGATTGATGTACTCGTCAAGTTCAGGTGTAGGCCAAAAGTTTACCATACGGATTGTTGTGTTCTTACTGCCGATTCGGTCAATTCGTCCGAAACGTTGAATAATCCGCACAGGATTCCAGTGTATATCGTAATTGATGAGATAATCACAATCTTGTAGGTTTTGCCCTTCAGAGATACAATCCGTTCCGATGAGGAGATCAATTTCTGGGATTTCTTCATCTGTGTCATCAGTTGTGCGTTCTTTGGAGATAGGGGAGAAGTTCGTCAAAATCTCATTGAAATCAGCAGTGCCATTGGTCGTTTTATTTGCTGAACCTGTTACGACAGCACACTCAATGCCAAGTGTATCTTTTGCCCATTTATTGAGAATTTCATATAGATAATTGGCAGTATCAGCGAAAGCAGTAAAGACAAGGATTTTGCGGTTTAGTTTTCCTTCCACTTTGTTTGTCGGGTTTTGCACCTTATTGGATATAAGCTCCTTGAGTTGCTTTAATTTTGCATCTCTGTCGGGAGTAATGTTTTCTGCAGCCCGTTGTAATCCTGTGAGTTGTTGTTTATCGTTCTGTAGGTCTTCCAACCACTTTTCAAGGTCGAGGTGTTCATACTGGTATATATCATTTTCCGCATCTTCAAATCTATTCAGCAGGTCTTCATCTTCTCCATATTCTGCTTCTGCTTCTGCAAATGCAGTGTAATTGTCATCACTTTCAGTTTGTTCAAGTAAGAAACCTTCTATTTCAATTCTAAGTTCATTTATTTTTTCAATGGTGCGTTTTAATGTTGAATCGAAGGAATGCACACTACTCTCAAGCCGTTTGAGAAAGTTCACCTTCATCATACCGATAAGGTTACTCTCCCGATGCTGTAGTACTCTATCATCATAATGGTTCAGACAATCCGGTTTGATATAAAAGGATGGGTTGAAAAGTGCAAGTTTATATCCATCAATCTGTGTGCTAATGTCTTGGAAACTGGGGAATATGCCATCCGTATCAATATCAGGATAGACAGGTACCGGTTTTTCTCTATCGGGGAACTTGATCTTTGCATCATCAGTCCCATGATAGAATTTAATGATATGTTCTCTGGATCGTGCGATGGTGAGTCTATCTAATAAATTGAAAAAATCAGCATTCAGGCTTTCAGCAAGACTATCCTGTCTCTGCGCTTGATTAGAAAGTTCACCGTTCTGTTCTGTCCATTTTTCAAACCGACTTTGAGCGTTTCTCAGTGTTTCTCTAACGCTATTTATACCAGTCCGTTGAAAAGCATTGTCATTGTCCTCTGTAATGAACCGTATCTGGTTTTCGAGGTCGGTCAGTTTATTGTTCACAGGTGTTGCAGATAGCATAAGCACCTGCGTTTGACACCCATTCTTGATAATCTCCTCCAATAGTTTGTTATATCGACTTCTTCGGATTAGGAGACCATCTTCATACTTGTCAGCGGGTCTGTTTCGGAAGTTATGAGATTCATCAATCACGACGAGGTCGAAATTTTCCCAATCAAAATCTGATGTTCCTCTGTCTGTCAAGTCTGAGTGTGCACGGACGGTGTAACGAAAGTTATCTTTTCTTAACGGATTATTCTTTCTTTGATAGTTTAATGAATAAAGTGTCCAGTTCTGTTCTAACTTTTTGGGGCATAACACCAACACATTTGCACCTCGTATTTCAAAGTATTTTATGATGGCGAGTGCTTCAAAGGTTTTACCTAACCCGACACTATCGGCAATAATACACCCGTTATATGCCTTGAGTTTTTTGATGCACGCCTGAACACCGTGTTTTTGAAATTCGTATAGTTTTTTCCAGATTTCTGATAGCTGGAACTTCGGATTTTCTTGTGCGAAATCTGCATCCGTTGCATTTTCCAAGAAGTCTTCAAAGACATGGTACAAGGTCTTGAAATAGATGAATTCCGGATCTTTGTCTATATATATATTTTCAAGGTATCGTTTAACAGCTTCTTTGACATCTTGCACCTGATCCGATTCCCACAAGTTATCAAACCATGCTTTGAGGTCTGCACAGTCGCCTTTGCTGTCTACTTCAAGGTTGAGCTCAATATTGCTTGCTTTTTCATTCAATCCCAAACCGCGCACGGTAAAGTTGGAACTGCCGAGGAGTGCGTCTTCACTCCCGTCCTTCTCAATATAATACATCTTGCCGTGTAAGAAATTGGATTTAGCGACCGACTTGATTTCTACCTTATCTTCAATCCAATCGTAACATGCTTTAGCAATCGCATTTTGGGGCAAATAATTCTTTAGTTCTAAACCTTCTTCTGTAAGACGAAAGACTTTGCTTTCGGTTTTGCTGGGATCCATACCTTGGATAAAACTCGGTTCGCCGAATAGAAATCGGAGTTCCTCAATGCCTGTAAGAGATTCTTTTAATGCGTGATATGCGTAAATTGTAAAGTATGCAGAAACAATAGAGAGTGATGAATTGTCTTTAATTTTGTCTTTTAAAAAATCCCCAACGCTTTTCCCAAGGTAGTTGTCTCGGATACTGGAGTTAGAAAACGGTTTTTTACCTGACATGTAGAAACCTCAATTTGTTATGTAACGTGGATTAGCTAAAAAGAAAGAGCGGCACGGAGACCCCGACAAATCATGCAGAATACCATACGGGGAATGCCTAAAGACGAATGCGCCAAATCAACGGTATGAATGCCTGTTGGCATTCCCCGTATGGCATTCGCCATGATTCATACCGTTGATTTGGCGTATTCTGCCAAGCGCATTTGGCGTTGATTTGGCACTACAATGAATGGTCCGAAGTTTGTGCCAAAAACTTTACACACCCTTTATTTTGAACTTATTGAATCTGTTTCCACTTTTATTTCCTCATCTTCAACGATAATGGGGTATGTTCTAATTCGTAAACGAGGATCAGTCAGACACTCGCCAGTTTCTGTGTTGTAGACATACCCGTGAACAGGACAGACAACTGAACCATTCCGAATTCGTCCGCGTCCGAGAGAACCCATTGCATGCGGACAAGTGTTGTCCACAGCACAGAACTTTCCGTTTTCATTGAGAATTGCGATACGTCTTCCATTGACTGTATAGGACTTTCCGCGTCCTTCCTTAATATTAGAAGTTTTCGTGACTGTGGTATATTCAGACATAGTGTTACTCCTTTACGCTTCCAAGCGTAATTCCTTGAACGAATTCCCGTTGCATTGCTAAGAACAGAATGACAATTGGCAGAAGCGATAACAGTGTGCCTGCCATTAACATCCCGTAATCCTGCCGATAGATACCGATAAGATTTGCCAAACCGATGGGTAACGTATATTTCGCTTCATCTCGTAAAACTATGAGGGGCCATAGATAACCGTTCCAAGAACTCAAAAAGGTATAGATAGTCAATGCCCCGAGGGCTGGTTTAATAATAGGTAGAACTATACGATAGTAGATCCCAAATTCAGAACATCCGTCAATCCGTGCAGCATCAAGCAGCTCCGATGGAATCGTAACAATAAATTGTCGCATGAGAAATACACCAAACGCTCCCACTGAAAACGGGAAGATGATCGCATTGTAACTATTAAGCCATCCGATATCATACATCAAACCAAAGAGAGGCACAAGCAATACCTGAAAGGGAACCATCATAGAGGCAAGCATGATTCCGAATAGAATCGTCTTTCCACGAAATTGATATTTTGCAAATGCGTATCCTGCCAGTGAACAGAAGAACAGAGCCAGTAGAGTTGAAGCAGTTGCGATAAAGACACTATTGATAAAATAACGATTAAAAGGCACTGCTTGCCATAGCTTACGATAGTTTGAAGTAAGTTTATTCCATACAATCGATAGATATGGTGGACGGTGTATAGTTAATGTTAGCACTAACTTATTTTCTTGGTCTGGTGGTGGGACTATACTCTTTGTCAAGTCCTGTTTTGAAACCAATTGTTGCATAGTAATTTGTGATGCTTCTAACTCACCTGGAATGCCATGTAGTCGCCACATTGTATCCTTCTCTATAGCCGTATCTAAAACATAAGGAAATTCCGGTTGATATGTTGTGTCATTCGTTGATACAGATAAAGAGAGATGATGATATGATGCATCACCGCGAACTGGTAGGACAATGCTTCTGATCCTATATATTGGAATGGATGACTGGACCGTTACTGTCAAGTTGATTTGATTACTGTCTTGAAAATTGTAGGATAGACCTGCAATAGTAGACGTATCGGTGTTATCTTGTATTGGGGTAATTGTTGCTGAGTCAGACACCCATTTTACGGATTCTATTTGTCCGCTGTTGAAATCCATGTCTTCAATTTCTATAGTTCCAATTGTGACCTGTTTATATATGTTCTTCCATACTGTTTCAATCGTTTCAGGAATAATAGCATTTTCAACTGTTTGAATTATGATCTCTGTTGGTTTGTTCCACACTTCAGTTGGTAGTGTTGCAATGTGTTGTTGCCAAACACCTTGTGTCATTTCTGTTTGAAATTCGTTTGTCAGAACTGTAGTTACTAAATGTGGTTTTGATGAGATGTGTTCTTGCACCTTATTCCAAATCGCACTTTTTAATTCAGCTTGAATCGTATCCCATACATCTTTATTAATTAATGTTGGTTTTTTTATATCTGGATATTGGTCAGTCAGGACATAAGGTGATGATGTGATACGTGGTGGTAATTTTGGAAACCATTTAATTGGAACAGCAAATACCTCATTTGCTGTTTTGAATGAGGAACTAATTAGCCATAGCAGTGGAACCATTGTACAGAATGCTGCAGCAAGAAGAAGTGGATACCCAATGCTAATGGCGATTTTTCTTTGAATTTTTTTGTGTTTATTGTTTCGGTCCATCTGTTTTCGTATCTAACTCATCATGTTCCACTGTGTAGGCGCGTTCCAAATCATCTTGGTATTTGAAAACACAGCCCAAAGTTTCAGTAATAGTGTCTGGATCTAATTGTGCTTTCCCGAGTGCTAAAATTGCTAAACCCCAATCTAATGTTTCAGCGATACCAGGTTTCTTATAAAAATCCCCTTCTCGCCACAGCTGCATCATCTGGCACAATTGCTGTGCAAGGTTTTCATTGATCTGGGGTAACTTTGTTTGTATGATTGCTAATTCTTTTTCTACTGTTGGATAATCAATCCATTGATAGAGACAACGTCTTTTGAGTGCTTCGTGAACTTCACGTGTTCGGTTTGAGGTAAGTATAACATAAGGAATTTGTTTTGCTCGGATAGTACCAATTTCGGGTATGGTAATTTGAAAATCAGACAAAATCTCAAGCAAAAATGCTTCAAATTCGCTATCACTTCGATCAATCTCATCTATCAACAGGACGGGTGGGGCATTTCCATCCTCTTGAATTGCTTCAAGGAGAGGTCTTTTGAGTAGAAATTTCTCACTAAATAGGTCTGATCCTATTTCCTCTTTATTGCGTCCTTGTGCTTCATCAATCCGCAGTTGCAGTATTTGCCGAGAGTAATTCCATTCATATAGTGCGCTATGGACATCTAATCCTTCATAGCACTGTAATCGGATCAATTTTGCGTTTGTTGCATCAGCAAGTACTTTAGCGACCTCTGTTTTTCCGACCCCTGGTTCACCTTCTAAAAAGATAGGTTTTTTTAGGTGGTGTGCAAGATAAAGTGTTGTTGCTAAACCTTTATCTGCAATGTATCCTTGTTCTTCACATGTGGATTGGACTGTTTCTATTGATTCAAACATAGCGTTAAGAGTAGGTAATCAGATATCCCTATATTTACTTGACTTCTTTGATGGCATTCTCGTAATCTTCCTTGTAATCAATGTCGCGTAGGACAGCATCAGTGTCTACATTCACATAGTAAATATCGTCACTGTAGGAAGCATACAGATCTCGGACTCCACCACTTTGAGTACTTAATGCTAAAATCTTCTCTGCGTATTTTTTATGGAAGATGACTGGATGCCCGCGACGATTATTATAACTTGGAAGTACGATTCCTTTATTTGTTCCTGCATAAGCATCAATCACTCTGTTTATAAGTTCATGTGTAACAAACGGTTGGTCAACGAGCATGAGTGAAAATGCATCTCTATTAGATTCGTTCTTTGCGTTCACAAGGTTTAAAGAGCGGATCCCCTTTTGTGCTGAGGTTAACATGCCATCTCGGTAATCTGGATTGAAAACGAGCTTGACTGGACGTTGACCTAATACCTGCTTGATTTGGTCGGCACAATGTCCAACCACTACAACAACTTGAATGAATTTAGCGTTAAGCATGTTGTCAACCACTGTCTCAACGATTGTGCTTTCACCAAAAGGGAGTAGCTGCTTCGGTTCCTCCATTCGTGTGGAAAGTCCTGCAGCAAGTAGAATACCATGGATATCGGGTACGGATGTATCTGTCATCTCTCAAAACCGGACATTAAAAGACTTATATTCACCTGTAAAATCACGTTCTTCTATATCAACATCATCAACTCTTGAAGCGCGGGGCCCCTGTTCAAGTTTTTCTATCAATAAGTCCAAATGTAATAAATCACCTTCTGCAACGACTTCCACTTTGCCATTCGCTAAGTTCTTAGCATAGCCATTAACACCAAGCTTTTTTGCGTTATTTCGTGTAAAGTTGCGAAATCCTACGCCTTGTACTTTTCCACTTATTAGGACATATAGCTGCATTTTTCGGTTTTCCTCAATTATGAATGTGACGGGTGTGCCCAATTCTGGTAGCAGATCGTCATTCTTTTTATACAAGTTTTCTTCTACTGATTCTGGAAGGGGGTTCTGAAATAGTGCTGATCCGTCTGTTTGTTTCAATGCAACGATATGGTTTGACATAAATGCATAAGGGATTACTGCATCCTCATCATCACTATCTAAATCGGGTATGACTCGTGATCCTGAATATATCCATGCAACGGGTGGCATAGGTTTTTTGGTTTTGACATTATATACCAATTCTTCTGCTCGGATTCTTTTCGTTTTTCCATTCTCTTTCCATTCAATTGAAAGGAGAAATGTTGTACCTGTGGGTGCGACATGTTTTTCTTTTTCCTCATCATAATCAGGTGGGGTCCCTGTCTTTATGCCGAGTAATTCTATTGCTTCATAAATATCTTTGGCAGACGCTTCTGTCTCAAGGATACTTTCGTATAACTTACCTGTTGGTCCACAAGCGAGATATTCAATTGCCCCTTTTAAGGTGTCGTCGAATTCTCCTAAGGCTTTAGAGATTGTGCCTTTTAATACTATCTTTTTCTCTTTCTCAATAACTATAAGATGACCGTCTGTCCATGCAATCGGTGTGATTGAAATGATAAACAGACAGAAACAAATAAATATTGCTAATGCAAGACATAGATATTTCATAAACAAACTCCTTGATATTGATAATCTGTTATCAGAAAGTATAACTTAACCCGTTAAAAATTTCCAGATCATGTTTACGAATTCCTGTTGGTGGTACGTTATCATACCTGAAATTAACACGTAGTGGAAATCCCAACTTCTTGGTTAGGCTAAACAGAATGCTCCCTTCAAACAGTATGCGATAATCTTCAAAATCACGAACATGCACTTGATAGTATCCAGTCGCGCTTGTCGTAATACGTTCATCTAAATTTCCTGTCCAATTAACATAGTTTGTTGAACGGACAATACGCGTTGTATTTTGTGCAACTTTATGGTCATTGATGTACTCATGTTCCCACATTGTACCTGTTCCCAGATAGAGGTTCAATCGCGATTTTAGCGGTCGTACAGCAAAACGCACGCCTCCACCAACCAAATTGCGATCTTTGAGTAGAATTGTCTCATTAAATTGCTTCTGCACAAAGGCTTCCATCAATATGTGATTAGTGAGACTACGGATAAATCTTCCGTGAACCATGCCTTTGTTAGTAAAAAGGTTTCCATCTTTTTTGCCTTGTTGAAGACTGCCAAAAATAAAGGTATGGTAGGATTTAGAGATCAAGTCAGAACGGAATCGTGATCTCAGGGTCAGTAGTTCTGTGTTTCCAGTCCGATATGCTAAATCAACATTGATACTATTATATAGTCCTGGATTAAATGTTATCTTTTTGATTGTTTCACCAGTAAAAATGTTGACCTGAGCGTTAACTGGGAAGCATGAGATAAGGAACATAAATAGAAGCACATAATAATATCGTATATCAGAAATTGGACAAATACGTTTTTTGGGGGTAACATAGTAGTAGTAATGTTTTTTCATAACAAGGTGCGGTAAACAGAATATGCAGCGAATTCTTATTGGTACAGACCCAGGTCCCAGGTGTAGACGATGCACTCGCGCTCCTGCTTGCGATGAAATCTTCAGAATTGCATGTAGAAGCGATAACAACTGTTAGCGGAAACGTGCATGTTGAGCAAGCGACGCAGAATCTACTAACCATTTTAGGTGTGCTGGATTTACCAGATTATCCCATTATTGCTCAAGGTGAGGCAAAACCGCTTGTAAAACCTCTCGTGAAAGCAGAACACTACCAAAGATATTATATCACATTTTTCACTGAATGTTACAAAGATTTTGGGGAGTCTGTCAACACCGATCAACCTAAACTTACAGGTCTTGATCAAAAAACTGACGCACTTCTTGAGCGAACTGACAGGAACGGATAATAATCAGAAACAGTTGCCGATGTGTTGTCTTGAAAATGTGAGAACCTTTTTGATGTTGTCAGTTGTCCTCCTACAAATAGCAATGTTGGTCAACTTAATAATCCCCCTTATCAAGGGGACTTTAAGAGAAAATGCTTAAGTCCTGCTAAAATCAAAATTAGGTTTCCATCCTACCTAAAGCAGCCGGTGGACGCGACTTACCTACAAGACCTGCCAACACTACCATAGTTAATACATAAGGGAGACTTTCAATAAGTTGAATGGGTATACCCCATTGATTTGCAAGACCTATAACAATGGAGAACCCAAAAAGAAGGCTCGCAGCTACAGCCGAAAAAGGTTTCCAATTCCCAAAGATCACAGCAGCCAGTGCAACATAACCACGTCCACCAATAATCCTTTCAGTAAAATAATGATTATCAGAAATTAGAAAACAGCCGCCGATGCTTGCAAGAATACCACTGAGAATTAGTCCAAGATATTGCCACTTCGCGCGACTTAAGCTGAGCGTCTTGAGTGCTTCCATTGATTCTCCAGCAGCCCGTAAACGTAATCCCCAAGGTGTTTTGAATAGCATTATATGACTTGTAATCATTAACAACGGTAATAGATACACAAGAATACTAAAGGAACCTAAAATGGGTAACCCGATTTCCGGTAAACCTGGAATGCGTTCTTGTGAGGGTATGATATACTTGGTAACTCCGAATGTTATAAGGTTGAACGCAATCCCGGTGACAATATGCTCTCCATGAAATGTTATTGTTGCTACAGCAAATAATATTGCAATGAATATACCAAAACCTATACCAACACACAATCCAATCCATGCTGACTCCGTTGCGGAAGCACCGACAACATAGCCATAGGCACCAATCAGCATCATGCCTTCAAGAGCAATATTGATAATACCAGATCGTTCCGAATATATACCACCCAAAGCAGCAAAACCTAACGGTGTTGTCATTCGCAAAGTACTTGAAAAGAATTGTAAAATCATACTTTCACTTTCTTAGACATGCCTTCAAGGCATACCAATGCGACAATTAGTAATCCTTGTCCAATTAAAAACAGACCGCGAGGTATTTCCAACATAAACTCAATATCCAAAGCAACTTTGTCAAGCAAACCAAATAAAAGCGCAGCTGCAAATACACCAAACGGATGATTTTTTCCCAATAATGCAACAGCAATTCCCGTAAACCCCCAACCCGATGAGAAACTATCTACATATCTATAGTTATATCCCATGACATCCGCAACACCAGCTAATCCAGAAATTGCGCCGCTGAGCGACATGCCCCACACAATTACGACACGTGGATTGATTCCTCCGTATTCTGCTACTTCTGGTGCTTTACCAACTAAACGAAGTTCATATCCCCAACGCGTCCACTTCAAAAATATGTATGCAATTATCACACAAACACATGCAAGCAGGAAACTGGTATTCAACAAGTTGTCATCTGGCAGAAAAGTCAATACACCAGCTAAACGTGGAAGACGTGCAGTTTCTTGAATTGGGGATGTCTGCAGATTCATTTGTCCTGGTTCTTGATAAATTGATGTGACCAGGAAATTCGTAAGAATTGCTGCAATAAAGTTCATCATAATTGTATTGATAACTTCGTGTGCACCGAACTTTGCTTTTAGGATGCCTGGAATTGTACCCCAAGTGCCACCTGCAATCATTGCAGCCACAATACAAAATGGAACTAACAAAACTAACGGAAGTCGCAGATGTATGCCAACCAATGCAGCAGCAAAGGCAGCAACATTTAACTGTCCTTCACAACCAATATTTAACAGACCTCCCTTGAAGCCAATAGCGACTGCAAGTCCTGTAAAAATAAGGGGTGTTGCATAGAACAGGACACCTCCAAATTCATCAAAACTGGAGAAACCACTCATATAAATCGTCGTGTAAAATTCTAAAGGATTCCGTCCGCTACAATACAATACAACACCACATAAAAGAAAAAAGCCGCAGATAGCAAGCAGCGGCGGTAAAAGATCACGGAGTAGTTGTCTAAGTTGAACTACTGATTTATATAAAATCTCTTTCATGGTAAAAGTCTAATTAATTCAATAATTACCCAGAAATAAGTCTGACAGCCTTAAGCAAATAATTGACAATATCTCTTGTATCGTGATATGATATGTAAATGTAAACTCAGAAAGAATTCAACATGCTTGCTATTCATCAAACCCACAAGTGTTGTTAGTATAACACAACTCAAGCATAAATACAATTATTACAAAATTTAGTAAATTCTTTATCTAACTATGATCTTTATTATCACCTATACTTCTAACCCACGTATTTATTAATACATAAATTTTGGAATCTAAGCAAAGCAATAATATGAGAAATGAACATCAATCTGCCTCTAAGATAGAGAAAAAGAACCTCCCGGCAGTATTAGGTGGTACGCCAGTATTTGAGGTTTCAGAAGAAAAACCGTATCCAAAGCTAGATCAGTGGAGGCAAATCACTGAAAAAGAAGCTAAGATTGCTTATGATATGACGTTACGAAACGAACTATTTGGGAAATCTTCTACTGTTGAAGAATTTGAACGTGTCTGGCGTGAACGGCATCAGACTAAATTCGCTATGAGTCTCATTAATGGCACTGCCGCCATACACAGTGCGATGTTCGGTCTTGGGATCGGTCCAGGTGATGAGGTGATCTGTCCAACATATACCTGGATGGGATCGATTACACCTGCTCTGATGTTGATGGCAAGACCTGTTTTTTGTGAAGTTGATCCAAAGACGCTTCTCATTGATGTTGATGATGTCAAGAAACGGATTACATCGCGGACAAAAGCAATAGTAGCAGTGCATCTTTGGGGTAATGTCTGTGATATGGATGCACTCATGACGCTCAGCGAAGAAACAAACATCCCAATAATAGAAGATTGTTCACATGCGCACGGGGCATCTTACAAGGGAAAACCTTGTGGAAGTATCGGGCGTGTTGGAGCATGGAGTTTGCAAGGAAGCAAGGCTGTAAGTGCTGGCGAAGGTGGTATGCTCGCTACGGACGATATTGCAATTTTTGAACGCGCATGTCTATTAGGACAAGTTAATCGAGGCATAGATAGTATTGGGGAACCCGAATTAGAACCTACTGCCCTAAACTATACCCATCTTCCGCCTATGGGATTAGGGGTGAAGTATCGGGCACATCCATTGGCTATAGGGATTGCTTCCATTCAACTGCAAAAACTTGATGAACTCAACGCAAATCGTCGTACATATATTGAAAAAATCACAAACGGATTACAGAATATTAACGGGGTTTGTCCTATTGATCGGTATGAGGGTGCAGAATCTGCAGGCTACTTTGGCTTCCCTATCATTTATCGCGAAGAAGAAATGCATGGGTTATCGGCACAAGTGTTTGCACACGCGCTACGTAAAGAGGGTGTTTTGGCAAATAACAATACATTTCCCTTATTAGTTGGTGATGGTGTACCAGTATTTTCTGGAAGTTTGCCTACGAATAGCAACCCATATCCACTTTTACATACCTTACCACTCTTTACGAAGGGACTTGATATTTTTATGAATGGACGCGGTCCTCTTTGTCCCTCTGAAATGAGTGGTGACTATATAGGATACTCGGTTGGAGACTTACCTGTAACGGAAAAAGTCTGTTCACAATTGGTTTTTCTACCACTCTTGACAAAACCGAAACCAAAGGCTGCTGATATGGTACTTACGGCTATCCGAAAAATATCAAATCATGCAGAAATGTTAGTCAATACTGTGCACTGAATATTGCCCAATTTATTGGTGAAAGCAACGACTGGTCACAGGAGAGGATAGAAACAGAAGTTGCAAACTATGTAAACCGAATCAAGTGGTTAAATCAAAACTTGAAATTCATAAACTTTGACTTTAAATAAAGACATGAACTGGCTTCGCTTTGGCAATCCTGATTTTTTCTCTATTTTATTGGTTGGATTTGCTCTTATAATCATTTTGCTTCTATATGGGATGCGAATGAAGTGGAAAACTATGTTGCAATTTCAAAGCAATGCAAGATCAATCCACATCAAACGATACAGAATCCAAGTAGCGTTGTTGGGATTATGTTTTCTGTTTGTTTCAATTGCTATCGTGTATCCACAGTGGGGAATAAAACCTGAAACTGTCGTTGAAAGGTTAGATATCATGCTTGCCTTAGATGTTTCAACAAGTATGCTTGCAACAGATGACAATGCTACCCGTAGGCTAACCCAAGCAAAGGAAAGCATTGATACCTTGTTGAACCAATTTGAAGGAGATCGTATCGGATTACTCTACTTTGCTGAGGCAAGTATTGTCGTATGTCCTCTAACCCCTGATGTCTCGATACTCAGAGAGATACTAACAGCTATCACGCCTGATACACTTGTCCACAGAGGCACTAATATCTCAAATGCTATTGAGGTAGCAACTGAACGGTTTACCTCTGAACAGAATGGGTTGATATTGGGAAATACTAATGCGGGTGGTCATAAGGTTGTGATTCTTTTCACTGATGGAGAGGATCATGGTATTGATGCAGACAATGTAGCCCGAGAAGCAAAAAGTAAAGGTGTGCATGTGTTTTGTGTTGGTTTTGGTATACCTGACAACCCTGTTCCGATACCACTTGCTGATGTAAGCCAAGGATACAAGCGGGATGTCAATGGACAACTTGTTCTCACTGCTTTAGATGAAGACAAGTTAGGCAAGATTGCTAAAGCAGGAAACGGAAGCTATTATCATTTGGATGCAGGTATTTCTGAACTCACGAAGGACTTAGCACGGCTCGAAAAGGATAAATATAGGATGCGTTCAGATGGTGAATATCAAGAAAGATTTCAGTGGTTTGTTGCGTTGGCAATAATTCTTTTGATAGTTGAATTGCTGTTTCAGACAAGGATAAGAAACAATTCAAGGATGCTAACTTAACCTAAGTTGCCACCTCTGTAGCACAATCTTCCAGATTGTGTCATAAAGACGCAAACTGGAAGTTTACGCTACAGAGAGGGGGCATTTGGGGTAAGTTATTTGGTTGTCAGTCATCTAATCATGCCTTTTTTGGAATTAACCCATCAGGTCTGTAACGCATCAAGAGTATTAGTATGATGCCAAAGATTAGGTAGCGTGCATCTCCAAACTGGTCAGGCAGGATCCACCGGAGTATCTCCCCTAAAGATGCCAATACTGCTCCACCCATAATCGCGCCTCTGATGCTTCCCATCCCACCAAGGACGACCATGCACACGATCAGGATGGATTCCCAAAACTCAAATGTTCCGGCACTTATCCCTGCTCTGAATGGACCTAAGAACGCACCGCCCAGTGCGCCGATGGCAGCACTGATCGCAAAAGCAAGTAATTTATAGCGGCTAACATTGATCCCCGTACTTTCAGCTGCCTGTTCATCCTCTCGTATTGCAACCCAAGCTCTACCTACCCTTGAATGCAGCAAGCGATAGGTTACAAAAACAACGATTGCAAGTAAGATGAAAATCTGATAATAGTAATGCCAAAGTTGATCGAGTTGTATATTGAATATCTTTGGTGGTGGTATCTCATTTATCATACCATCAATATCACCAATCAGCCAATCCTCAACCTTCACGATTCGGAAGAGTAGTTCAGCAAAACCAAAAGTAACTATAGCAAAATAATCACCTGTGAGTCGTAAAGTAGGTACTCCTCGTAAAAGTCCCCAGAATGCGCCATTTAGTACCGCGATTGGGAGTGCTATCCAATAGCTGATTCCTAACCTTGTCATTAGAAGGCCTGCTGTATATCCACCGACAAGGTAAAACCCGACGTAACCGAGGTCTAATAATCCAGTAAACCCACAAACAATGTTTAAGCCAACAGCAAGAAGCATGTATAAGCATACATCTATGACAGTTCGGAGCATTGTATCTCCACTGGGTATTGGAAGATAAATGCCTTGGTTCGTAAATAACCTATAGATATAATCTATCCCGTACGTAAACAGTGGGAAAAGACAAATTAGGAAAAAAAGAGCTATCGTTTTTGAAGTGATCTTATTCCGTAGATTATTTTCTGTAGGATTGAGTGTTATTTTATTTTCCATAGGTTTCCGGATAAAAAACTGTATTTACTCTATAAGTATAAGTAAGTAGAATGTCGTCTAAAAAGTTAAGCACGGGTCCTCGTAGATTTTCCGAGTAACCCAGATGGACGGACGAGAATTACAGCAATCATTATAATATAAGCAAAAGCCACTCTGTAGCTGGAGTCGATATAACCTGCGCCGAGTGCTTCTGCAAGTCCAATTAATAGCCCTCCGAGCATTGCTCCGGTGATATTGCCAATGCCGCCGAGGACTGCGGCTGCAAACGCTGCAACCCCTTTATAGTATCCCATCATAGGTTCAATTACCTCGCGTAGTCCCACCATAACTCCAGCAACTGCCCCTAAAGCAGAACCGATAGCAAATGTAATTAAGATTACTTGGTTTGTATTGATACCCATTAGATTTGAGGCGACTTTGTTTTGAGCGCATGCTCGCATCGCCTTGCCAACTTTTGTCAGGTGGATCAAGCGATTCAATCCAACCATTAAGGCAATTGCAAGGAGGATGATAAACAGATCGCGGTAGGGTAATACTGCGCCATCTGGTAGGTTTATTGCGTTTTGGCTGAGGAAAAATGAGGGAAGCAAATCGCTCTTGATAGTACGTTGGTCTGCTTTCCAGATAAGCTGGGCAAGATTTTGCAGACCGATTGACATACCGATAGCAGTAATTAATGCTGACAAGCGTGATGCGTTGCGTAGGGGGCGGTATGCGATGACATCTATAATCATTCCCAACATGGCACAGAGTATCATGCTCATTGGCAAGGCAATCCAAAAGGGCACATTCAAGAATGTAACAAGTGTGAAAGCGAAATATGCACCGAACATAAAAATTTCACCGTGAGCGAAATTGATCAGTTGTATAATACCATATACCATGGTATACCCAACTGCGATTAGCGCATAAATTCCACCAAGGACTAACCCATTCATTATTTGCTCTAAAAATTGAGCCATATTTATATTTCCCTCATGTTTTCTTTACGGTAAAAAGACAATTTGTAACGATTTTACAGTGTATCTCATAAATGCGAATTTTTCCAAATTAACAGAATTGCTTGTGTAGTCAATCGGGGTTAGAAACCCCTCCTACGATTTATGAGATAGGTATTAGCAAGAACTTATTCCAACATCTGCTGTTCAGCTGTATTAAATTTACCATCTTTGACGATTTTGACATAAGCAGGTTTGTTGACGGTATCACCATTTATGTCAAAGTAGGTGAGTCCGGTAATTCCGGTGTACCCTTCTTCTGGTGTATCTATATCAGCCAAATAGTCTCGGATAGCTTTTCGCTTGTCTTCGATAGAATTCTCTGTTTTGTATGTCTTTTCAATTGCTTCGGCAATCATACCAACAGCATCATAGGACAAGGCAGCCCATGTATCAGGGTCAACCCCGTATTCTGTCTTGAATGCTTCTGCGACCTTTAATGCTTGGTCTCCCCCTGCCCCAAATGTAAAGGGTGTAGTAAGAAGCGTGCCTTCAGCTGCTTCCCCGGCAATTTCTAAGAAATCGGGTGAATCCACACCATCTGCCCCAAAGAATCGCGCAGTAAGTCCCGACTCCCGTGCTTGCTTGACGATCAAACCTGCTTGACTATATAATCCAGAAATAAAGATTATATCAGGGTTTTTGGCTTTAATACTGGTAAGTTGCGCTTTAAAGTCTGTGTTATCTCGGTCATAAGATTCTTTAGCAACGATGCTGAGTCCAAGTACTTCTGCTTCGGCTAAGAATGCGTCTGCTAATCCTTTCCCGTAAGCATCATTATCATAGAAGACTGCCACCGAAGTCAGGTCAGTCAATTTATTTTTTATGTATTTTGCGATAAATGCTGCTTGAAAATCATCACGATACAGGTTCCTAAACATCCAGTCGCTACCTTCACAAACTGTGACGTTTGTAGAACCGGGAGACAATGCTACGATTCCTTTCCTTCCGTAGATTGTTTTACCTCTTAAGGAACAGGCACTGTTAAAATGACCGACAACAGCAAGGATACGAGGGTTTGTAGAGATACGGGTTGCAACTGCAATTGCTTCTTTTTCTTTGCCAGTATCATTTTCGAAGTCCAGGAATAGTTCCATCCCGTTGATTCCGCCAGCATCATTAATTTCTTTTGCCTTAAGGCTTGCTCCGCGTTTAATCATCTCACCAAACGCAGCATTGCTCCCTGTAAATGGTCCTGCAACAGCAACCCTTACTTGATTTCCGGCATCACAACCCCAAACAGATGCCAATGCCAATAATAACAATCCTATCAACCAATTTTTCATTTTATTAGTACTCCCTTTTTTCTATAACAGGTTTTTCAGCAATGACCTGTCTAAAGTCAAAATTAAATTTTAATTTTTCTTGTTTACCATCTGAGTTGACTATAACAATTTCGGGTATAATAATCCTCATATCTGTCGTATCACGGTGTAGGCGATCAAAAACGATAAGACCACGCCGCTTAGCACCTTTGAACAGTTTACCACTTTCAAACAGACTTTGTGCTAAGATTTCTTGTCCCTCCTTCAATGCTGCCACATCCACGTAAGTTTGATAATATGGATAGTATCTATGATAAGGGATATGGTACTGGGGATAGGGTCGTGGAGTATGAGGGGTGTTAAGTTTTGGGTTTTCTGTGTTTCCGTAAAGGTCTTCAAAGTAATTGAAATGCAGGTTTGCGTATTGTGCACCATTCTTATCAATGAGCATTGCACTCTCTTCTACCAATACTCGTGATGTTTTCAAATTGTGAACCGTTAGTTCAAAGACCGTATAAATAGGTTCAACGTTTCCGTTTTTGGTAACAAATTGATACGGATTGATGTATGGGTCATCTGTTAACGCAAAAATCTCTGCTTCATCAAGCGGTTCAATTGTTACTGCTACACCTTTTTGCTCAATGGTGACAGCACCCGTTTCGGGATGAATATTAGTGTTTGTTTGCCCTTCAATTGGTTCAATGTATATGTCAACAGAGGGTTGTGGTACAACAGCACAACTCACACAGATTCCACAAACTAAAACAAGAATGACTATATGTGCAATCTTTGTTTGATTTCTTCTCAAGAATTGGTACGTCATGGGTTGTCCTCCATATACTTTAAAATATATATAATATATATTTTACACATTGGATGTTTAAATGTCAACGTTTTTATTAATAGTGTAAAGTTTTTTTCATTTGTCTGAACAAGGATTTTCAAATCAAGAAATCAAGAAATCAACGGTATGAATGCCTTTTGGCATTCCCCCAAATCAACGGTATGAATGCCTTTTAGCATTCCCCGGGATTATCAGATTTCCAGGATTTTTCTCATCAAGGTTTTTTGATGTGGTAGGAAGTCTTAAGACTAAATACCTGCCTTCTAAATAGGATAATTTTCGTTAATTCGCTCCTATTTAAAAACCGTACCAAATGGTACGGTTTTTTCGGTTTTTGGTACGGTTTTGTTCATTACCTATGGGTCCAGTGTGCATAAGGGTTGATCGGTATTTTTTGAGGTGTTTTTGGTTAATTTTTTTTCATCGTTTTTGGTACGGTTTTTTTGTGATTATTTTATGTAATTTGTATTGTATATATTCTACATGGTTTTCGGAGGAGTTAGTCGTATTTTGAGTGTTTCTGTATTGTGATTTCCAATAAGTTTAATGTGTATTTGGATTTATTCAAAATAAGAACGGAATTTGTTAAAATTTGCACAAGCGTTTTATTCATCTTTTTTTTCAGTTGTTGCTAATTTCTGATATTGTGAGGACAAGTTTTGAACAATTACGCCCCAAATACATGATGCTACCATTGCAGTAATAGAGAAGGCTATACCGGGTATAGTTTTCACAAAGAGGCGAATTAATTCAATGACTCCTGCACTACTTCCTTTAGCGGAACGGTATCCAAATGAATCTATTATCTGTTTAGCACGGTACCGTTCGTCATAGGAAAGTGGCATGTAGAATAGTTCTTTACCAGCGCGAAAGAGCGAGTAGTCAAGTGCTTTAAACGTTATATAAGAAATTGCTCCTGTTTGGAGCGATGGTCTTAGTGTGAGGAAAAACCCGTTAATGAGATGTACAAGTGGAATGAATATGTGTATAATGTGAACAGAAATCAATCGGAGTGCTAAGGGAACAACGATCAATTGCAGGACTGCGGAAATGGCACCGAGCCCAGCATAGAAATTACCGTAATACGCAGTCATTTCATCCTCATGGGTTATCTCTGTTTCAACTAATGCATTGAATCGAAGGTCAAGTACTGTAGAAATTAGTTGTGTAGTTAGGATCAGTAGTCCAATGAAAACGAGGTATTTTGAATTAAAAAATGTCTTAACACCTAAGTGTCCACGCCTTCCCCCTTCTTCAGCAACACTCGGTTTTGGTTCACCTGCAAATTTATAAGCGATAACACCAAAGATTGCAGTAGGAATTAAAGATGCAGCGGTGAAAACGAGAAAGATTTCTGAACCTAATGATGTTGCCCATCTCCCTACAAGCAATCCTCCTATGACCGACCCGACTGAAGCAATTGCACAAAAAGGTCCATTTATGGTTTTTGCTTGTTTTGAGGAAAGGGTGCTATTAACAAATGACCAAAATTGTTCAATGATGACTACAATGTATGCTTCACGAAAAACATAGATTATGGCAGCAGCGAAACGGTAACCTTTTGTAAGAGCAAAGTAACTCCCTAAAATCAATGCCCCAGATAGAATAGAGGTTATTGCCAATGTGCGTGTTGCACCACACCAAGAAAGCAAACGGCCATAAAAGTAAAGCAGCAGGATGAGACTGGGTGAGACTGCCACCATTACCCGTGGAAGGTTCTCGGCTGTGTATGCAACAATGAATAGTGAATTTGATACAGCACGGATAAACTCATATCCACATAAGAGAAAACTTGCGGCAGCAGAGATTGCAACAGCAGCAAAAAGGATACGTCTTGGAAACATCAAAGAACTCTATGAAGTAGCAGAAACACCTATAACGTTATATTTCAACAGCAGTAAAAGATTGGATTTGTGGCAATTTCTGTTTATGAAAATGCCTCTTCGTTGGGACGTGGGTTGTGTACCCAATGCCCGTTTGGATCGCTGCCTCTGGCAATGATAGCCCGTTGGTTCCAGTTGTTTGCAGCGTGTACATCTGGTGGCACAAATCGCATTGTCAGTCCGCACCGTCTTCTATCTGAGGTATTCGGTTCTGAACCGTGCAAGAGCAGATCAGAATGCAGTGACATCTGTCCGGCTTTCATCTCAAAATGCACAGGTGTATCACCATACTGTTGAGGTTCAAGTACTGTTTGGCTCAGTACATTTTTTTCTTCAGCGGTACTGCGTTCGAATGCTATCTGTCCGTGAAGGTGTGATTTTGGAATAACAGTCATTGCCCCGTTTTCAATAGATGTGTCATCAATCGCCAACCACACGGTGACTGTCTTACTCGGTGAAAGTGGCCAGTATGATGCGTCTTGATGCCAACTTACCTGTTTGTCTTCCCCTGGTAGTTTACAGAAGTAATGCGTTCCCCAACAAATTAGATTCTCACCCAGTAGGTCTTGGACATAATCAAGTATTCTGTCCTCAGTAATGAGGTCGTGAATTCCCGCACAACGTGTATGCCAACCGTTTATGGAGTAACTATTTCCACCATCTGCTAAGACTTTTTCCATCAATCTATTGAAATACACGCGGTGTTGTGTGATTTCTGACTCTGAGAACACATCTAATGGACAGATATAACCTTTTTGATTAAACTGCTGGATTTGTGTTTGCGTTAATTTTGATGGATTTTTGTTTTCAACGGGAAAGAATTGTAGTTTCCGCTTGAGGTCAGGTAACGCATCAGCGATCGGCATTTAGAAATCCTTTCAATTCATAAAGAAAAAGGGGTGGTTATTTTCAGCTATCAAGGCTCAATCTATTGATGTCGGTTTGCTTTAATCGCACCCCATTTTGTTGCGAGTTTGTTAGCGGGTTCCACAGAAGCAAAGTCACCCGCTATAATATCGGTGATTTCTGCTTCAGGTAGTATTCTGTTAAACAGATACACTTCATCAATAATTCCAGTGAAGAATTCCCGGCCGGGATGCCTTGCCCCTACCATAATTGAACCTCCAATCTCAATAATTGCAGGAGGTTTTGTCCCTCCACCTGTCTTTTTGCCATCATAATAAATAACCACTTCTGAATCTATGTCGTGGGTTACTGTAATATGGACCCAGTCTTGGGGTTGATTTTCAGTCGTAATGGCTTTCTGTTGCCAACCCGGTACTTTAGACCAGAGGTAGGTTTTCTGTGAATTGTTGTTAAATATAGTTGCCCATACGAGTTCGCCCGCTGCAACCATGTAATTCCATTCTGCAACCTGCGAGTCTCCGCGTTTTACCCAAAAAGCGATTGTAAATTTTTCCCTCAGCTGCAAAGTGTCAGTGATTGGAATTTTAACATGCTGTCCCTTTGAGCCATCAAATTCAAGTGCTGTTCCACCGAATTGTCCATCGACCCATGATAGATTTGAGATAAGATCGCCATCATGGTTGTAAGTAGAACCGTCCGCAGCTTTATCTCCTGATCCCTCCTCGAAGGATAAGTATAATACTAATGATTCATCGTCCAGAGCTGCATTTGATGTTGTGTTAAGGACAAACAGTAGTAATAAAACAGTGAGAATCGTTGTTGTTTTTGTTATTTTTAACATTAGAGAATCCTCCCATAAGTTAGGTGTAAAAACTTGTATTGCCAAATTACATAAGAAATAATTGAAAATTGTTTAGCAAGCACCACATTTCTTGCAAACTGTAGTATCACACGGACTTGTCATATAGCCTTTTTCGTGTTTGTTGAATTCAAGTTGTAGGAATTGGGGTTTTACGTTTAGGTCAAGATGGTCCCAAGGATTGATTTCGTTGAATTCGCGTTGGCGTAGTGCATAAAAGTCGGGTAATAAGTTATTTTTTCTGAATGCGTTGTTCCAAGATGTGCCGCGTGCAATGTCCAATATTACCTTACCGAGTCTTCGGTCACCTCGCGCGAATGCTGCTTCTTGATGTGCCATACGCGCACTTGCAGATGATACTTTGATACTTCCGAGGCTATTGATTTCACGTTTCAAATAATCCAATTTTTTCGCTATTGTTTTAGGCGGTTCCATTGCAACCCATTGAAAAGGTGTATGTGGTTTTGGAACCATAGGTGAAATAGTAAAACTGATACGGCCAATTTTTCCAGTGCGTTTGGCATGCGGTAGTAGGATTGTCCGCATCTCTTTTGCCATTTCAGCAATTGCAGTCACATCTTCAGGTGTCTCGTGGGGAACGCCGATGAGGAAATACAATCGCAGATTAAGGATGTCACGCTTGAGTGCTTCTTCAAAAACGTAGTAGAGACGTTCTCTGGGAATTGCTTTATTTACGACCTTTTGTAGTTCTTCGGTAGCCACTTCGGGAGCAATTGTGATTGTTCCTTGTTCACTGTCAGCGAGGGCATTGAGTAACGGTGCTTCGACCGTTTCTGCTCGGAGGGAGGCACATGAAATACGGAATCCGTTTTCAACCAATCCAGTAGCAATTTCATTTATCTGGGGGTGGTCAGATATGGATGCGCCGACCAACCCTATTCTATCCGTGATACCCCTTGCTTTTTCTGCAAGTGCAAGTGTATTCTCAATAGAGCGGTGTCTCGGCCATCGACGTGCGTAATCTGCTACACAGAAACGACACTGTCTGCCACACCCCCGAACAATTTCAATTAGATGAGCATTTGAGAATTCTGTATTCGGTGTATGAATCTGTGTGCAAGTCTGGACATCATCAAGAACTGGGACAGCAGCGGAACGTATTTTTTCAGGGAAATCTTTTTTTGGTGTAACCTTGTTAACTTTTCCATTTGAGTTGTAGGAGACATCATAGAAACTTGGTACATAGAATCCAGGTTCTTTTCCAAGAATTTTCAATAGGTCATTTTTTGGGGCATTTGACAATTTCCATTCGTGGAATTTATCCATGAGATCGTGGATGATCGATTCAGCTTCACCTACGACAAAGACATCAATGAAATCCGCAATTGGTTCGGGGTTGTACGAGATGTTTATGCCACCGGCAATGATAAGTGGATCCCAATCTGTGCGTTCTTCGGCAAGTTCTGGAATGTTACCTAACGCTAATGCACGCGGGATATTGACATAGTCGGATTCAAAAGAAACTGAGAAACCGACAACATCAAATGCATTAAGGGGTGTTTGGGTTTCCAGTGAGAAGAGGGGTATCTTCTTTCTAATAAGTTCACGAACATATTGAGTTTCTGGAATAAAAACGCGTTCACAAGCAGTATCCTTCCGCGAGTTTAGGGTAGCATGAATTACCTGCACACCTAAACTTGACATCCCGAGTTGGTATGTACCCGGGTAAACAAGGGCAAATTTATTATGTTTCCGAAAGTGTGTCAAGGAGTATTCGTTTTCATACGTGCTTTTTTCTGAATTTAGTAGTTCATGCGCGTGTTCACGTAAGTCCAATTGACACCTCTTACCAAAAGCATTTAACCAGTTATATCACATACGATTGTGAAGTTTTAGAGTTTTGAATACGCAAGTATACAATATAATTGATTAGTTTCTGCGTTTATCCTTTTTCTGTTGAACGCGAAGAAATGTCGGAATATCCCACTGTTTTCCACGGTTCTGTTCTTGTCCATCTTCGGGTTCTTGTTGGTTATTCTCCACTTCTTCCTGTCCTGCCCGTTGTTGGGTATTGGTTTGGCGATTAGGAGGTGTTCTTGGATTGGAAGGACTTTGTGCAGCTTCGTTCCCTCTACCTTGAGACTGACGGTCCCAAGGTGGACGTGAAGTACTTGGTTGTGTTCGTCCTTCGGTACTCCGAACACGACTCCCCTGTAACATTGGATTGGGTTGGCCGCCTTGGGGAGAATAACCACCAGTTTTTGGGGTATATCTACTTGCTGAATTTCTCATGATACTGGCATCAGCAGGAGGATCGAAACCAGTTGCGATCACTGTTACCAACACTTCATCGTTGAGTTCTAACTCGTCCTTATACACTAACCCAAAGATCGGTTGTGCATCTTCTGATGCTTCCACTATGACCTTCATGGTTTCATCCAATTCGTGCATTGTAAAATTAGGAGGTGAAGTTATATTGACGATCATACCGACAGCTCCGGAAATGCTGGTTTCTTCGAGCAATGGTGAAGAAATTGCTTCGATTGCGGCGGCTTGAGCTCGATTGTCACCAACCGCTCGTCCCATTCCCATGAGTGCGGTTCCGGCATCTCGCATCACTGTTTCTACATCAGCGAAATCAACATTAATTTCACCGGTTTCCCTAATGATATCGGAAATACTCTGAACGCCATGTAGGAGGATTCGATCTCCCTCTTTGAATGCGTCGGGGATTGGAAGTTTTCTATCAAATGTGTCTATTAGGCGTTGATTAGGAACGACAATGACAGAATCTGCGCTGTCCCGTAACTCTTTTAACCCGATTTCTGCTTTTTCAGCACGATGCCTTCCTTCAAAATCGAATGGTCGAGTTACGACAGCGATTGTTAAAGCTCCTTTTTCTTTTGCGAGCGAAGCGATAATTGGAGCTGCGCCTGTGCCTGTGCCTCCGCCCATACCGGCAGCCACAAAAACCATGTTTGCGTTGTCAACGATTTCCTGCAAACATTCTCTGTCTTCTTCTGCTGCGCGTCTGCCAATTTCGGGATCCGCACCTGCTCCTAATCCCTTAGTTGTGTTCATACCAATCTGTACCGGCTTGGCACCATGGCATGAATTGAGTGCTTGGGAGTCCGTGTTCACTGCATAGAATTCTATGCCAGTGAGTGCTGCTTCGATCATCCGTCTGACAGCATTGCCACCCGCTCCCCCAACACCGATAACTTTGATTATTGCACTCGTATTGTCAAACTCTTCTTGTTCAAAATGAATCATAATAAATTTCAGTCACCTTTGAACGACATATCCTTTGGTGCATTACTGCAGTATTCCTACAGATTGATTTGTCATTAGTACGTTGTTTAACCAACGGCAACCTATTTCCTCCTTTTTCATAAGCACTTCAATCAAATCACAACAGTCTGCGTGAATCTTACACACTGATGGTCTGTCACTCTTATATAATTTCTTATCCCAAAAAGCATACTACTATGAATGTTATTGTATTATATTTTGTAATCACAATTGCAAAAAACATATAATACTACAGTACTTTGTGAATTGTTTTTATTCCTTTTATTTCGTCATGTGAGTTGTATGCATTCTCAACTAAAGGAAATTGCAAAGTAAATAACATCAACTTGTATATTTATACTGTTTATTATACATTTAATACATAATTAAATCAATACTATGAATGAACAATTCGCAAATATTGCTTCACTTCGGCATTTTCTGTTATAACATAAAAGTCTGAATTCACTTGTGTACCTATTTTTTTAATATCCAAACCATTCTTTAATACGTCTGAAGAACCCTCCCATAGCACTTGAACTACGTCTTAATGCTTGTTTCTGTTTTTCTTCACGTCGCAAAGTTTCACCATACATTGCCAAACCAAGGCTTGTAGCGTACATTGGATAATTTACACGGTCTGACAGTCCCTTTAATTCCATGGGGTATCCGACCTGTACGCGAAGTTGTAATACCTGTTCAGCTAATTCTGTTAAACCGTCCATAAGTGCGGTACCGCCTGTCAACACAAGTCCTCCTGGTAGCTGCATTTCACCGATTTCCATGGCTATTCCCTCCAAGATTTCGACGGTGCGGTATTCAATGATCTGAGCAAGTTCATAACGACTAATAAATTTCGGGGGTGTAGAACCTGTAGTAATCGGTACGGGGTTTGTATCATCTTCTGGCACCCATGCTGTCCATGCACAACCGCGGTGTAGTTTGATTTCTTCCGCCATGGGTAAGGGGACTTTAAGGTATTGGGCAATATCGTTTGTTACATGTTGTCCACCGACAGGTAGTACGATTACATGTTGTATTGCATCTTCTTTGTAGATGATGATGTCTGTTGTTTGGTCTCCGATATCGGCAAGTGCTACACCGACTTCCCGTTCATCCCGCTGTAAGACAGATTTAGCGGATGCAAGAGGTGACACTGCAATTGTTTCTACACTTGGAATTTCCGCACTTTCCGCACTATTCAATAAACTTTGAATCCCGCTTGTGTTACCAGTGATTATATATACATTCGCTTCTAAACGAGAACCGGACATACCAACTGGTTCTTTGATTCTATTGTCCATGTCAATTACAAAATTCTGCTCAATTACATGAAGAATGTCTTGTCCATCAGGGATCGCAGCAATTGTTCTTGCAGATTGTACTGCACGGTCTACATCATCCTTAGTAATTTGTGATGGGTTCTTTACAGTTACGACACCGCGGGATGTTTGTCCAAGTATATGTTCACCCGTAATACCTAAGCATACGACCTCAATGTTTATACCTGCCATAAGTTCTGCTTCAGTTATTGCTTCCCGAATTGCTTCTGCCGTCAGATTGATGTCAACCACTACTCCCCTACGCAAGCCTTTTGAACTTGCAGAGCCAACACCGATAATTTCCATCTGCCCATCTAAACTCGGAAGTGTATGACACACAACCGCGGAGATTTTACTTGAACCGATGTCTAACCCGGTGATTATGGTTCCTTTTGCCATTTAATTACTGTCCCTCCTAAATAAAGTGTATCTTCATATCGTGCATCTATGTATTTATATTTTTTTGGTGTTGTTTTTTTTTGCGTACCTACAAGCGGTTCTACTGATTCTGACATAGTATTTTGCTGGATTCGGTGAGCTTGTTGTTTTGCAAACAAGCCAACTTGTCGAATTCCAGTTTTGATAGAATCAGCAGCAATCCAAACTGGGATGTGCATGTTTTCAAAATGTAGTGTAATTTTTTGGATGATACGTGCATCAATTTTCCTAAGATGCTTTGCCAGTTTCGGTTCTTTTGACCTTATATGTTTCAGAATTTCTATTCCTGTTTGTGTCGCAGCGGTACTCATCTGTTTGCCAATTTCAGGTAAATGTTCTCCTTCGTCTACAATTAGAATCGTCTGTTCAAATTGTGTAGGTATTATAGATTCTAACACATATCCCTTATCATCTATCAAGTAAAAATGTTTTTTGTTGTTCGTTTTTTTATGATAACTTTGCTTCTTGCTGGATTCTGAGGGATTTAATAGAAAAAATTCTAATCTTGCGTAAACTTTTCTTTCTGTTACTTCAATAGTAAGTTGACGTTTGGCTAAATTTTTAGATACTTGAACATTTTTTAAGTAACTTAGATTTTCCTTTAAGTATAACGCTGTTTGATATTCTGAATCTATGACGATATTATCTAAATTTTCACCAAGAACATCATATATCTGTCCTTCAGTATAATGCAAATTCCCAAAAAGTGCAAATGATACATTTTCTATATTATAAAACCCCAATATGATTTTTCCAATAAACAGCAAAGTAATCAATAATATACCTAAAATGACAATACGTCTGGCACGGAATTTAGACGTACGAGCGCGTTTTGGCTGAAATATTCTATGGTTCGGACCGCGATGATTTGCTTTTTTTTTCTTTAGAAATCTCATTGCCTATTAACTTATATCCGTTGCACGTCTACCTAAAAAATCATGACCAACATTTACAATGTCTCCTGCCCCAAGTGTGATTACCAAGTCATGGGGCTGTGTAATATCCATGAGGCATCCTACAACACACTTCTCGTCAGAAACATACATGACATTCGGATGTCCATGTGCTTTGATAGCTTTAGCTAAGTTTTCTCCTGTTACGTTTTCTATAGGTTCTTCGCCTGCGCCATATATTGACGTAACAATCAATATATCTGCTTGATAAAATGAACGAGAAAATTCATCGGCAAGGTCACGCACCCGGGCATACCTATGCGGTTGAAATACTGCTACAATACGCCGATTGTATCCTTCTCGGGCAGCACGTAGGGCAGCCATCAATTTCGCAGGATTATGTGCATAATCGTCAACTACCACTATATCATCTACTGTTCCTAATACCTCAAAACGACGGTGTACCCCTTGAAAGGATTCAAGTGCTTGTTGAATTTGGTCAAATGAAATATCCAATTCAATTCCTACTGCTATTGCTGCTAATGAATTTGATATGTTATGCCGTCCAGGCATTTTCAGATGAATTTTACCACACACTTCTCCATGGTAACGAATCTTGAAATGTGAAGAGGGCCCATCAATGGTTATTTCCTCTGCAATCAAATCTGCACGTGTATCAAGACCATACGTCGTAAATTTCTTTTTTACTTGCGGGATTAGTTTCTGAATGTTTTCTTGATCGAGGCACAAAACAGCTCCTCCATAGAACGGAACTTTGTTGATAAATGTTAGAAACGTTTCTCCAATTTCTTCTACGTTCGTGTAATAGTCAAGATGATCAGCATCTACTGAAGTAACTACAGCGATAGTAGGATAAATCAATTTAATTGAACCGTAAGCTTCATCTGCCTCGATCACCATCACTTCGCCATGTCCACTTCGTGCATTACTACCATCAACCAACTTTCCACCAACAACTACCGTTGGGTCAAGAGAAGTTAATACTGCAGCTGTCATTGCTGTTGTTGTCGTTTTACCGTGTGTGCCACTGACTGCAACACTATACCGCATCCGAGTAATTTCATTTAACATCTCTGCTCCCATTATAATGGGAATTTTAGATAGCAATGCAGCTTGCAGTTCTGGGTTGTTATCAGGAATAGCAGGTGACCTTACAACTACATCCGCCCCATTTATATAAGATGCGTCATGTCCATACCAAATTTTAGCACCACATGATTTCAAATGCTCTGTGGTCGCAGTCTTCTTAATGTCTGAACCCGATACGAGAAAGTCAAAGTCAAGAAGTACTTCCGCAATACCGCTTAAACCTGCTCCACCAATACCTATGATGTGAATATGTTGGGTTTTGCCAAACAACGCAAGTCTCCATTTCAAATCAATATTTCAATTTTCCAACGAAAGAAATTGATACTAAAGTTTACTTTATTTTTACAAGTTCATAAATTGATTTAGCAATCGTATTCCCTGCATAAGGGCGACCCAAATTTAAACTTGATGATCGCATTTTTTGATATATTTCTGTGTCTGTGATGATACGAAAAAGTTCATTGACAAGTTCGTCAGGGTTTAACGTATCCTGTTTAAGCATAGTCGCTGCGCCAGCATTTGCGACTGTCTTTGCATTTAGCACTTGATTGTTTCCAATTGCCGCGGGTAATGGTATGAATATTGCTGGAATACCACATGCTGTGACTTCAGAAACTGTCATACCTCCTGCCCTACATATCATCAGGTCTGCAATACTATATATCTCTTCTACCTGATTGTAAAAAGCCTGAACATGGTGTGATATATTGTGTGATGTATAAGCTGCCTTAACATCCTCAACATCTGATTTTCCTGTCTGATGTACTATTTGTATCTGCGTTGTTTTTGAAACATCATTAGGCACAAAGTGTTTATTATGTTTGTCCTGTTGTCCGTTTCTCGTATGTTCTGCTATTAATGCAGACGCATTAATCATTGCTGCGTTTATTGCCCGTGCGCCTTGACTGCCTCCCATTACAAAGACAGTTTTCAGATTTGGATCTAACCTATACTTGCTATATATTTCATTTCTACGTGAATATTCTGTAATTTCTGGGCGTATTGGATTACCTGTAATCTGTACAATGTTTTCTGGAAATCTATGAGTATCAGGTGGTAAAGCGAGAAATGCCACCTTGGCAAAACGCGAGAGAATACTATTTGTCAGACCAGGAGATACATTCTGCTCTTGTATAGCAATAGGGATATCCAGCAACCATGCAGCAAATAGAACTGGACCGGAAACGTATCCGCCAGTGCCAATGACGACTTCTGGTTTAATTTGTTTCAAATGCTTGATTGACTGAAATAATCCTTGTAAGACTTTGATTATAACCGGAATCCACTTCAAAGTCAAGCTGCGTGGGAATCCTTCTACTTTAATAGGTAAAAACTGGAAACCTTGTTGTGGTACAAGGGTTGATTCTAAACGGTCCTCCCCACCAATAAACACAAGTTCTACTTCAGGATTTAGACGTTGAAGGGCTTGTGCGATGCCGATTGCAGGATAAATATGACCCCCTGTTCCTCCACCAGCAAGGACAATTCTATTGGCGTACTTTTTGCCATCTAATTTAACTTTGTTGTTTTTTGGTATAATTTGTTTTTCTTGTTTAGTCACATCTACATTTTTGTAGTAAATATTACTGGTTGACTTTTTTACAATAATATTATGGTGAATTATTGAAATAATTATACACCTTTTCTGTAGGAGCGACTTTTGGTCGCGCCCGGCAAATCAAAGGTATGAATCATGGCGAATGCTATGCGCGCATTCGCCCAATGGCATTCCCCGGGTCGCTCCTACAACTCAGAATGTAAAATTAATTGTATAATCTACCATATTTTGTAATATTGTTGTTTTGTAAATAGATTTTTATGGCACGTATTAGTTCATCTCGATTTAAGTGAGGATCTACTGGCACTCCGTGAAATGTTCAAAAGTATTCCAACACTTACCAAACTAATTACAAGAGAAGATCCACCGTAGCTTAGAAAAGGAAGTGTTATTCCCTTTGTGGGGAGGATCCCTGTCACAACACCAATGTTTATGAATGCCTGCAATCCAAGAATAATAGTTAGTCCCGTTGCAAAAAGACCACCAAACCGATTTTCAGTTCGTCTTGCGATTGATATACCTCGCCAAATGAAAATCATAAAGAGGATTATTACCACAGTCGCCCGAAAAAATCCTAATTCTTCACCTAATATAGAAAAAATAAAATCTGTATGGGGATAAGGTAGATAGTTGATTTTGGCGGCACTGTCATCAAGTCCAACTCCGAATAACCCACCCCATCTCAGTGCATCTAATGAACGACTCAACTGATAACTGGCGGCCTCAGGCGATTGCATAGTTGCCCAATAGTCTGTTAAACGCTTCAAACGGTAGGGACTGCTAATAATAAAACCTGTTAACAAAGCACTTCCACTGCCAACTAATAAAAATGTATGTGACAAACGAATTCCACCGATGAAAAGTAGACATCCCGCTGTTGCAGCTAAAAGTACTGCAGAACCAAAATCAGGTTGCTTTGCAACTAATGCAAACATAATGCCTATAATCAAAACATTTGGGAGGACTCCATTAAACAGATTCTTTATACGTTCTGGGTTACGGGCTAAGAAATGGGCTGTATGTATAATTAAAGCAATTTTAGCAAACTCTACGGGTTGGAAACGGATACCCTTGAAATAAATCCAACGTCTAAAACTACCTCCTTCTGCTCCTTGAACGCTGCTCCCAATGGGTGTAAACACGAGAACCAGTAAGGCAAATGCAAGAAAGAGTAACTTATTACTATGCTTTTCGTAAAACTTATATGGTATATAGGAAGCCACACCCATTCCAACTAAACCGATAAGGCAAGCTACCACCTGCACCTTTAGATAATGGTAATTGTTGTCGTACTGCTTTGCAGAGAGGACATGTCCAGAGCTATATACCATCATGATTCCAAAACTGACCAAGACGAGTGTCACAGTAAGTAAACCTGCGTCTACTCTCCCGAGATTCCTAATCTGAGGGCGTTCTCGCTCAACTGGAATTGAAGATGGATTGGCATAACTGATTGTACTTTGAGTTTGCATTTTTCGTTTGTTCTCTTACAATATCTGTAATAGACATTGTAATGATTTAATCAATCTTGTAGGTCGGGTTGAGGCATGAAACCCGACATGTATTGCTTTATTATTGGTAAAAGTCGGGTTTCGTGCCTCAACCCGACCTACAAAATAAGTTTAAAGGGCATTCACTATTTTCTTAAACACTTCCCCACGTTCTTTGTAATCTGTAAACATATCAAAACTTGCATTTGCTGGAGACAAAAGAACGACGTCACCTTGAATTGAATGCTCGAACGAAAATGTAATAGCTTCGTTCAATGTTAATGCATGATACATATCAGCACAACCTGCAAATGCCATTTCAATGTTTTTCGTGTGTTCACCAAGCAATACTAAACATTTTACTTTGCTACGGACTAATTCAATAAGAGGTGTGTAGTCGTTACCTTTATCGTACCCTCCCATGATCAAAAAAACATTTCTTGCATGGCAATTAGAATTTGTAGGACTTTCAATAGATTCAAGAGCAGCGCATGTTGATATGACGTTGGTAGCTTTTGAATCGTTTATGTAATCTACTCCATTGATAACACACACTTTCTCGTAAGCATGTTCAAGTGCAGGATGTGTCCGTTTAAATCCGCGAATAGCACTTTTCATTGTCTCTGGTTTCACACCGAAAATGTTCCCAACAACTACAGCGGCAAGTAAATTTCGAATATTATGTGCTCCCGCCAACGGCACATCAGCAATATTGCAAATCCAGTTTTCTTTACTATTTTTGAATGTATAAATTCCTGTGTTGTTTTCTGAATCATTCTTTAGACATGCATAGGTCTCGCTGCCTAAGGTCTTACAAAATGTCTTTATCTCATTGTTCGCTGCAAGTGGAAAGTCTGTGAAATATGCGATCTTCGCGTGAGTGCAATCAGTAAGACTCCTAACTTTTTCATCGTTTGCATTGAGTACTAACCAATCAGTTTGCTTCTGGTTTTGACAAATCTTTTTTTTTGCTTCAAAGTAAGATGCCATCGTTTTGTGTCGGTCCAGATGGTCCCGGGACAAATTTAATACGACACTAACATCAGGCTTAAAAGTAACTGTAGTTTCCAATTGGAAACTACTTGCCTCAACGACTGCAACATCCTCACTGGTTAAGGTGCTGACTTTACTTGCTAATGGGACACCGATATTTCCCGTTACGGCAACATTAGAAAATTTATCATGTTCCTTAAGAATTGCTGCTGTTAACAAAGTTGTTGTAGACTTGCCCTTAGTTCCGGTAATTGCTATGATAGGGGCGTTACAAAGGTATGCTGAAACCTCTAATTCACCTAAAATCGGGATATTCCTCTTCTTGGCAGCAACCAAAATCGGTAAATCCAAGGGGACTCCAGGAGATACAACAATCAATTCAGCATCCGCGATACAAGCGTTTTCATGGCATCCAAGGTAAAATTGGATCGGGACATCGTCCAATTGGGCTATTTCATCTGACAGTGAATTTGCATCACGCCTATCGGTAAGCGTGATATGCGCACCTTGTTCATGTAGTAACGTAGCAATTGCTGTGCCACTCCGATTAGCCCCAAATATAGTGACCCGTTTCCCCAAAAAATTCGCTAAGTCCGGCTGTTTCAAAACATACACCTCAATCATAGTACTTGAATTATATAAGGAGTTGAACGCAAAACTCTTACCCCAATCTTAACGTGCTCAACGCTATCAGCATTAAGATCAGTGCAACAATCCAAAAACGAATCACTACCTTCGATTCTTTCCAACCCGACAATAAGAAATGAAAATGAAGAGGAGACATCTTAATGACACGTTTGCCAAAGGTTCTATATGATATGACTTGTGCAATGACAGAAAGTGCTTCTGCTACGAAAATACCACCAACGATAATTAATAGAAATTCCTGTTTTATTAGGAGTGCACAAGTGCCAAGAGTCGCACCAAGTGGTAAAGAACCTGTATCCCCCATGAACAACTGTGCAGGATGCCCATTATACCATAGAAAACCCAAACCAGCCCCTACTAACGATGCACAGAATATTGCTGTAACTTCGCCGCCAACAGGTAAGTGAGAAAGGTTTAAATGTTGAGTTATCGTCTCATGACTCGTCATATATCCCAATGCTCCTATGGTACCTGCGACGAACAGAGTACATCCAATTGCTAATCCGTCCATACCGTCGGTTAAATTTACTGCATTAGAAGTACCTACGATCACAATTGTGGCAAAAGGAATAAAGAAGAAATGTAAATTAGGTTGTATCGTTTTAAAGAAAGGAAGAAATAGGACAGTCCGACTTGCGGGGTCGTCTTCTTCCATAGGTCCCCATTGATAGAGATAAACCGCGATAACTAATGCTCCTATTGTTTGGAGTAAGAATTTCTGCCAACCTCGTAAACCGAGTGATTGGTTTTTACTAATTTTGCATATATCATCCAAAAAGCCAAGACCGCCAAACCAAAGTGTCGTGAAAATCATCAAATAGATAAAGGGTTGATCTAATCTTGCCCAAAAGACTACCGAAATCAATACCGCAACAATGATCAGGATACCTCCCATAGTTGGAGTACCCGCCTTACTTTGATCCTCATTGTGTTGTTGCGCTTTTTCTACCTCTTCCTGTATGTGTTCACCTATACGTAACTGTTTCAACTTCCTTATCATAAACGGCCCCAATACCAAAGATATGACAAGTGCCGTTGCAGTAGAATATACTGCACGGAAAGTAATTGCCTTGAAAACTTCAAAAGGCTGAAAAAAGTTTACTAGGTTTTCAAAAAATAGGTGATAAAACATTATACAGACTTCTTTTTTATTAAAAGCGGAAGGTAATTTACTGAAAAGATTCTAATAACGTATTGCGGTAATTCCTTCAATAATTCGCAATTTTAATCGGTTTGCAAATCAGTTTTTAATTTTGAGAAACTTGCTCCAGCTTGACTCAACAAATTTGTTGAATAGGAATAGATTAAACTATTCTTTTCCTGATGTGTCTCTTTGGCAAGTAAAACCAATTTTGAAACCAACTCCGGAAATGACAATCCTGCGGGTTCCCATAAATAAAAACTAAATGACCCAGGTATAGTGTTGATTTCATTAACATATACCTTTTCATCTTCACCCACCAAAAAGTCTATACGTGCGAGTCCTGCACAATCAAGTACTTGAAAAGATAGAGTAGCAAGGTTTTGAATATGTAACGTCAATTCCTCAGATATTGGTGCAGGAATTTCACGTTGTGCCCCTGCCATGCCAGATGCAATTTCTGTCTCAGATGAATCACCAGATTGGTCTTCAGGGTCAGTAGTATCTTGGTGGATATACTTGTCGTCAAAACTAAGGAATTCAGTGCTTGCAATCGGTTGTTCACAAACCGATGCGGTCGGGGGGTGAGTTCCCAACACAGAGCAATTGATCTCATAACCATTTCCAATTCCCTGTTCTACAATGATACGACGACAATATCTACACGCAAGTTCAATTGCATCCTTAAGTGTATCTACATCTTGAACTTGGCTTACACCAATACTTGACCCGCTAATCGCTGGTTTTACATACATAGGATACGAAATCTTTTCTTCAATGACTTTGAGAATATCCTCACTCACAGAATCCCAATCCTGTTTTGTAAACGGCACATAAGGTACAATTGGAAGACCATTCTCATTAAGTATTGCTTTCATCATTGTTTTGTCCATTCCTACTCCCGAACCTATGACCCTTGCACCAACATAAGGTATATTCATCAATTCAAGAAGTCCTTGAAGAGTACCATCTTCGCCATGCACACCGTGAATTGCAGGGAATACGACATCAACTAAGAGTTCTCTCTTTTTAGAAAACAGGCCGGTGCGTTTTGGTATAACACTGAATTTTGCGTATGAATCGAATTCTATACAGACCTTGTCATAGTCAGCTGCGTGGGGTAAGTTGCCTTCGGTAAATGTTTTCAGCTCAGATAGTTTATCTCCTGTTAACCAAGTCCCCTCCTTTGTAATATAAATTGGTGTGACATCATGCTTTTCTTCCAATGCGGCATTGACCTGATGAGCAGTGATAATAGATACTTCATGTTCAGGTGATCGTCCACCAAAAATTAGTGCTATATTCATTTTACTTATCCTTTACAGCGAGATCTAATTACGAGTAGAATGTCTCTTAAACTGTTTCGTCATAATTGTCGGGTAGGTCATTCTCAAAAAGAACTACATCTCCTGGTTTTAATCTTTTTTCAAGGTGTTTTTGTGCTTCTGTTAGGTTGTTAACGACTAATATTTGTTGCTCTGGGTAGTTTGCCTCTTTAAGTCCAGCTTTAATCGGGACAGTCCTTGTTGGACCAACAAGTATTACAAGATCACACACCTTCGCTGCTTCATAACCAAAACGCTTATTCTCTTCATATTCAAGTTCACCAAGTTCTATCATACCTGGAGTAACCAACACCTTTTTTCCGTTTTTTTCACTTACAAAATCTGAAAGAACTTCAAGGGCTGCTTTAGCACCTTCTGGATTAGAATTGAAACTGTCATCAATTACGGTTACACCAGTACCACCAGCAATCAACTGCAGACGATGGGGAACAGGTTCTAAACGTGTAAGTGCATCCTGAATTTCTTTCAATGACATTCCACAATTGAGTGAAACTGTCACTGCTGCAAGGATATTTGAAACGTTATGTCTTCCAAGAAGTCGGGTTGTGATTTCAGCAGAACCCTCATTTTCATCCTCTACTGTAAATGTAAGTCCTTTCTCGCTCTGTTTGATGTTACTGGTTTTCAACCTAATTGTTGAATTTCCATTCCTGTTCCATTCTAAACCATAACGGATTACAGGGACACTATCAGTTTTGTCTGCTAAACCTGCACAAATTTCATTATCTGCATTGATTACCGCAAGTCCGTCTGTTGGTAACGCTTCAATCAATTCATATTTTGCGCGTGCGGTATTTTCAATACTCTTGAAGCGTTCTAAATGCTGCGGACCTACAGCAGTGAGAATACCAATTTCTGGAGGGGCAAGCCGACACAATTCTCTAATATCACCACGTTTATATGCTCCCATTTCTACAATAAAATACTCGTGGGATGGTAACAAATCGCCTCTGATTACCTTACAAATCCCCATTGGTGTATTGTAACTATCTGGAGTCATCAAAGTGTTATATTTTTGAGACAAAATCTGATGAAGAATATATTTAGTACTTGTTTTACCATAACTTCCAGTAATTCCAATAATTTTCGGTTGCAGGTTTTTTATCCGTTTTCTTGCATCGTGTAAATATGCACCATTGATTATTTGTTCTAAAGGCCAAATAAAATAACTACTTATCACAAGAATGGGAACAGTCAGTTCACTAAAGAGAAAGACACCTATACGCCAACGGTTTTCCGTTACAAAAACTACAAGCAATGCTGTAACAACAACCTGAAATAAAAGTGCTAATGTAAATAGACGTTTTGCACGTGCAGTGAATACGAGAGGCTTTTTTGCTGTAGTCTTTTTGCGCCAAAAAACTCTATAGGCTTGCAATGTTGACCAAATAAGACATAAAACTACAAAAAACCAATTGGGTAAGACATTAAGGAAAATCAACACAACCGAAAGCAAAAATACGACACTTAGAATCTCAATGATTTCAAAGCATTGTCTTATATGTGTTGTTATCCATTTCAAGTATCGACCCGGTTTATACCCATCAAGTTGTAATATATGTAATCCACCAGTTGTCCTGATGACAGACCTTACAAGACATGTAACAATGAGAATATAAAAAAATATATTGCTAACCATTTTTCAGAAAACACTAATGTTGTGCAAATTCAGGGTTTAAATTCAAGGTTTGTTGACTTTACAGAATATTCTTTCACAACCTACAACAGATAAAACTGAATTACCGTTAATTACGTTTCAATATTACTGAAATTAGATAACAAAAACGCAATGAATTATAGTGCTACAGAAAATATCAGGAGCAGCATAATTTATTGCGTGCTATGTCCTTTACAAAGACTTCAAGAACAAAACCTAATGTATCAATGAATGCAAAGGTTCGTTCATGCTAAAAAGTTTTCCACAATTTGACAAAATCGTGGAAATTGATCCAAATACGAGAAATGTCCAGCATCCTTTAGAACGACTAACGCAGCATCAGGTATTTCCGCTTCCATGATTTTGCCGTAAGATCCCGGTGTGTCCTTGTCATTTTCTCCCCAAATTAATAACGTAGATGATTTGATCTTGGGTAAATATGGTCTTAAATTTTGATTTACAGATTTCATCATTGTTGGTCTCATCTGTCCTGCTTCTCTATAGTCTTTTGAACCTGCGTGTCGTGAGATGCCATCTGCTAATCGGTTTCCAACGGAGCCCAAACAGCGCAATAAACGTCCAATCTTTGCTAAACCGACCCGTACGTAGTATTTCAATGAACGAGGAGGAATAATTCCTGCGCTATCTACTAAAATCAACTTGTCAACTTTTTCTGGTTCCGTAGATGCCATTACAATAGAGATTCTTCCTCCATAAGAATGTCCTATTAGATGAGCTTTGTTAATACCATGTTTATTGAAGAATGAAGAAAGAAAACTTGCATAGTCACAAGCGTCCCAGGCTTGCGGTGGAAGCTCACTTAATCCAAATCCAGGCAGATCCAATACAAATACTTGATAAGATTTTGATAACCTGTCAAATACGGGTTTAAAACTGTTCGCTTCGCCACCCCACCCATGCAGTAATACAACGGGAGGACCGCTCCCTTTTACTTGATAGGCAACCTTTAAACTATCGATTTCTGTAAACATGTCAATTTGTGTCTTCGTCTACCGTCAAGATGTTTGCTGTAAATGGAACGGTTTCTGTTGCAATAATTCCAATGCAACTTTTCTGTCATCAAAGGGATATCTTTTTCCATGTATTTCTTGATAATTTTCATGTCCTTTTCCTGCAATTACGACAACATCGCCCAAATTTGCATCATTAATTGCCTTTCGAATTGCTTCACGTCTCTCTGAAATACACAAATATGCTGCATCATGTGGCAATTTTGACACAATTTCTGATATGATTTCATCAGGATTTTCAGTTCGGGGGTTGTCCGAAGTAATCACGCTAATATCAGCAAGTTGTGTGGATATTGCCCCCATTTTCGGACGTTTTCCTCTATCACGGTCACCTCCGCAACCAAACACAGATATTAATCTACCTTCAGTGATACTACGCGCCGCCGTTAAGACATTTTCCAAACCGTCAGGTGTATGTGCATAATCAACAATAACTGCAAAATCTTTGTTTTCAGTTCCATTCAAGTTTATACATTCAAAACGTCCTGGAACCACTGTCTTTGCAAGACCTTCTCTAATAGACTTATCACTGCAGTTATATTGTACACCAACACCTATCGCAGCAAGTGCATTGTAGATATTATACTCACCCAATAATCCCATTTTTGTTTGTATTTCTCTTTTTGCTTCATTCAGAACCGCAGTGAATGCCAACTTTCTTAAAGTAACTTCCAAATTCTGTGCGGTTAAATCCGCTTTCTTTTCAAGTCCATAAGTTAAAATATTTGCGTCAGAAATATTTTGTCTTATCTGTTCTGTAACAGAAGAATCAGCATTTAATATGGCTAATCCTCCTTGCCGTAACTGCTTAAACAACATCATTTTGGCAGCAAGATATTCTTCCATTGTACCGTGGTAATCAAGATGATCTTGTGTTAAGTTCGTGAACACTGCTGTGTCAAATCTAAGTCCGGCTAATCGGTGTTGAGCAAGTCCTTGAGATGAGGTCTCCATCACTACATGTTCTATTCCAGAATCGACAATTTGTCTTAGCATAGCATGCAGCTGGAATGCATCGGGTGTAGTCAATAGTGCTGGTATCTCTATTTTGGAAGGTTGGTTCTCTCCTGAAGTCTTATCATCTATGCCAATGGTATGACCAATAGTGCCTAATACTGCGGCTTTTAATCCTTGTGCTTTTAGAATTCCATAACTTAAATGTGCCGTTGAGGTCTTTCCATTTGTTCCAGTAATTCCGATTAACTTTAAGCTTTTCGAAGGATTTCCATGCCAATTGGCTGCACAAACGGCTTGTGCTATCCGTCCGTTAGGAGTGACTACACTTGTCACATCTTGTGGTAGGTTCTGTATGCGTTTCTCAGAAACAATTACTCTTGCACCGTTTCTGATTGCACCTTCAATAAAACTGTGACCATCAACATTCAAACCTTGGTAACAAATGAACACATATCCAAGCTTAACTTTTCGATGATCGCTAACAACACCAGTAATTTCAGGATTATGATTTCCAGTGAGTTCTCTAACTTCTATTCCTTCAAGAAGCTTATTGAGTTTCATAAACCCTCTCCATTCCTCACCAGAGTATCGTCAGAGAGTGGTGTAGTCTTACGTCTTGAATTCTCTTTATCTGTTTTAATCGGTTTCTCAGTTACATTACTTATGTTTCTGTTATTTCTTTTTCTTTCACCGGTGTCAAGAAAACCAGTCCTTTCAATATATTTTAGCGATTGCGTTGCAATCCGCTTGAAAACAGGTCCAGCAACTTGTCCACTAAATCTCGCACCAGTAGGTTCGTCAATCGTAACAATAATTGCTATCTTAGGATCGTCAGCGGGAAGAAACCCCATAAACGACATGACCTCTTTACCCGCACTATATCCTTTACCTTTTTCTGCTTTCTGTGCAGTACCGGTTTTTCCTGCTACACGAACTCCCTCTATTCTTGCCCTCTTGCCACTGCCTTCTTCAACCACACCAACAAGGATCTCTGTCATCGTTCTGGCAATTTCTGGACGCAATACTCTTTGCACATTTACCGGTTTGTTCTTTTGGACTATACTACCATGGGCATCCCGAATTTCCTTTGTAATATACGGACGCCGTAATATGCCACCGTTCGCTATGACGGCTAATGCGTTCACCATCTGTAATGGAGTCACTGAGATACCTTGACCGAATGGAACAGCACCAAGAGAATTAGTATCCCAATTCCTCAACGCATAAAGGTTACCCAATTTTTCATAAGGTAGATCTACACCAGTTTTTTTACCGAAACCAAACTTATACACATAATTTTGGAACGAATCTATACCCAATTTTTGAACAATTTTTATCATGCCAATATTACTTGATTTCTGGACGACTACCGAAAGAGGCAACCATCCTTTTTTTGACACATCCTTTATGGCACGACCGTTCGAAAGACGAAAACGACCGTATTCACAGAATACAGTAGATTCTGGTGTCATAATAGCTTCATTAAGCACTGCTGAGGACGCAACAATCTTAAATATAGAGCCCGGTTCAAATACATACCATATACCTAAATTACGTTTTGCTTCTTCACTTGCGTTCGTCTGGTCATTTATGTCGTAAGATGGACAACTTGCCATCGCTAAAATCTCTGAAGTATCTACTGCTAATACTATAACAGTTCCCCTTGGGGCATTCCATTCTTTGCAACCTTGTTCAAGTTCCTTCTCAGCGACTCGCTGAATGTATTCATCAAGGGTGAGAACCACATTACAACCACTGTTATTAAGGGCGTTTGTCGTAGATTGTGTTTGTGCTGAAACAGTGGTTAAAGTAGAAGCATGTTCTATAAACGAAGGATGAAGATTCTCAAGATATTTGTCATACAGAAATTCAATACCTTCCCCCTTCTTTTCATCATTGAGATAGCCAATAACTTGCGATGCCAATGTCTTTTTCGGGTAAACTCGTCGGGATTCAACTGAAACCTTCAGTCCGCGATGATTGCTAGTAACGCTTCGTAGATCATCATACTTTTCATAATCAACATCCTTTTTGAGCCACACAAATTCTACATATTGATCGTTCTGTTTACGTTTTAACTTATCAAGCAGCTCAGTTTTAGGTTCTTCCAAAATAGGTGCTAATTCCGTTGCGACACTATACGCATTTGATTTACGATTAAAGGTTTTTGGATCTGCAGATACCGAGAGCGTATCTTGACTGATACCTAACACACTTTGATGACGGTCAAGAATCTTACCACGTTTGACATCCTGTTTTGCACGAGATCGCCAATCTTTCCGTGATAATAACTCCTCATTTAGTCCAGAATATTGAATTGTAAACAGTTTTCCTATCAATACAAGAAAACCTATCTGCAAAACAATAAGTGTAAATACAAGCCGTCGAATTGAGAGAGGTGTGTTGTTTTTCATTTATGGCCCTTCTTTCTAAAAACTATGTCTTCAGGCTAACAGACATTCATTGACATTAAGTAAACTGATATGGGTTTCTAAGCGTTCAATATACAACTGACAAACAAACTACTTATCTAAGAGTTCTATCGGTTTTCCTGTGGGTTCAACCAAACCTAATTCTTGAGTTAACTTACGGACTCTTTCAACATCAACTAACGCGTTTTCCTCCAACTCCAATGCTTGAATCTCATACTGAATTTTACCTCTTGCTTCATCAAAAGCTGGTCCCTGTTGAAGAACGACATCCTTTGCATACGATGAAAACCAGATGCTCGCAACCAATACACATAAGGACAATCCAAGCACGATATAGACAAATAATATCGCCACTTTCGGTTCAGTTTGCGGCGGTTCTTCAAACAGTTGTGTATAATTTCCCGAATTACGCATGATATAATTTTATACGAAAGTTTTAAAATTTTGATACACATTATTTAATCAAAAATGTGTCTTTATACTCGGGTTGCTACACGCAATTTAGCACTACGTGCTCGCGGGTTAGAAGCAACCTCATCTTCTGATGGAACAACCGGACGGTTTGTAACGATATTTAAACGCTTCTTATGTTCACATATACAGATAGGTGTCTTCGGAGGACAGATACAACTTTTCGCACACTTATGAAAATGACGCTTCACTATTCTATCCTCAAGTGAATGAAAACTAATAACACAAAGAACGCCTCCCGGTTTCAATACTGCAACGGCACCATCCAAACCTTCTGAAAGGTTGTCAAACTCCATGTTCACCGCAATACGTATTGCTTGAAATACTCGCGTCGCTGGATGTATACTCCTATTCCTCACCTTGCGTGGCTGCTTTAATTTTGACCGAGTGTTGTTGTAAGAATATACATTTTCAATGATTCCTGCAAGTTGATGAGTGGTTTTTATCGGTTTTTTCTTGCGCTCTGAAACGATTTTATCCGCAATTCGCTTTGCAAACCTTTCTTCACCATACTTTCTGAAAATATCTGCCAACCTTTCTGAAGTCCAGTCGTTGATAATGTCTGCAGCACAAGTAGACACCCCAACATCCATTCGCATGTCTAAAGGTCCTGCTTGTTGAAAACTGAATCCCCTCTCAGGAGAATCCAGCTGCAACGATGACACTCCCAGATCCAACAATACACCATCTACCTCGCTGATCCCAAATTCCAATAACAAACCCTGAATTTGGGCAAAGTTACCTTGTACTAGACTAAAACGTTCCTTGAATATTTTCAACCTTTTTTCAACGATTGCAAGCGCATGTGCATCAAGGTCAATACCAATCAACCTACCACTTGGAGATGACTGTTCTAATATCCACCAACTATGTCCACCTAAACCAACAGTGGCATCTACATAAACACCCTCCGATTTTGGCTTGAGAAAATCAACTACCTCATTTCGCAAAACTGGAATGTGCGTTTCAGACATATTCTAACCTCACCATTCTAACTATTGTATAGCAATTTTTATGCCAATATTTTGGGATTGTCATATTCACTTTGAAGTGTTACAAAAAAAGAAAAAATACACACTATTTTTCAATTGTATTTTATTAACGATATTGTTATAATGCTTAATATAAAATAACTTGAAAACTCAACAAAAAATATATTGTATGAATCAAACGGTTTCTACGTTTGCAATTACACAAACATTGTTTATTAGATTTAAATGGTTTACATGCTAACAATACGATGAAAATCGCTATCATGGGTGGCACATTCAATCCTATACATTACGCACATTTGTTGAGTGCCGAACAAGTACGTGAAGGATTAGAATTCAACAAAATTATCTTTGTTCCTGCTGCTCGCCCACCACACAAATCAAATCCAGATATCATCGCTGCAGAGCATCGATTTCAAATGGTATTGTTAGCAACTGAAAACAATCCATTTTTTGAAGTGTCGCGAATTGAATTGGAACGTAAAGGTCCCTCATATACTTTCCAAACAATAAAAGCATTGCGCAAAATATATGGGGAAACAAACGAATTGGCATGGATCATCGGAGCAGATTCACTCATTGAATACAAAATATGGAAAGACTTTGATGAAGTACTAAAACAGTGCACTCTAATTGCTACAACACGACCAAATTACAACTTAGAACAAGTTCCATTAGAAATACTAAATCGGGTTAAAACTTTTCAAATCACTGGGTTTGATATGTCCGCAACCGAAATTCGGCACCGTATCCGAAACAATATGTCAATCCGTTATCTTGTTCCAGAAACAGTAGCAGCTTATATTCACAAACATCAATTGTATAGTGATAGGTCATAGTAAAAAAACAAAAAACAGGGCATTAGATAAAATTAAGCAAAATCTCACCTATCCATAAACCTTGAAAGGATTTGACAATGAAACTAAAATGTAGTTTATGTGGTACACCTTATGAATTTGTCTATAAAAAAGAGGAAACATTGCCAACACACTTCCCATTTTGTAGTAACAGGTGTAAGGCAATTGATTTAGGAAAATGGCTGAACGAAGAATACCGTATCAGTACTCCCCTACCCGATGCGGAAGAATTAACTGATATTCAGCGACAAGTTCTTGATGAATTAAAGGAAAAATCTGAAAAAAGTTACTAAATGATGAAACAAACAAAAATGACGATAAATAAAACAATACCTGTAAACGGAAAAATACACGCAACGTTTCCAAAAATAATGGAACTGAGGAAACAACCAAAATCAATCGCAATTCAGAATTATCTAATTGAAAAACTTGAACCTAAACGCTACACTCATGTCCTTTCTGTTCAAGAGACCGCAGTAGCATTAGCTATGTTACATAATGCTGATGTTCAAAAAGTCAGTCTCGCCGCACTCCTACATGATGTCGTAAAATGGATGAGTGACGAACAATTGTACGCTGCTGTATCTCAATACAAAATAGAACTTGACCCAATCGAAAAGAATATGCCCGCTTTATTACATGCAATTGTCGGCGTGAATTATGCAATTGATTTGTTTGAAATTACCGATTTAGATATACTTGAAGCAATTCGATGCCACACAACAGGTAACACTTCAATGGGTATTATCGCAAAACTGATTTATGTCGCAGACTTTGTTGAACCTACTCGAGAATACATTGAAGCTGCTCAGGTAAGAAAAATTGCTGAAAAAGATCTGAACCAGGCAGTACATCATGTCGCACTTACTAAAATCAAGTTTTTATTACAAAAGGGTACTATAATACATCCAAATACTATCCATACATACAACAGCACACTTACAACAATAACTGAGAAAAACTATACACTTTACTAAGATAACCCGAGTTGCTACCCGTTATTTGTTGGAGGAGTTTCTAACCCCGATTGATAACAAAAAACAGAAAAACAACGAATGCTGATGCGAATTATCATAAATCGGGGTTAGAAACCCCTTCAACAAGAGTGTTTTGAAGTAGGTGGCAACTTAGGTTAAGATAAATTAACAATCATGCACCATAATTGGGAGAAAAAATATGGCGGGAAATAATAATACATTAGAAATTGTAAAAGCAGCCGCTGCCGCTGCTGTAAGTCGTCGCGCACAAAATCCTGTGATACTTGACCTACGTAAACTGGACTGTTTTACCGACTATTTCGCCATTTTTAGCGGAATCTCTGACGTACAAGTTGAAGGAATCTCGGAAGCAGTATTAGAGGAACTTGAGGAAAACTGGAATCAAACACCTTGGCATCGAGAGGGAACAAATAAAGCTGATTGGATTCTGTTAGACTATGTAGATTTTGTTGTGCACATTTTCATAGATGAAAGTCGTTCATACTACAACTTGGAACGGCTGTGGGCAGAAGCTCCACATATCCAACTCCCTGAAATGGACACACTTCCAACTATAGACGAACCAGAAGTTTACGATGAGGATGAAGTCGTATTAGGTCTTGTTTCGGCTGAAGAAGGGGAACAGGTCTAAAGGATTTAAAGATGGTTTGATGTAATCATAATTGACAAACCAACTTAATCAATATTACTTAAAAGAACTGTTACATTATCAGTTCCGCCATAAGCAAGTGCTCGACTAATCAGGTTTTCACTTGCTGTTTCAAGCGATGGGGCTGAGGATATTATATTACGCGTTTCTGTGTCATCCGTAATAAGGTCATGCAAACCGTCAGTACAAGCCAACACAATATCCCCAGGCGCAAGTGGAAATACATCTGACGCAAGTTTTACTTCAGGTGCTAATCCAATGGCTTGCGTTATGATATTACGCCTCACATGAACACGCCCCTCTTCAGGCGTAATTTCACCCTTCTCTATCATTTGTTGTACTAAAGAATCGTCTGTGGTAATTTGGGTGAGAATATCATTATGGAGGACATACAACCGACTATCACCAACATGCACATAAGCCAAATAACTCGGGGTTACAAAACCTGCGGTCAAAGTCGTACCCATCCTTTGGTATTTTAATGATTCTTGACCCATGGCGTAGACACGTTCATTTGCTTCAGTTGCGAGTTTTTCCAAAATATTAAGGCTATTAATAGGGCCCAAATCACTTATAGGATTAGCAGTTTCTGCTGCCCACTCCTCAAAGGTTTGAAGCGCAAGTCGACTCGCTATGTCGCCACGAACATGCCCACTCATGCCATCTGCGATCGCAAATAAACGCTTGGATTCGTCAAAAAAATAGCAATCTTCGTTTCTTTCTCGGAGATTCCCTATATCTGTTTTGGCTATAAAGTTCATCAGGTAATAGTCCTTCCCCTTAAAACATTACAATATTATAACGATGATTATTTCATTTTGTTTCATAATGAAAAAAGGAACTTTCCGATGTCAACTTCTAAAGCTATTCTTGATTTCCATAAACAGTCCCTCGTGATTGATTCTCATAACGATTCCATCGTCGCACACATCCGTCGACGCAACTTGAGTCTTACAGACGAAAGCAAAAAGAATCCAAATCAACATAGCGGTACAATTGCTTACCTACGTGGACGAGTCCCACCAGAAGAGGACATTATCGGTATTCAGCTCAATATACCGAAAATGCGCCAGGGGGGAATAGACGCTGCGTTCTTTGCTGTAGATGTAACACGCGCATGGAAAAATCATCTCTCCTATGCATTAGATGCTTTTGGGTGGTTTGATGCAGAAGTGGAAGCCAAACCCTCCGAAATTTGTATCATTCGTAACGCTGCAGATATTCAAACTGCTAAGTCTGATGGAAAAATCGCCGCAATACTCACAATAGAAAACAGCGAAGCAGTGGAACGCAGCCTAAATATCCTAAGATCACTATATCTCCTCGGTGTTCGGTCTATTGGACTCACACACAACCCAAACACATGGGCAGCTTCAGGCAATGATGAAGGAGAAACCGGAGGCGGATTGACAAATTTTGGAGTTCAGTTAGTAAAAGAAATGAATAAAATTGGAATGCTTGTAGATGTATCACACATTAGCGAACGCGGGTTTTGGGACGTATTAGATATTTCTGATGCACCTGTCATCGCCTCACATAGCAACTGCAAAACATTATGCAACCATTCTCGAAATCTAACTAACGAACAACTAAAGGCGATTGCAGCCAATGACGGTGTCGTAGGAATCACATTTGTACCTGGTTTCATCACAGTAGACGGTTGGAAAAAAACACCAACATTCACACAACTACTGAATCATATTGATTACGCAGCAGATATCGCAGGAATTGATCATGTGGGAATCGGTTCAGATTTTGACGGTGGCGGCGAGCTACTCAAAGACGCAACAGAATACCCCAGAATCACTGAAGGTCTCAAGGATAGGGGTTATTCAGATACAGCTATACAGAAAATATTGGGAAGAAATATACTACGTGTCTTTGAATCCGCATGCGGATAAAATCTTGAAATAGAAATTACGACAAACGTTAACAAAAATGAATTTCAACTATTATTCATCTAAGGAAAATTACTATGAAATCAACGGTCTGTACTCTTACTATACTATTACTCTCAATATTCTGTTATACCACATATTCGAATTATGCAGCTGCACAAGATTATACCAAATGGGGGTTACCTCAAGGGGCAAAGGCACGTCTTGGTAAAGGTATGCTAATTGGAAATATAGCACTTTCTCCTGATGGGTCACAGTTAGCAGTCTGCACAACCATAGGCGTTTGGATTTGCGACACAGATACAGGAAAAGAACAGCATCTGTTTAATAAACATGCAGATAATTGGGGGCGATGTGTCACATATTCTCCCGACGGTTCTACCATCGCTGTCGGAATTGATAGAAGCGATAACGAAACATTGCGTTTGATAAATGCTAACAATGGTGAACTTATCGCCATATTTAAGGCAGATTACGGAAGCGTTAGATCTGTTGCGTTTTCTGCCGATGGAAAAACCCTCGTCAGTGGCGGAAATCCCTACATACGGGCCTGGAATATCGCCACAAAGGAACAGATTGCTGAAAATGTACATCCATGGGGTGAGGTTAATTCCATTGCATTTTCTCCCGACGGGAATACTATCGCAAGTACCGACGATCGAAATGTATTATTGTGGGATGCTGCCACAGGTGAACGTAAAGCCACACTCAGTGGGCATATTGCTCATGGCCCCGGACATGTCCATTCTGTCGCGTTTTCACCCGATGGTAAAACAGTTGCAAGCTCAGGTAAAGACAAAACCGTAATATTATGGGATGTGGAAACCGAATCTATTCACCGAGTCCTTACTGGACATCGGGATGAAGTACTTTCGGTTGCCTTCTCACCTGATGGGCAAACCATCGTTAGTTCAAGTAAGAACAAGATAATAAGACTGTGGAACGCATCCACAGGTAGGGTTAAAGCAGCACTCTCCGGGCATAAAGGGGCAATAAAATCTGTTGTGTTTTCGCCTGATGGAAAAATAATCGCAAGTGCAAGCGAAGAGGATGGAACTGTAAAACTTTGGGATGTAAAAACAAGAAAAGTCAAACACACTTTTGATGGATTTATGAGTTCCATTCATGACATCGGTTATTCGCCTGATGGAAAAATAATCGCAACTGACCATGATGAGAAATTTCTTTGTCTATGGGATGCACAATCCGGGCACCTCATTTCCAAAATTCTTAGTAATGAAAGCGATTCCCTTGCTTTTTCTCCTGATGGAAAAACTATCATTGTGGGCAGAATCGATGGGTTAGGACTGTGGAATGTAGACACAAAACTTATGAACCAATGCGTATCACAAAAAAAGGGATAGTCTATTCAATTGCATATTCTTCAGATGGCAAAATTGCCGTGAGTGGCAGCGGGAATGAGTTATGCTTGTGGGATATGACAACAAAGACACACATAACCGTCCTTTCAGGGCATACAGATACAGTGCGTTCAGTTGCGTTCTCCCCCGACGGTAATACTATTGCATCTGCAAGCAATGACAAAACCGTGCGTCTATGGAACGTATCAACTCAAAATGAAAAAGCAATTCTGAATGGACACAGTGAGAGGATTCAAGCAGTCGCTTTTTCTCCTAATGGAAAAATGCTCGTGAGTGGTGATATGGAAGGTGAAGTGCGATTATGGGACGCAAAAACAGGAAATGCAATCTCTTTACTTACTAAACATAATTCGTTTGTCCATTCTATCGCATTCTCTCCCGATGGAAAAACTATACTTGGCGGCGGGAATAGTCTTACCACAGTTTTATGGGATGCAAAATCGGGTGAAATAAAAACTACTTTTGAAAAACATATCGGAACTGTCTTTCATGCAATCTTCTCTCCTGATGGAAAAACCATAGCAAGCACCGGTCGGGATGGGGTAGTACTCCTATGGGATTTGCCAAACGAATAGAATAAATACAGGTCAATTCTAAACGAAAATCTATCTCTCAATCATTTGACAAATTGACTCCCATACTTCATCAACCGTGATCTTTTTCATACAGATATTATCTTTACACTTGTCCGTAAACTGCTTGCAAGGACTACACGGCACATCATGACGAATCATTTTATGTTCATTATCAATAGGTTGGAATTTTATGTGATTACCAGGACCGAACAAGGCTAACGTAGGTATCTTAACTGCAGTCGCAATATGCATTGGACCGGTATCGTTTGAAAGAAACAGGTCACACTTTTCTATACACGCAGCTAACTGACGAAGCTGAAGTATTCCTGCAAAAGCATAAGATCGGTGTCGCATCAGACTAGAAACGCTTCGGACAAGTTTCACCTCTTTCGGTCCACCAAACAGAATTACCTGCGCGTTGTATTTTTCAACAAGTCTATCTCCTATAGCAGCAAAACGTTCTGGCATCCATTCCCGTAACTTCCAACCTGCACCTGGGAATAGTCCTATCTTTAGAGGAATCTCTGAAATACCTGCTTCTTCAAAGGTATGACACGCATCAGCACGTTCAGAGTTAGATAGAAATATCTCTAATTGACGATCTTCTGCTGGAATACCTGCAGCACGCAATAAGTCAAAATAGTGTTCTGTCGCATGTTTATTCCCCTGAACAGGAACCCGAGTGGTACAAAGCATACCCTTACCAATACGCTCAGACGCACCACTAAAATACATAAGGAGTTCTGTCCGAAACCGCCGCTGAAAATCAAATGAAACTGCAAATTTACGTTGACGCAAAATACGGACAACCCGAAGCATCTCTTTTGTATCCCTGTCTTTGGCTGTCCGATTAAATTGGATGATCTCATTTAAATGCGGATTATTTCTAAGAACATCTGCTGATTGCTTAGCAACAAGCATCGCCAAATAAGCGTTAGGGTAGTGGGCACGGATCGCCCGAATCGCTGGTGTTGTCAACACAATATCGCCAAGTGAACTAAGCCGAATCAGTAAAATCTTGTCCATACTTCTGTGTCCTCCTTTGTTGGTAAAAAAATCACAACTTATGAAAACGCAAAATAATGAATAATTTTATACAAGCGACATCGGAACTATAATCTGGTTACTCATAAGAAAAGCTGACAACCTGTTTCTCAATACCTTTCATCGTTGCATCAACAAGTGCAGAAATATCAAGAACCGCTTCAGCCTTATCTAATTCTGAAACTGATGCATGTGTGGCAGGATGCTTCGGAACAAAGAGTGAACAACAATCCTGATGTGGTTGTGTAGAAATATCAAAAGTACCGATCTCTTCTGCTTTAGCAATGATTTCAACCTTATCAAAACCAATAAGCGGACGCAAAATCGGAATTTCAGCAATCGCTTCAATCGACCGAAGGTTCGTTAGCGTTTGTGACGCAACCTGTGCAAGACTTTCACCTGTAACAAGTGCCTCCGCTTCAGCAAGTGCAGCAACACGTTGCGCAATCCGAGTCATCATTCTACGATACAACAAAACCCTAAACGGAGTCGGTGTTTCTGTTACAATCGTCTGTTGGAGTTCGGCAAACGGAACTAAATAGACTTCACTTCTATAATTTGACTCTGATAAGATACAAGCTAACTCGATAACCTTTTCCAAAGATGCTTTATCCGTATACGGATAACTATAGAAGTGGATAAATACCGCTTTCGCACCACGTTTTATCATTTGCCAAGCAGCAACAGGAGAATCAATACCACCAGATAACATCACAAGCACTTTACCACTAACACCAACGGGTAGTCCGCCTATCCCTCTCTGTTTATCTGTATAGATATATGCATCGTTGTGGGATATATTCACCCAAAATCTGAGGTCAGGATCGTACATATCTGCTTTTGTACCAGTCTTTTGGATTAAATATCCTCCTACTTCGCTGCTGACCTCAGGAGAAGTCATTGGAAATGTCTTATCTGTGCGTTTCGTTTCTACCTTTAGTGTCTCATAAGTCTTATCTGCTGCTAACTGTAAAGCGGTTTCTTTTATGGCTGTGATCTCTTTTTTAGTGCGATATACAAGTTCAAAATGTGCAACACCCATGACGCGTCGCAGTCGTTTCTCAATTTCTTTTATATTCGTGTTATCATTTACATAAACAATAATTCTATCGTGTAATCTTTTGACTTCAGCATAGTCAGTACCCTGCAATGAGAGTCTTATATTACGGGCAAGTTTCTTTTCGAAAAATACTCTATTCTTGCCTTTAAGTCCTACCTCAGCGTAATGAATTACAAAATACTTATCGGATAAATTCATGGGAATATACCTGTCCTGTTAGTCTATTGTTCCAGAACAACCTTTGTTAAACGAAAATGCAACTTCGCAACATTTCTTAAGGCATCGGTTCCATGTAATTTCACAAACTCTTTTCCAGTATCAATAACTTTGTATGATCCTCTTGGCAATTTGATCTTATATTGTTGTGACAATGCTTCTATTCCTCTCAGGAACGCATCACGCGCAATTATGGACGCAGCAGCAACTGCGATATCCCTTTCTGCCTTTGGAATTTCTCTTATCTTAATCTTTGAGTTAGATTGTGATTTTTCTGAATGATACGTATTCATCAGCTGTTTTTCAATCAAACCGTTTTTTGCAAACTGATCTACAAGTCCATACTTTGCATCGGTTATGTCTACAAGTTTTTGAATTACCTCAGCATGAAGGTTTACAAGCATAGTATTGAGATTGTCGCCATTTTCTTGTAAGGTTGAATAGTGGGAATTATATTCGTGTGGCATCTTTTCTATTACTACAATGTGTTGTTCGTGATGGTTCCACATCCAGTTTGCCAATTTTCGGATACGTTGTTTTGAGACCTTTTTGCCATCAGTTATTCCTTGAGCCAAAAGTTGATTGCAAATTTCACCATCAACATATACCCCCGCAACAACGAGAGGACCGAAATAGTCTCCTTTGCCAGCTTCGTCTGTACCTATCCAACTCTTCCAATTATGTATTTCTTCCATATTTATTTCAACTTCTTTCCAGATTTACAAAGCGCAGCGAACTGCGTGACCTGCCGACCCACCGCTTTTACACGCGCTGATAATTCAGCATCATGTAGGTTGCCATTCTCATCAAATGCTTCAGACGCACGCGCAATGGATACCTCTGTCGGAATAACCCAGGCGCGTAATGTAGCACCAACGGTCCTTAGCATAGATAACGCATTTCCTGCACCTAATCTGCCACCAGAAACACCGATTAAACCAACAACCTTATTCTCAAATTCATCATACCACATCAAATCTAACGCATTCTTTAGAACACCACTAAAACTCCCATGATACTCAGGTGTACCAAGCAGGATACCATGTGCATGTTTAACTTTTTCTCTAAGTTTGAATACATCAGCAGGATACTCGGACATATCAGGAACTGCACCATAAAATATGAGCTGATATTGACTCAGATCAATCAACTCTACTTTTGCACCCACCTCTTTCGCACCAGCAAGTGCTATTATCAGGGCGGCATGTGTGGTACTCCCTTTCCGCAGACTCCCACACAGGGCAACAACATTGATCTGTTCAACATCGAATTTCAGTTTATCGCAATTATGTTTACTCATGATATGACTATAATGTTTCTTATAAAAAACACAGATGCCTTAATGATGATATATCCACTCTGATTATCTACCTATTATATACGATACAATAATAAAAAACAAGGTAGTGGTTAGTTATTTCAGTTGTAAAAAGTGTTGATTCCTGCTAATATAAAACAGTCAGGTACGAAAACAGGTGTATCATAGATTGTTATTATCAAGACTTAAGAGGAATATAGATGAGAAAAAACACCTTTCGGGAACTACTCAATGATGGAAAACCGACAATTGGAACACGTATCCACACAACTTGGCCCTCAATAGTGGAAGCAATCGGTCATACGGGTATGTACGACTATGTTGAATTTGTAGGTGAATATAGTCCGTACGACCTACACGATTTAGATAACTTATGCCGTGCCGCTGAACTTCACAATATCTCTACAATGATCAAAGTTGACCAAGAACCACGTGGGTTTTTAGCACAACGCGCCATCGGTTCTGGTTTCCAAAGTATACTATATGCAGATTGCCAAAACGTTGAAGATGTGAAGGAATGTGTCCGTACCACGCGTGCGGATACACCTGAAGATGGTGGTAGTTATGGCGTAGCAATGCGTCGGTTCGCCTATATGGGATACGGTGGTGGACCTGAGTACGTACAAGCTCTCCGAGATGTCGTCGTTGTCATCATGATTGAGAAAAAAGGCACCGTTGAGAATCTTGAAGAGGTGTTATCTGTTAAAGGTATTGATATGATTCAATGGGGTGGATCAGATTATTCTATGAGTGTTGGAAAGGTAGGACACGGTGGATCATCTGAAATACAGGAAGCAAAACGGAAGGTGTTTGAGACTGCACTAAAAATGGGGGTCCCACCGCGCGCCGAAATTGAAAGTGTTGATGGTGCAAAACGATTCCTTGATATGGGAGTAAAACATTTCTGCATCGGCACAGACATTTCAATACTCTATAGTTGGTGGCGACAGCATGGCGATGGGCTGCGAAAAGCACTTGAAGGACATTAGAAAAAGGCAATTTGTCGGCGCGGTTTTCAACCGCGCACAATAACATACCCCTACAACAAGAATAAATTACGACATCATCTCTTGCATTTTTTCTGCTACCCAATCCACAGCAACATCAATCATAACCTGACCTTTTTCTACTGTGGCAAGTTTCGCATGATGATGATATTTACGGTCAGATTTTGCTTGATTTTCATCCGATATAGTAAGTTTTGCACTATCGTAGTCAACGCCGTTCCAATCAACGTTTTCAGCAAATGCAGCCAGTGCAAATGCCGTCTCAAACTCTGCTGCATGCCCAGGACATTCACCGGATTCCATCTGTTCTTTGACTAACTCACTGCCATAAGCTTCCCAATAGGAATGAAATGCAATGTTAACACCAAGTTTTTCGCGGTATTCATCTAACACATTTCGGACTGGCGCGGAATTGCCCGCGTGACCATTGCAAATCAGAATATTACTTATACCATGTCTACGCACACTATCTGCAACATCGTAAAGCACCTCACAAAACACCTCTGGACGTAGGGTAAGTGTGCCTTTGTGATCCATCCAGTGTTCCGAGACACCGATTGCCAGTGGCGTTGTAACAATCACCTGTGGAAACAACTTTTCTGCTGCCAGTTTAGATACATACACTGCACTCTGCGTATCGTGGTACATTGCCAAGTGTTCGTTATGTTGTTCAGTGCTACCAGTTGGAATTATTGCACCTATGAGGGTACCTGCATCTATCGCTTCACGGATATACCGCCTTTGATTTTCCCATAGCAACACCGATTTAATTTGAGACATTAATTTTCCTCCAAGTCGTTCCTCCAAGTCGTTCATACCATAATTTGTAGTTTCAAAAGTATCTTTCATTTGACCTAACCTTTTCACAATGTACGTTTTTTATATGAAATATAGTTTCTGAATACGCTGACTCACGATTTTTTTCTGTCCGGTTTAAGACAGGTCGCTTGTGTTGATTAACAATGTGCATTCCTGCCATCTCAGCAATAGTCGGATACACATTGAACTTATCATTTGCTACAACAAAAACATCGTAATCATCAGCCAAAAAACGCTTGCAGTTTTTGAAGACCTGCGCAATACCTTAGTATATACGATTCTCTTGCTTCTCTACCTTTTCCTCTAAACAATGGTCCAATTTCTAATTCATCTAATCTTTTGAAACCGAAGAGATCATAAGCATAGGCGTGCTGCTCATGATAGTTAATGAGACCGACATAAGGTGGACTTGTAAAGATTCCTTTGATCTTTTGTTTTTCAGCAACCTTCGCGAATTTGGGATCTACTTGGCTCAACATCTTAAAAACATCAATCGTTCGAGAATCACCTGTGATGCAATGTTGAAATGTTTCCGTTCTTAACTTACTGAATTCAATCCATCTTTGTAAACTATCTTTACAATATCTTTCCCACCATCCTAATATAGAAAAGAGAGGTTTACATATTTTTCCATGCTTCCTGCAATAGTAGGTTGTTGTAACAGGTTTTCGTAAAGTTCCTAAATCCGCATGTGTTGTCGCTCTGCACGAATGGATTGTCCTACTTAAGATTAGTCTCAAAGCATTCTGCGTAGGTGAGTCTTCTATTTTACGAATTTGGCTGTGGATAAAATCTATTTCTGCTTTGACCCCCGGTAGATACCACTGTTTCATAAAGCGAGTAGAGTCCTTTGGCATCTGTATATCAATTTGATGCGCTGCTATTAGTTGCCGGTACGTATCCAAAAAAGCGTTTTCTTTTTCAGCACCATACTTTTTCTGGTCTATTTCACCATTTCTCACTTTTCGTTTGAATGAAATTGGGAAGTACTTATTGTTGAATTCTTTTAGTTTTTCAGCAAGTTGGTTTTCAAACGCAATTACATCAGATTGTGCAACACAATTCTTAAGTGATGCTGTAAGCTGCATTCCTTCATCGTATAACTGAACATAGTTGAATGTGCTTACCTTTGCATTGCTTATGAAAGCATTAAAGGCAGACACATCAATTCCAATTGCATGCATACTGAGTTCGTTGGCTTGCACCAACGTTGTTCCACTGCCGCAAAACGGATCAAGTACAATATCTCCCGCATGGAAATATGCTTCCTTTTTATAAACGTCAATATGTACATCTAAAAAGTATTCAACCAATTGCGGAATGAATTTGCCTTTGTAAGGATGTAGTCGATGCACATGCTTTGTTGTTTCTGCTTCTTTGAACTCTTCAAAAGACAGTGCCCAATTTAGGTCATCACCAAGTTCATTTTTCCATCGGTTTTCGCGATTACTTTGTCCATAATATTCTTCAAGACTCTCCAAGGAAACCAACGTTGCCCCATTTTTCAGTACAGATTCAATATGTCCATACTGAATTAAGTAGGAAATGTTAGCGGTGGTAACGTTCTTTTTGAGCAAGTCTGATGCCCATAGGCTTGCTTGTTTGAGTGTAAGAAACATAAATTTCCTTTAATATCCACAAATTGATAATCGTTGGGTGATCATTATTGTGCCTCTTCTGTCAATACCTTCAACTTTGACCATCAGGAATATTATACCTGTTTACAATGAATATGTCAACCGCCAGGAGAGGGAGGCAGGGTTATTCAGTTTTGGTATTTTTGCAGATATTTATAACATTCGTGAATTAGATGCGTAGGTTGGGTAGAGCGCAGCGAAACCCAACACGTTTCGTTCCTGTCGGGTTTCCCAAGCTCTACCCATAAATCAACGGTATGAATGCTATATAGCATTCCCCGGGTGTCAATTTAGGAGCTACTCTACCCTATTTCCCTCTTGTTGGCGGGGTTTCTAACCCCGATAGCAGAGGGGAATGGCATAAAATCGGGGTTAGAAACCCCGCCAACAAGAGGTTCATTTCTTAAATTGACGCTTATGGGTTTCGCTGCGCTCTACCCAACCTACGATATAAACCAATAGTAACACAAATAAACGGAAAACTCTTAAAACTGAATAACCCTGAGAGGGAGGAGTGTGTAAAGTTTTGAATTGAATTTGCGATACAATTCTGCTATACTTTCAACAGATTAGAACTCATGAGGTTACCTAATGGAACAGATTATAGTTTTCATCACATTAATGCTGGTAATTGTATTATTTTCAGAATGTACTTCAAATGTTAACCAAGATTTGCATGAAGACATCAACAAAGAACCCACTGAAACCGTAGAATCGCAAGACATTTCACAACCAGAGGGTCAAGAGGAGATGGAAAAATCAAAAGCATATATTGGCAAACATCTGCTGGCAGGACTCACATATCGCAATAGCGATGGAGAAGTCGTCAAACGTATCCAAGTGCATGGAAAGATCACACGTATCACCAAAGATGGTATCTTTTTCAATAGGGCAGATGACAAAGGAGAGTTTTCCTTGCCACCCGACCTCGATTCTCTTGAACCTGCTATACAAGGTGCAGAGTATAAATTGAAATCTACGGGAGAGGTTGTCCGTGATGTTGACTATATAAGCAATTGGATAATTGATATGCCTTCTGATGAAGCAGACGAGTAATTGTTATTACTTGTCTGAACCAGGATTTTCAGGATTTCCAGATTACCAGGATTACCTCATCAATGTTTTTTGATAAGCATTTATGTTAACTTTCGAATGGCAATCTAATGCACCAAACTCATAATCCTGAAAATCTGGAAATCCTGAAAATCCTGAAAATCCTGGTTCAGACAAGAAACCAAAACTCTACACAACCACAATTTAATAATTTAACTTGACAAAATATAACCTATTATGTCATAATTAGATATTATATAGTTGACATTTTTTGCAACCAATATTATAATTTAGTAGCGTAAATTAAAAAATACAACATTCGGTTTGACATAAACATCAGGGATTTCCATATTGGTAAGGTTTTTAATCCCAAGCACACAAACCGAATTTCAAATACGAAGGATCTGAGCAACGGCAATATGCACGGATCCGGCACTTTTATAGGTTAGTTGAATAGATTCCTACCGAACCCTGAATCTGTTCCACATTTTTCATTAAAATTACTATTAGGTGTGAACGTGCAATAAAACGCACATTAACCCTGAAATGTTAACGTGATACCAACATAACGCTTATTATTCAGAACTTACGCCTCTCCCCTTATCAGTGGGACTTTAAGAGAAAATGCGTAAGTCCTGATAATTTATAGTGAAATCTAAAATTACTATTACATTGCGGAGGTGCGGTTTCCTAACCGCACCCTCCCCAGTAGGTAGGGAATGCCTAAATGGCATTCATACCGTTGATTTTATGAGTTCATACTTACAAAGGTGAAATTTGAAATGCGAAAAAATATGTACGTTTTACTTACCACACTCATTGTTGGTGTTTATTTTAGCTTTGTTCCTGGTACAGTTAGGGCACAAATATTTTATGGCGTATTATTAGATACGGATGATGACACAGATCCTATAACTATTCTGACTGATACTAATGACTTGACTTTTACCATGACAGTAACAAATGAGGGTGAAGCTTCAGATACAGTAACCTTTGAAATGGATCTGGAAGACCCTACCGGCGGGTTAGTGCTTGGTTTGACCTCTCCCAGCGAGGGAGACGATTCGACTCCGACCTTAAATAAATGGTCGGTGGAACTTGAAGCAGGGACTGATGAAGAAATAACATTGACGATCCCACGTAGAATGTTATCAAAGGTTGGTGAGTATAATGTTAGCGTCTATGCGTGGTCTACAGGTGATCCGGATTCATATTCTGAAATAACCTTTCATATCATGGTCAAAGATACTGTAACTAAACCTTATGAAGTAGCAATAATAGGTGTAACTTATACAAGATGCTGGTACGTATACCATTGCTTTCAAAGTACAACTAATTTGGAATGTGAAAATAACAAAAATAATTAGTTAGCTGACACAAGTCGTTAATTATGGATTTTACCATTTAATGTGGATATACCACTAAATGAGGTTATAAACATGTATCAAAATTTCTAAAGTTTACTATACTTACCAAGGAGAAATTTGAAATGCGAAAAAATATGTACGTTTTACTTATCACACTCATTGTTGGTGTTTTGTTTACTTCAGTTTTTGGTCCTGGCACAGTTAGAGCACAATTCCCACCATATTATGAGGTATTTTTAGATACGGATGATGAAACTGATTTGATAACTCTACTGACTGATACTGATGACTTCACTTTTACCCTGTTATTAACAAATTTCGGTGACACTACAGATACGATAATCTTTGAAATAAATATAACAAACCCTGCTGGCGAGTATGAGTTTTTGACCTCCCCCGACGAGGGAGGCGATTCGCCTCCAACCTTAAATAAATGGTCGGTGGAACTGGAATCATTTGCTGAGGAAGAAATAACTTTGACGGTCCCTCGTGGAATGCTCTTGGAGACTGGTTATTATGATATTACCGTCCTTGCGCTTTCTACAGGTGATGACAGTTCATATTCTGATGTAATCGTTTCTATCAAGGTCAACGCTCCTGCAACTAAACCTTATGAAGTAGCAATAAGAGGTGAAACTTATGATATAAGTTACGGCCCAGCAGGCTTATTCGTTGATGGGTGGCCTTTCCGAATGTCTGATACTAGAGATGCAATTTATATCTTATATGTAGAAAATAAAGGCTCAAAATTAGATCAATATTTCTTAACAGTATCAGGCGAACTTGATAATGCAACATTAACCCCAACTGCTATCTTAGTTGACCCAGGGTATGATGGGTATGTGAAATTGACGATTCCACGCGCTTCATTTTCGAAGCATGGTATATTTGATATGACCGTCGTAGCGGAATCTGTAAATGATGCCACGGCAATCGCTGCTTTCTCCACTAAGGTCTATGTCACAGATGATAGGGAGTCTACACCAGAGCCAACGCCACCTACACCCAATCCAACGCCACCTATACCAGATCAGTCGACCCAAAAAGTTATATTCCTTAGCGAATTTATGTTCGAGTCTGAGGATGGAAAAGACTCGCTTCCGCAATGGATTGAAGTCTATAACAGTGGCATCTCAGCAGTAAACCTGAATGGATGGAAACTCCACTGGAAACGTCTACAGCCTTCGCTTTTAGAAGCGACAACTACGTTTAAAGAGGACTTTATCATTCTGCCCCAACAGGCGAGATTGATTGTTACGACTTTGGGAAGACGTTCAGGGAGCAGCAACCTTTCAGATAACGCTGTCTATCAACTGGACGTTTTGCATGCACAGGAACTTGCACAAGATGATATAGCAAATCACAATCGCCTTATTACCCGTGGCGGTTTCTCCCTCAAACTGCTAAATTCTGAAGGTGTCCTGATTGACCAGATCGGCACGCTTAGCGGTGACGAGAAGACATGGGAACTCTCAGAAAGCTTGATTGACGGTGTTCGTAGTTCTCTGATACGCCGTTTTGATGAGAGTGTGCCCCGTGCAGGGATAGAAAGGCGCGGTTGGATTCGTGCTTTTGATGCGAAATGACTCGTCGCAGGCATTTACTACGGAAATCCGAACGATCTCGGCACGCCAGGGTATCGGCGTGGCAAACCTTTACCTGTTCAACTCTCGCAATTCTCTGCAAAATTTGTTAAAAATGAGGTGATTATCAGCTGGACAACGGAATCTGAACTTGATAATGCGGGGTTCAACATATACCGCAGCATCTCTCCAACAAAGAACTTCCAACGCATCAATACCAAGTTGATCCAAGGTGCCGGCACTACGGGTGAACGAAACACATATCAATTCATTGACAAAACCGCTAACCCCGATGTCGCGTACTACTATCGCATTGAGGACGTAGACTTCTCAGGCACGCGTGGCATCCTTACAACGTATCGGCTCCGAGGTGTTATTACGCCAACTGGAAAACACACAACTACATGGGGAACACTCAAAGATGTCCGATAGTTCGTCCGTCGGGAAGAGCAAAGCGAACCCCATAACTGTAAACTTAAGAGAATACATAGTAAAGCATAGAGATATAACGACTTGTGCC
>JAAXHO010000151.1 GCA_012270795.1 Candidatus Poribacteria bacterium
CTGTAAGACCGAGAATTCCACTAATGCAAATATATCCACTAATACAAAAATAACAGAATCCTTTTATCAGAATTTCTAAATCTACCATAGATCTATTCCTTTCAATAATTTTAGTAATTTAGCGCAACTTGAAAATATTATAACATTTTTTTGCTATACAGAACAGACAAATATTTTGTCTGTGAAAGTTATACCATTTCTAAAATATAATTTCTCATTAGCTGCGGAGATCTGGTAGGAGCGACCTCCCGGTCGCGACCGGGAGGTCGCTCCTACCGAAGAGAGACCTCCAATCAGCGATAAAAGTGAAATACCTTAATGGGACAATATTAATTAGAATTGGTATAAGGCTCTTAAGTTTACACTTATAGGTGTCGCTTCGCTCTACCCGACCTACAGATGGTTATTAGGTGTCGCAACAAGTCACTTTTTATTTTATTTTTATAGAAAATTACAACAATTTCACCAAAAAAACGCTTAAATTACAAAAAATATGCATATTTTTTGTAATTTTTTGTTGACTTATAACGTAAATACTATTATAATTATATAAGTCTGATTGCATGCGTAATCATACAATATGTGATTATAAATAAAAAGTTACTTGAATAAAATTTGAAAATTTGTTAAATTAACTTGACATTATACAATTCTTTAATGTATAATTAAAAAACATTGGCAGACGCAGGTGATCATGATTACTGCATGGCAATGTGAAATTTGGATTAAAGAAAGCGAAGTTAAAGTTTGGTTAGTTCAAGGTAAATGCTTCGTTGATTATTCTAAATTTTAATTTAATCGGTAACAGCAACGAATATTACGGACATTTTCCACGAATTATACGTTTTACCCTTTTTGTCCAATTCAGATTGCAATACCGGTTAGGATAGGTAAACAGGTTTCCCTGTTTTTTACATAAATATATTAGTTTTGATATTGAAAATAGATTAACAGGAATAAATCCCTGAATCTTAACTTGAGTTTAAAATTTTATAAGGAGAATAAATAATGAACCTGTCACATAGATTGACATTTTCTTTAGTTTTTTCTATATTGTTCGTTGCCGGGTTTGCTCTTGTGCCGACCGTGATGGCAGCAGAAGGTGGTCCCGCAATAGTATCCATTGTGTTGGACGACTCAATGACTTTGGGACACACAGGTAATGCCACCTCGGATCCAGTGATTGAAGCAGTCTCTGCAACAGCGACTGTGAGCAATGGCAATGCACTACTCACGGCACCAGATCCTGGAGCTACTACAGCTGTTGCAGGTAATCGTGTAATCCTTCTTGATGTAGGGGCTGCGATGGATACAACTAGTGGTGTCGGTTTTTTCCGTTTACTTGTTACGTTTGGTGAAGATGTATACAACGCTGATACTGCCAAGCCTGATGCTCCCCATGATCCTGACACGAGTTTGCACGATCAAAGTGCTACCCGCACAGGTCTTGTAGAGGCCGATGATCTCAAATCTAGCGATTTTAGGATACTTTCTGCCATAGGTCTCATTGATGGACAAAATGTAACTGGGTTAACTGTTTCTAATGTTACGCGTGTTCAGACCGCTGGTGCGAATACAGATGCTGCTGACGATGATAAGTATAGTCTGCGTCAGTTTTATGTAGAGATTACAGTGCCGAATGCTGCTCTTGAGAGTCTGCCGATGAACGTTGCCATAGTAGTAAATGCGGATGCAGGAATCTTTGGTATCGGTACGAATCGGCAAATTTCGCCTTTTGTGGCAGCTCAAAATGGTCTCAGCAACGAAGGGTATGTTGCAGATGTCAAGCCCGGGGCTCCTCAGCAGCCATATACTCAATATGATTTCCAAGTTATACCAAGAGCCATTTCTGCAGTAACAATAACAGGTAGACCTTCCGGCGCAATCAGAAGTCATCAACGGATTATCCTAACCTTAACTTTTGATCCTGCACTTAATGTTTCTGACGTTCCTACTCGTACTAATATTTTAGTTACGAATGGGGAAATTCTGGATGATGATACAAGCACTGCGGATGTGGATGAAGGTATCAACGATATATCTCCGACCAATGTCCCCCATACAAGATATGTGTTAACTATTCTTCCACAGGGCGGAGGGGGAGATACTTATACAATAACGGTGAGAAATGCAGTAGGTACGGCTTTCGTATTGAATGAAGCGTACCAGGTAAATAACTTACCGGAAGCACAACGCGTGACGATTACGGGTCCGCAAACAGTGCCAGCAGATGGTATACCTTTTGTCGTTAACATCGTGTATAGTGTTGCACCTGCGACCCCACTTACAGATGCTGGTGTCACCGTTGAAAATGGAACTAAAGTTGCTGGATCTTTTAGTGGGCCAGGTGGTGTGTCAAGAAGAAATTACAGCGTTCGAATTGATCCTAACAATCCGACATCAAATAACCCTGTAACAGTAACAGTGCGAGTAGGTCAAGATTTCGCCACATTCACTACAAGTGTAGCGGGAACAACACCAACACCAACACCAACACCGGATGATCCGCATGCTCCAATTGAAATAACACTTGCTGCGGGGTTGGAAGCGGGTAAATATTTGGTTGTTACACCTGCTACGATTACTCGCACGGTAGGTTCAGAGATGAATGCTGATGTACTACCGGCTGTTGGTGTTACATATGAAACCCAAGCAACAATGCCTGATTTAGAGAATCTACTCTTTGGCGGCGGTACTATTGATGTATATGTAGATGCTGGTACTGGTAACACAGCTGCTGACATCAACATAAACGAAATTATGTGGGCACTTGATGAGGGAGAAGTTGGCACGGTTGGTCATACGGCTCACCAATGGATTGAACTTCACAATAACTCCACTGAAAATGCTGCAGCAGGCACAATCACACTCTGGTTTAAGCCTCGCACGCTTACCAGTGCACCTACAGATGAAGGTACACGCACGGATCGCTTGAGTAACAACCAGAAGTATGATCTCCTTCAGACAGGATGGAGAATTGCAGGTAAAGGTCAAAATGGTAATTCCCAATCGGATCCCAAAATAGACTTTATCTCTATGGTGAGAACTGGTGCCAACGGTATTCACCCGAATAGTTGGGCTAAGTCCACACGGTCTACTTATGTGAACCATATAGCCACACCAGGTGAAGCAAATACACGTACAGGGGTTAACCCGACAGTTGATTTCCGTCCAGGTCTTAATGCTAATGGTAGCCTGAACAGAGGTGTCATAGATGGCAAGATTAGGTACCATCCGCCTAAGAACTCGGTTATTATCAACGAAGTTCACAACAATAGTGATGACGACTTGGATTGGCTTGAACTCCGTTTCTTAAAAAGAACAAATATTCAGAGATGGACGTTGAGTTGGGCCGCGAGGGATTTCCAAGAAAGAAAAATTATAAAGTTCCCAAATAGGGCACTTTGGTTTGATGCAGAAACAATTTTGTTGATCGTCAACAAAGATCCAAAGGAGACACCGCTTGCCGCTGGACAGAACGTTAAAGTGGGGGGGGTAGACAACCAAGCACGTGGGGCAGGTCCTCATAAGTATTGGGTTTTACCCAGTGAAGGTGGTCATGCAGACTATTATCTGGACATTCCAAACAGTGGTAATAATTATAATGATGGTGATTTCTTACTAATTTTGCGCACCGCAGATGGTGATCATCGTTTCGGTTCACGCGACAGAATGCATGATGTTATCGGTACTGGCACTTTCGAAAAGAAAACGCTGCGGGTGGCGAATCGATCAGACATTCAACGCGAACCGCATACAAGGTTTGCCAGTAGTGCTGGTGGAGATAATCAAGGATATATCTGGTTTACTCGTACGTGGCCCATAAACGGACACGACAATATCGCCAATTACCATCCCGCGAATGCTGGTAGTCTTCTACAAAATGATAGAAAGCTCGCGGTTGGTAGTGTCTTGGCACGTAACGGTACAACACACGGTTGGAAAAAGGATGGTATCTACTTCCCCGGCCGAAAAGGTGAGCTCGGTTATGATCGTGGTGTCGTGGGGTATGGTACTCCCGGATATAAGAACGATGTTGTGAAAGCCAAACATACCGATCTTGCAAATGGTAAAGTTGTTGTGAGTGAATTGATGCTCACCACTGATAGTGGCCGTTATCCGCAATGGATTGAACTCCATAATACTTCCAAGGACAATACCGTTGACCTTCATGCAGATACTGACGGTGGTGGTGCACGTCAAGGATGGAGTATTAGAGTGGAAAACAACCGTTCCGATTCTTGGGACACCAGAAGAAAGGATAGACTCCATGTTGAAGTCAAGTTCAGAAATCTCGGTGTCCGTTTTATTCCACCGAATCAAACGATACTTATCGTTGGTGATAAAGTTCTCAATTCAGGAACGGATAGATCCGTGCACTTCCCAGATCACCGTGTCGGTAGTATATGGACAGCAAGCGGGAATCCGTTTAAGATGGAAACTCGTAGGGATATTTTCTTGAACCCGAAGGGATTTCGCCTTGAAATCGTTGATGGCAGTGGTCAAGTATCCGATGTAGTTGGCAACATGGACGGTAGACGTCCGGATGTTTTCAACCCTCGCCTTGATGAAAATGATGATGTCATAAATTTTGATAGCCCATTAGATAATGGCAGTTGGAACTGGCCAACAGAAGAGTCCATGGTAATTAATAACAGACGGACTTCGTTGATTCGTTTACGCGATGACGGTGTTGTACGTGCTGGTGTTCCAACTAGTACAACAGATATGACAGGTGCTGTCCTACCGTTAGGTACAAAATGGCGTGGTGCTGGCAAAACAGGTGAAGAAGGTGAAGCCAAACACTTTGCTAAGTATGCCAAACATACTTGGGTTCACGCCGTTGATACCAAGTTGGCAAGAAGACAGATCACATGGTATGGAAGTAGCCTGGACATAGGTACGCCGGGACACACAACAAGTACTCCGCTACCCGTTCAGTTGTCCTCCTTCCGTCCTGCATTGGAAGATGGCGAAATTGTCATCCGTTGGACAACCGAATCCGAACTTGACAACGCTGGATTTAATATCTATCGGAGTGAAACTCGGAACGGTGAATATAAGCAGGTGAACGCTGAGCTTATCGCTGGAAACGGTACAACGGGTGAACGTAACACCTATAAATGGGTAGATACTACAGCCAAACCTGGTGCAGTATACTACTATCAAATTGAAGACGTATCCTTCGCCGGTGAGCGTCAAGCGCTTGCCATAACCAAGTTGAGAGGTTTGATTTCTGCGGAGAACAAACTGACAACACGATGGGGCGAAATAAAAGAGGTACAATAGGGTTAAATTCAGGGATATTTAACCAAGTTCTCCTATATATAAGGACCCTGCAGAATCCTTATTGGAGGAAATCTCAACTAAAAAATAATTCGCCTTTTGGGAGCTTATGCAAATTGCCGTTGTTATGATGGTTTCCTCAAGGCGGAATTACTAACCTTACCTATCTAACTAACCTAATAAAGTAGAGAGTTTGTGCCAGCAATCTCTCTACTTTTTCTTTTTTGTTGCCCTCATGTTGTGTTTCCCCTTGTTGGTAGGAGCGACCTCTGGTCGCGTGTTTTCCATCTTGGTAGGAGCGACCTCTGGTCGCGACTGTGAAGTCGCTCCTACCAGAATATCACGGGTGGGATGTAACCGTAAAAAAAGCAATTGCAAAGAATTATTCCATACTGTATTTGCACCGCCAAAACGGATAATCTCTTGCCTCTGACACTAACCCACGCCGAACGGGATTTTCATAATAATAGCGAATATGGTCTTTAAAGACACGTCCTTCCGAATAACGTGGTCATGAAATGAGGATTGCCAAAATGTTCCGCTCCGACCAAGAGATTTGTTTATCTGTCTCGCTGTAAAAGTCTTTAGAGATTTTATTACATTTGATAAAGAATGTGTATATCCTAATTGAAAAATGGTATGGATATGATCGGGAATCACTATTATACATGTCCATTTGATTCTGTCTTGTGTTTCTAACCAGTCAAATGTCTCAAAAATGGTATTTGCTATTTGGGCATTCGCAAGTATTGGGTTTCGCTTGTGTGTTGATATGGTTATAGAATAGTATGCACCAGGAATTGATCGTCTACCTTTTCGTAATTGATTGTGTCTTGGTTGTGATCTTTTTTGCATTTTTCTCTCCTATTGGTAGGAGCGACCTCCTGGTCGCGACTGTGAAGTTGCTCCTACCGATATGTGGTTGAAAGGTCGCGACTGTGAGGTCGCTCCTGCCGAAGTCCCTGGGTCGCGACTGTGAGGTCGCTCCTACCATTATTGGGGAGATCGGTCGCGACTGTGAAGTCGCTCCTACGATGCCACATACCTTGCTCGGACGATGGTTTTCATACCGCCGCGGATGTTGAAATCACCGACAACTTCTGCTGATCTGGGTTGACACGCTGCGACAAAGTCTTCCAGTACTTTGTTGACGACGTGTTCATGAAAGATGCCTATATCCCGATAGAAGACAAAGTATTCTTTCAACGCCTTGAGTTCAACGCAATGTTTGTCTGGCATGTATGTGATACAGATTGTTGCGTAGTCGGGTAGTCCGGTTTTTGGACAGACAGCAGTGAATTCAAGGTTGGTAATTTCAATTGTATAGTCCTTGTCGCTGTATTTGTTCTCCCATGTCTCTATGGGTGGTGTTTTTAGATTGCGTATGTGTGTCTGTAAGTCTTCGTAGTTTGAGTGGTTTTCCATTTTTGCACCTGTTTTTTGTAGCATTGAGTTAGGTTAGATTACAAAAAAGAGGTAGTGCCATTGGTGATGACGCTACCTTGCTTTTGATTTGGATATGTAGCACAACCTGTTAGGTTGTGTTCTGTTGGTTTCTGCACAATCTAACAGGTTGTGCTAAACTAATGTTATCTTCCAGCTTTGATGAGTCCCCAACTTGTTGCGATTTTTCCTTTTGGGTCAACGGGTGTGGGGCCATCGGGTCCGTAGACGAGTACATCATCATAGTTTGCCATGGTGCCCCATGTTCCCAGACCGACACGTCCTGCACCATCCCGAGCGGTGTCGTTAATCTCTGCTACTAATTCATCATTGTAATAGAGTGAGTAGCTGGTAGGTGTATTGACAACTTTTATATTGTACCAGTCGCCTGTAACGACGATGTCTGCGCTATCAGCTGCCTGATGATATGCCCCATCATTCCATGCTTCTATTCGGGAGAGGGAGTTCCCCCAACCGCCGATATTCCACCAGTATTGTAGTCGGGGTTGGTCTATCATGCGGGGTGGATGGGGTGTGAGTGCTTGGCCTCTGTCTTGCATGAGTCCCAAACATTTGAACAGTATGAGGAATCCTTCAGCCCCGCCGACTTTACTGCCTCGGACTTCATAAGTGTAATTGTTCCAACTTTCGTCTCAGTATTCGTCGGAGATGAGACTTATACAGTTGACACTGTTTGCGGCTTGTTTATATACGCCATCTGCGACTTGCCAGTTTCCAAAGAGTGCCACCCATTTCATTTCAGATTCACTGGGTTGCTCGAAATCATCTTGAAAGTAGACTTGTGATATTGCGGTTGTTACAAGTCCGAAAGTTAAACAACATAAGAGAATAAATGTACTCAATCTTTTCATATTGTGTGCTCCTTTTTGTGGTAAAGATTACTATTAGTGTTGATGTGGTGGTTTTCAAATCGGGGTTAGAAACCCCTCCAACAATGGACTATCTTCCAGCTTTGATGAGTCCCCAGCTTGTTGCGATTTTGCCGTTGGGGTCGACAGGTAAGGCTCCTTTGGGTCCATAGACGAGGACATCATCGTATCTTGCGATGGTATGCCATGTTGCGACACCGATCCTGCCTACACCATTTCTTGTGGAATCGTTAATAGTGTTCCCTACTTTTTCATCGTTAAGGTAAAGCGTGTAACCGGTAGGAGTATTAACAATTTTGATGTTATACCATTCGTTTGTATTGATAGTGTGGTTAGTGTTCGGGCTTGCTACACCACCCCACGACTCTACTTTTGAAGTTGTATTAGTCCAACCACCGAGGTTCCACCAGTATTCTAACCTTTGCTGTTCTTGCATGCGCGGGGGGTGATCTTTAAGGTTCCTTCCCCGAGGTTCCATCGTGCCTTGGCACCGGAACATAATCAGAAATCCTTCAGCACCACTTATTTTATTACCACGTACCTCATAGGTGTACTCATTCCATTCCTCATCCCAATAGTCATCAGCAACGACACTCATGCAATTTGCATCATTTAGTTTTTGATGGTATTCCTTATCTTTGAATTCCCAGGTGCCGTATAGTGCCACCCACTTTTCTTGAGATTCATTGACGTTGTCAAAGTCATCTTCAAAGTAGATTTGAGATGTGGCAATCGTTGTAAAGCTAAAGGTGAAACAACATAAGAGGATTAATATACTAAACTTTTTCATTTGACGATGCTCCTATATATAGGAAGGTGGTTCGTCGATTGACGAACCACTTGTTATTCTAATGGTTTAGTGAGAACTCAGCTGAGTTCAGAAGAACCCAATAGAGGTCTTCGTAAGCCAATTGTTTGTCTCTGTATAGACTACGATCTAAGTAGCGTTGGAAAAAGGTTTGTTCTTTAGATGTTGGTTTCCGTGATAGTACGGTGAGGTAAATAAATTCAACTCTTTCGGGTGTTTCTCGCCAGTTATCAAGGACATAGTTTATGAAACTCCCGTGTTTTTTGTAATTGGAACTTTCAGTCACCATATCGCCATTTATCATCATAAGGGCTTGGGGTACGGTTCCGTTGAATGCTTCGATTTCTTCCATCTCTCCGTTGTCAAGTAGGAATAGGAATTTTTTGAGATGTTCGCGTTTTTCCCGTTCAAAGCCTCGTAGTTTACTTTTACGTTCATCTCCACTTTCGCTGCCTAATCCACCTGCAACTATTTTTTGGTGTCTATCAAAATCTGTTGCTTGCATCAAAGAGTAGAAGAACTGTTCCGCGCTTAGGGGTTTCATATAAGCGTGTGAGTAGTAGATTTCATCATCTTCGTTGCTCTTATTAATTTCAGAACTTCGTTGGTAGGCTTTAGAATTGAGGATAATCCGCATAAGGTGTTGCAAATCATGTCCGTGAATAACAAAATCTTCTGCTAACCATGCGAGGAGTTCAGGATTAGTTGCGGGATATTCTTCTCCGAAGCCGTCAACAGGTTCAACGAAACCGCGTCCCATAAAGTGTTTCCAGATTCGGTTTACGATTGCTTTGCTGAAGTATGGGTTTGTATCTGCTGTCATCCAGTCTGCGAGAGCTTCTCTTTTTTTGTTGAGTTCCCCATTGTAATCGGTACCATCAAGGAATCTTGGTGAGACAGATTCTTTCATACTTTCAACATAGATGTCCCTATTCTGTTTTGGGTTATAGGAGATGTAGTAATTCTCCATTGTTTTCATATCGCCGATCATATCTACGGTTTCAATGTTTCCTCTTTCCTCACTTTGAATGCCTGTGAAGAAAGCGGCGACACCGTAGAAATCTTCTTGTAGCCATGCTTCTGTCTTGTGGTCGTGGCATTCAGCACACTGCATTGGGAGACCGAGGAAGAGTCGGGATGTGTGAGAAGTCAAGAAGACCGGTGAGCGTTCATAACGAAGGACGTAGTTTCCTGCGGGGTTGTCCTTTATCTCTCCATCAGCTGCCACAAGTTCATGGACAAATTCGTTGTAAGGTCTGTTGGTTTCAATAGTTTCTTTTACCCATCCATATAGACCGACGCGTCTGTCATCACCGTCGTCGCGTCTACCGATGAGCCAGTTCACCCATTTGTTTGTCCAAAACTCAACAGATTCTTCACTACCGATTAGTTCATCAATGAGTTTTGAACGTTTGTTTTGGGAACCGTCGTCAACAAAATCTAACACCTGTTCAGGTGTCGGTATTTTTCCTGTCATGTCTAAATAGATGCGGCGTAAGAACTCTGTATCAGTTGTTTGTCTTGAAGGTTGTAACCCTTCCCGTTTTAGGACAGTATCAATGTGTCTGTCCAGGTGTTTGGTGCTTGAGGGGACGTGTGTATCGGTTGTTGTCATTGTTGTGACAGTGGCACAACTCGCTATGAAGAAAGTGAGGAGCAGTAGGATTGCCCCGTACCGATATGTTGTCCAAAATGGTGTTTTCATTGCAAATCTCCTATACATGTTCAATGCTTATGGTCGAAGTCCGGTGTATATTCTTAAGTTTAACGCATTTTTTTCTATTTTTCAAGGAAAAATTAACGCTAATCCCATCGGATGCCTGTTGGAATGATGCCGACATCTTTCCCGCGTTGCATGGCTTCTGCTGCATCAATGATACTTGGCATATCGTGCTGCGGTTCAAAGTCAAGCAATGTTTTGATTTTTGTTAGGTCAAATTCAAAGTAGTTTGGGTTTGTGAGTTTTATGTCGGCGAAATCCATTTTGTAGCGTTCACACAGATAAGGGATAACCTCTTCGTGTTTGAAAAGACCTTTGCCGCCGAGTGTGAACTCTTGACCGACAGCGGCATCCTTTTCTATCCCTAATACCAATCCTTGCACAATATCGCGGATGTCGGTTAAATGTTCCTTGTAAGGTCTATCATCAGGATTGCGTTTGAGTATGAATTTTTCTTCCCCGTTCCATGCTTTTTTTACTGCTTCAGCAGTCTCTAATTCTGCGGGGTCGTTGCCTTTGTAGTTTTTGTATCGGTTGTATATCTGACTAAAAACGAAATTTTTTGGGACTCCGTCTTGATTGAGGAATTCACTGGGTTCAATGACAGTGGTGAACCGAAACACAGTGGATGGGACCTTAAACTGATAGTGATACGACATGCAGAGTTCTTCGCCGATCCATTTTGTGAGGAAGTAGGGCATGTGGTGATATTTTGCGACCATATCCTCAGTGATGGGTTCGTTGAAGAGTCTGCCTTTTTCTGTCATTCGCCAGTAGATCGCTTCGGTGCATGCATAGACGAGGCGATGTATGTTCGGGTTGAATTCGCGGACACATTCTAATATATTGAGCGTTCCCATTCCGTTGATAGCCAAATAGTCACGGTGATTAAACGGGCCTCCAAAAGCTGCTGCGATATGATAGATAGCATCAACGCCTTCAACGGCATTTTTGACATCTGCGTATTCGCGGAGATCACCGAGGACGGTTTCAACGCCTTCAGTACCTTTCCATCGGTCAACACGGTTTGCATCACCGGGATATGTAAAACAACGGATTTCGTGTCCTTTCTCTAAAAGTTTTTTTGTGAGGTTTGATCCGATACGTCCTGTGCCGCCTGTGACTAAGATTTTCATTTACATCTCCATATAAGACTACTAAAAAGTAACTGCGTACCCGTCAGTTCTTGGATCGGAGCCGCCGATGAGTGCCCCTGATTCGGCATGAACTTGTATCATCTGTGCGCTGCCCGGACCACCCCAATCTCCGACAAGTTGGAGTTCATGTCCTTTCTGTGCTAAACCTTCTTGAGTATCTGAGGAAAACCGCGTTTCTAACTGTAGGTGATTGGAGCAGGTGTGTGGAATAGTGGATTCCATTGGGTTTTGAAGACTTCGCCAACGCGGTGCAGAGACCGCTTCTTGTGGTGTCATGCCAAAGTCAAGGACATGTGTAACTAACTGTAAGTTGGTTTGGACTTGCGTATCTGCTCCCGGTGTTCCACACGCTAACACAGGTTTACCGTTTTTTGTGACGATGACAGGGTTCATTGTGTGGCGGACCCTTTTACCCGGCATCAAGCAATTTGGGTGGTTTTCCTCCAGATGCCAATAGGTCATTCGGTTGTTCAGTAGAATGCCTGTGTCACCTGCGATTAGACCAGAACCGAAACCCGATTGGATACTCTGTAGCACACAAACGAGGTTTCCTGCACGGTCAGCAGTGCAGAAGCAGGTGGTATCTTGGTGTACTTCGGGTCCACCTGCGGGGACATCAACGGCAGCCTTCTCCAAGTCAATGCGTTTTGCTTGTTCTGCGGCATAAGATTTAGACAGCAGCCCTTTTATTGGGACATCCACCCAATTGGGGTCTGCCATATATTTTTCTCTGTCAGCGAAGGCGAGTTTTTTTGCTTCGACCATCAGATGGACACTTTCGGTAGTGTTGCATCCTAATGTTCGCAGATCGAACAATTCTACAACGTTCAATTCTTGCAATAAGATATGTCCGCTTGAGTTTGGAGGCATCTCATACACTTCATAACCACGATAGTTGACGTGTATAGGTTCATCCCAGTGTGCATGGTAGTTTGCAAGGTCTTCTGCTGTTAGTAGTCCGTCATAAGCATGGCTGAATTTATCTATGGCTTTGGCAATTTCGCCTTTGTAGAACACATCTCTACCCTCATTAGCGATTTTGCGGAGGGTGGTGCCGAGATTGGGATTGGCAAGACGTTCACCTGCGGGGATCGGTTCACCATCGTTTGTGAAAATAGCACGTGTATGTGGGTCAGTAGAGAAACTCGTGTTTTGTCCTCTCAAACTACCTGCAAGCCTGTGGCTAACGGGGAATCCTTCTTCACAGAGAGCAATTGCGGGCGCGAAAACTTCTTCTAATTTGAGTGTTCCGTACCGTTCATGTGCAAGCAGCCATCCGTCGACAAGTCCTGGTACCGAAACACTTTGCATGCCTTTCATGGGGATGCCGCCGTTTTTGAGATATGTTTCGCGTGTTGCAGCGCGAGGTGCAGGTCCAGTGGCGTTTACTGCTGCGACTTGTCCTGTTTCTGCCCAATAGATGAGGATAAATCCATCACCGCCGATACCGGACCCGGCAGGTTCCACGACACCGAGTGCGGCAGCAGTTGCGATTGCAGCGTCAACCGCGTTGCCACCTGCCATCATCGTTTGGATACCTGCTTGTGATGCAAGGACGTGTCCGGATGTCACCATGCCGTTGCTGCCCATTATAGATGGACGGAATGCGGATCCGTGTGGGGATTGCATTTGAAGCCTCCGTACTAAGCCAACATCTTCTCTGCAAATGCTTCAACATCAACGCGTGCATGTGTGCGTGCAGATTCGTTGCATGCTTCCATCAGTATCCATGTGCCGAGTGTGCTATCTTGGATCCAGTCACGGTCTTTGCCTGTTGTGATAGCTTCGGCGAAGGCATCAAATTGGAGTCTGTCGTCTTCAATCAATCCTCCGTGGAGGTCTTGGAGGGTAAGATTTTCAATTTCTTGGCCTGTTCTGAAAAGTTGGAGGTGTCCGCCGTCACGACGTAGGTCTCCCTCTTCACCGTGAAATGTCCAACTTCCGCTCCAACCGTAAGCTCCCATGTGTCCTGCGCGTGTGCCAGCGTAGGTAAAAGGTGCGCCGTTTGCATATTCCATCAAAGCGTTTCCACCTGCGGTACCCCATGCGTCTATCTGTCCTAAAGCTGGGTCGCGACGGTTGTGAACCTGTGCGGTAACGTATTTTGGGAGTCCTTTTGCTCCAACGAGTTGGTCAATTTGGTGGCTGCAACCGGCGTGGAAATAGAGTCCATCAACGTAAGCATCGGGTTGGCGTGAATCGGGGCCTGTGAATAGGTTTTGGCGTATCCAGAATCGGCATTCGCCGCCTAACATTTCACCGATACCGCCATCTTCTCGGAGCCATTCCCGCATTTTTGCTGCTGCTGGATTCCACCGCTTGTTTTGCCCTTGCACCAAAATTGTTCCGGGGTTTGCCTTGTGTGCTTTGATAATGTTGTGGAATTCTGCTTGTGTTGTTGCAATTGGCTTCACACAAAGTGTGTGCATACCGAGATTTAGACTTTCAACGATTAGTTTTTCATGCACGGTTGTTGAAGCATAGATAAGACATGCTTGAGCTTCAGCATGTTTCTCTTTTGCTTCGGTGATTGTTGTGTAGATGCGTTCTGACAAACCTTCTGGTGCACCGTTTATTGATTCTACGCCTCTTTTCGCGCCTTCAAAGTTGATGTCAACACACGCCACAGGTTCCAGTCCGTGTGTGTTGACTTGTGCTTGTAAACGTCCGTGTGCAAAATGTGTGCAGCCAACGTGTATTGTAGGTATTGGCATAAATCTGTCTCCTATGTAAAGAAGTTCCTGTTTTGCTATAAAAGTGTAATTGAATTTGTTTTATGATATATCAACAGTCGGTGGGTTAATGAAATCGTGATATTTCTGTGCGACCTTGCCGACAGTGGCATCTCCTGCATGAATAAGCACGCGAAATCGGAAGTGCATCTCCTCACCCTCTTTGAGTGTGTAGGATCCATCTTTAGATTTGTCACGTTCAAAGGTGCCACTGCCAAAGATGTTGCTTCCCATTAGACCGTAGTTGCGGACGTGCCAGTAGGTTGGGTATCGCGGATTACCGATATGATCATAGACAACGATTCCGACGTGTGTGCCGTTGACGACACCGGAATAATCGCACCAGTGTGCACGTTTTCCCCATGTTTCACCTTCGTTGATACCGCCGAAAGCGTTCTCAATTTTTCCACCCTCGGAAGCGTTCATTGAGGGATTCACACGAATGCACATAATGCCACCCTCTTTTGTGTCACCGAAGTGGACATCCCCAGCAGATGCAATGAAACTCAAATCAAGGTCAACAATTGCCCCATCCTCAGGTAGGTTGTAGATGCGGAATTTTTGCCAGTCTGTCATCAGCACTTCCCCATCTTTCGTTTCCCAATTGTTCTCAAGATAGATTCTGCTGAGGACAGCACCGCCGTGTTTTTGCGTGAAACCTTGAACGACAACTCGTCCACAATTGCTGCCTTCACCCCACAAGTCAACATCATTGACTTCGCCATAAGCGACGTAAAGTGATCGGTGATGTACGTGGTCTTTTGAGATGTCACTGGTTTCACCGCGCGTGACTTCACAACCGTTTGGTCCCAACACTGGAAAGAAATAGGGGCGTTGCTGGGTTTTCCCATAACGAAATGTGGTAAAAGGTCTTCCGTTGAGGGTAACATCAATGGTTTCCGTACCATATTCTAATTCAACGCCTGCCTCTTTATTGATATTTCCCTCCGAAAGTGTATAAGTGCGTGTGGTACCAGCGGCGAGTCCATCAAGTATCCATGCTAAGGTTGTAGACTTTTTATCGTCACTTTTGTAGCATTGTGCTGGGATTGTCTTTCCGGTGTCTGAGTCCGTTAGTATGACATTTTTCCCAGAAAACTCGTGTATGCCTGGGTGGTCAACATTAACGAGAACGGGACATCCATCTCTGTCGTGGAATCCGGCGTTGACAGTGAGTTTTATGTCATTCTGATTTGTCATGTATCTCCTCAATCTTCTTCAATTCATATAAATTTGGATGTGTACAAATTAAGCCACTCAGCCTTGATTTTGCTTATAGGTAGCGTATCAATACTGTGTTACTACTTATCCGCGGTCAACGCAAGGATAGCTTCCTCTTCGGTGTCGTAACTTTCAAAAACGGATGCTAATCGTCCCAAAACGAGTAAGTTTCTGATATGTGCGCCTGCTTTGACGAGTGCTGTGCGTCCTCCCTTCCGTGTGATAGTGACGTGCACAGAAACGAGTGTGCCTAAGCCACTACTATCCATACGTGTGACCTCCTCAAGGTTAAAGATGACCTTGGGTGAATCGAAGTATTCCTCAAGTTCTTCATGGATTTGTTGTCTAAGTTCAACGTTTGCTGCGCCGATCATACGGCCGGTAGGACGGATAACAATGGCACCTTCTCTGTTGCGTATTTCTGCTAACATATTTTTTTCCTCATGGTTGTTTCGCATTTCTGTGCGGAGTTATTTTATTATATTAAGTGTAACGAATTCTTTTGATTTTGTCAAGGATGTATGAAACGAATCTTATACTGTCTTATCTGATTTACTGTAAGGACAATATTCTAACAGAATTGTTTTGTCTATAATCTCAATGATACGCACAAACAATTCTTTTCCATTGGTATCTGTTAGGTGTAAATCTTCACCTAATGAGAAATGAACCGGCTGCGGTTTTCCTTCATTAATTGTTATGTTTGTCGCATAAAGGTAGGTGCGGTTGTGGGTATCACGTCCGGGGTTCAACCGGCCCGATAAACCCGGAATGCTACCAATTGTCTTGCTAAAGATTACTGATCCGCCATTTTGAAGACTTTTCATTTCAAATGAAAGTTCTCCTTTCGCGGGAACCCAATTGCGTTCAAGATGGGCAGCAAGCCCGGGGGAGGCTGCAAACACTGTCATAGGAAGATGTGTCGTGTGTAGGTCAATTTGTGCGTTACCATTTTCATCGGTGAGTGAGTGCATGGACGTTTTATTTGGGAACATAACTAATAGTTCAATATTAGGTAGAGGTGCGCCATTGTGGTGAACAAAGATATCAACGGTTGCGGGGGTAAATTGAGTATCTGCAGCTGGGATAGTAAGAATAAGTTCCGAATTATCAATGAGTTGATAATCGGGAAGTTTTCCGCTTAAAGCTTCTGTTTCTCGTAAAATGATTGGAACTCCGTCTCCACGACGTTCCATGAAAAATTGTCGGTCCCCCGAACCGTGTATATTCCCAACAGACATTCTTCCAAGCATTGAGGTGAGTGCTTCGTTTCGTGTTGATTGGCGAACATTCATGCTATCAATCGTTAGGTTATTTGGCAAACCTCCGGGAGAGATTATTTCAATGCGATCTGTGAACATTGAGAGTCTAATCTTACTACCCCGAATTGCGTAGTCGCGATGTGCAACCGCGTTGACGATAGCTTCAAACAGAGCTTTTTCGCTGTATTGTGGTAAGTCAGTACGAGCGGGGTTTTTGTATGCACCGACGCGCATGTTGCGTACTGCAAAGGCAACCGCTTCTGCAATTTGTCGGTTAAGGGGACCTGAAATGATTTGAGCATCTATCTGTCCAGAGGCACGGTCTTTACCTCGGTAACAGGTTGCTGAGATACAGGCGTTGGGAAGCCATTCATCTGGAGAACGGGTGCATAAAAGAACACCTGTTACTGTTGCCCGCGTTACCCCATTTTCATCGCTGGTTAGGAGTCCCATTTTCTCCAGTGCTAATTCAGGATTGGCTGCGCCTTCGGCACTCAACAGTGGTTTCCAAAGAGATTCATCTAATGAACCAGAACCTGTGCCAGGGACCGGCTGTTTGTCGTACCAGAGGAAACGTGCCTGTCCACGTTGCTGTGCAAGACGTAAGCGTTCATCGCTTGTCATTTTACGTTTTGAGCTGCCGACTCGGTGGAAGCTGCCTCCAGGGCTATCGTGTAATGCATATCCTTGTGGTACTTCAACGAGAAGAAACGGTTTGTTTTCTTCAATTTCTCTACGGAAAATAGCAGGACGAATCGGGGGCTTAATCGTGTCGGTGCAGATTTGTACCAAGAACATCTCCAATTCGTCCATCTGCTCGCGTGCCATGCCTTGAACATCACCGCTATCAGTCACACCACATAAAAGCACACCACCATCTGTATTCGCGAATGCAGCAAGTTCGTCTGCCAGATCATCCCGCCTAGGACTTTTAGGTTTATTTCTTGTGAACACAATTTCCTTGAATTCCCAGTGGCTGTCTTCACCTAGACGTATGTGGCGTTTGATTTCTTCGTCACTGAAATTCATTTCTGATCTCCACAGCCAAGTGTTGCCTCGTTTAATTAACTTTTGTACAAAGAATACCATATTATAGTAAGAACATTCAACGTCCGGTAAATGGGGTGAATATAGGTTTGTAAAGAAAGGTTTCGGTATAATTAAAATAGGACTGATTTAACTCGTGTTGCATTAGCAAATTTCCCCAATGCATGCCTTAAGTCCTTCAACAAAAACCTGAAAACTTTTTGATCTGTTCCGACTCGGTTCCATGTGTCGTGCAATGTTTTGTGCTACCGTGGGTTTGGGAATCCGTCCTTTAAAATATTTTTTTTGAATGAGCAAACGTTCTAATGCTTCATACGTACCACCCCGGATTGCGTCTGGATTTCGGAATCTTGCCTTAGATTGGAGGTTTTTTGGGATTTTTGGGTATGCTGCGCGCAAAGCCTCAATATCTCCAAAAAACCATGCCTCTAATTCTTCAATTGCTATTCGATTGACGACTTGAAAATCTTTGTCTGGTACCGCGCTGGATTTTGTCACGAAACCCGCATCGTGTGCTGCTTTTTCCAAATATGCTTTCAGTTCGTGGCAATCCTTTCGGTCCTCATCAATAAGCACAATAATTCTCCAGTCGTTAGGTATCCATTGATGTCCTTTCATAAGTTTTGGCAATTCTTCAAGCATATCATCTTTTCCTTCAAACACATGAAAGATACAAATGATGTCTGGTGAAAGAATCTTGGGCAAGATGTGCCTTAATGTTACCTCAGCAGATGGCTCCTCTAAGAAGAATTTAATGCGCATGTAGATTTCGCTTTGGGCCTCCTGCATTGGTCAACGGGTCACCGAATTCAAAGTAACCCTCCATCCAAAGTTTCCCCAACTTCGCTCCGGCATCCAATAGCTGTTCTATTCCCAGCATCTCCGATGCGCGTTTACACACTGTGAAACCTTGTTCATCCCGGTAGAGTACCCACACTTCATCAGCACTTAATTCGTTGACAAAACGAGGTGAATGTGTGGTAATGAAAAGTTGAGACGACATTGACACCTCAAGGCACTCCCCCACTAAACTGGTTAGAAGTCGTGGGTGTAAGTAGTTCTCAGGCTCCTCAATACCGATTAATTGCGGAGGTTGTCTATCATGAAACAGGATTAGGTAAAATAACAGTTTTAACGTGCCGTCGGAGGAGAACTTCGCCGAGATGGTTTGCTCAAACGGGGCATCTTTAATTTTTAGCAAGCGGCGACCGTCCATCATTAATTCCGTGTCAACCTTCTGTAAGCGGGGTACCCGATTTGACAGAATAGAGATAATTTTTTCCAAACGTTCTGGGTATCTCTCCTGTAGATACTGGATAACGTTGGGCAAATTGTCCCCTGTTTTGGACAATCTTTTTTGCGGTCCATCGTCAGTAGTCTGGCGTGTGGCATCGGTGGAAAGATAAGAGAGGTGCCAATCTGTAATAAAACGGCGAAGTGCCCTCACGCGAGGATGTTGTGCGGATTGACCAAAAATGTTGACAGCAAGTGTAGATGGATCATCAAGTTGTTCATGAATTAAATTATCTGTTTTATTCGGTTTTTCACCAGGGATAACATTCCCTGTTCCATCCTGAAAATTAAGAAAACGCACATGTTTTCCTCCTCTACCCACTCTCCATTGCAGCCACTCAGTTTCAACAAAAGGCCCCTCCGTGTTTTCATCAATAGACAGATGGTACGTGATAATTGGTGATTTTGGTTTCTCACAATATTTCAACTCAAATTCAATTGGGCCATCACAGCCTCGACTCCTCAGTTCTTTAAGTCCCCCTCTTTTGTTCCAAGCTTGGTGTAAACCGACTGTGAAACATTCAGAGAGAAATGTGAACATGTCAAAGAAGGTTGATTTCCCACTACCGTTTGCGCCTAAAAAAACAGTTAGCGGTTTAAGTTGTTTCAATTCTATATCCCGTAGCGCGCGGTAGTTTTTTATACGCAATGACTCAATGTGTAGGACATCAGGTCTTTGTAAAGGTGGGACTAAGAGACGTTCATGGAGCAGCTCCTCAAATTTCTCCTCAAATTGTTTGTCATCGGTAAAGTCTATAGCAACCCGGTCTTTTAAGAATTCTGGTGTTTTATCTTCTGTTAACGTCTGACGAATTATGGGAATAAATTTGAGATTGCCCTGTTTCTCAATATTTTTCTTTGTTATAATCATTCGTTCATAACCCACACCTCCTTCACCTGCGTTCGCTTTGCTGACGTAATTATCTGTGCAAACAACCAAGATTCTATCAGCATCTAAGATACCCCGTTCCATGAATCGTGTAATATCATCGCCGGGTTGAAGGTTCCATTGATCAAGTGTAGTATCAATACCATTATGACGAAGTTTTACTGCAAGTTCGGATACCCACCGTTTGTGTTCTGGTGAATCGTGAGAATATGAGATGAACACTACGAAATTATTGGCCATCTATGTTTTTCCAATTATGATGATCCTAATAGGTTTTCAAACTATTTCTGTAAAACTTACATACCCTCAAAGAGATGTCTATAAATATCAGAAAGATTCAAAAGAGCCTCTGGATTATATGGTTTGTTAAACACTAATTTAGATAATTCTTTCTCAACCAAGTTTGTCCAATCATCCCAGGAGTTCTCTATCTGCTCACGCGTAACATCTAAACATGTCCATAATTCCATGAAAACTTCAGGATTACGACGCAATAGAGAAGTGGCGCGTTTCGTTATATCGTAATCCTGAAAGAGAAAAGTCAATGGAATTATGAACCAATATTCAGAACTTGTCTTCAAAGTGTCGGCTCTGCCTGCATTGATTACCTTTGCTAATTCATGGATATTGAGTGCCATGTAATACGCTACCAATGAGGTTTGGTACTCTGATTCAGTCTCAAATATGGAAGGTAACCAATTCCATCTATTATAAGTATTAACCAAATAGTTCCAACTTTCAAGACTATTTCCGCCACGACTACCACTAATTGATAGGGCGTAACCTCTAAATTCACTCATTTCCCATAGGGGAAAGAATTTTGTCCCGAGAGTTTGTACTGCAACAGAAATTTTAATCTGTGCAAGACCCAGGGCAAGATCTATTTGTGATGTGCTCATACAGACGCATCCGTGAAGACTGTGATACACGTACCCTAAGGCATTCGGAAGTTGTATCCAAACTTCGTACCCTGCAGGATTCCATCCTACAATGTTCTGCAAGTCATCAATCAAGGATTTCTGATTCCGAAATTCTTCTCTGCTGGATTGGACTCCCACTAATGCAACAGCCATTAAGGGGGATATAATCTCGACCGCTTTATCCACAACTTGAACAAATTGTTCTTTGCTTTTAGGTTCTTTTCCATCTAATTCATCTTCCCGCCATTGCACCAAATTTTTGAATACTCTTGGTCTAATATCTTTGACAAGTTCTCTCCATCCGAGTACATCGCCTGCACGTGCGAGCTTAGTCGCTATCTCGTATGCCTCAGATGCAGATTCAACATGTTTTGGAATATCAACCAGTTGTGTGTCTAATCCAACAGAAGGGAACGGGCTTTTTCCTAAAAGGGGTTTTTGTACAATTGGCATTTTGTGTAGTTCATGAATTAATTTTTCGCATTCTGCATCAAATTGGCTATCATCTGTAAAGGCAGCATAAACTCTTGTGCCTAAAAATACGGGTGTTTTTTCTTTTCCTGATGCGTAACGGATGATAGGTATAAATTTGTCTGTTCCTAAATTTTGGACAAGTTCAGCGTTTACAATCATCCGCTCATAGCCAACACCACCTTCATTTGCGTTTGCCTTACTCACGTATTTGTCTGTGCATATAACCAGCACCCTATCAGCGTCTACAATGCCACGTTCCATAAATCGTGTTATATCATCTCCGAGTCCAAGGTCCCACTGGTCAAGTATTGCATCAATTCCATTGTGGCGAAGTCGTGCTGCAAGTTCGGATACCCACCGCTTATGCTCTGGAGAATCATGGGAATATGAAATAAATACTTTAGGGGGATTTGTCATTTTTCATCTCTGTGTTAAAATAATACCACATTTGGTTGGGATATTCAACGTCCGGTAGATGGATTCTGTGGCCAGTGGAGTCCGCGCTGCCCAGATAAACTACGGTTTGCAGAGGGACGATACGGTTTGTCTGGTAGTCCAACAAGTTCTCCGTTTTGTACCCACTTTTCATCGCCGCCATAGAGTTCTGCGATGAGTAGGTTGGTCAATCGCTTGAGGATTTCAGTATGCGCGGGTGAGTTGGATAGGTCATTCAACTCTCTGGGGTCCTCCTCCAAATCAAAGAGTTGTCGGTAGTTTCCCATAGCGTAGTAGATAAGTTTATAACGACCTTCATGGATCATACGGGTGGCACTGCTACCACTACCGACTTCACCGTATAACCATTCACGTTTTTTGTCGCCTACCATGGGCGTGCCGTCAACTGTATCGGGTATATCAATGCCAGTGAGATGGAGGAGTGTCGGCATGACATCTTGCCATCCGACGAGACGGTTGTCAACTCTGTTGTGTCCGACTCTTTCATCGCCTGCGGTGCCTACGAGGAGCATTGGCACGTTAGTGGAGTCTTCATAGTAGAGTCGTTTTGCCCAAAGTTTATGGTTCCCGAGCATGTCGCCATGGTCGGATGTGAACAGTATGATCGTATTGTTCAACAATCCTTCTTCGCGGAGTGTACCGACAACGACACGCAATTGATGGTCAATGTGCGTACAGAGTGCATAGAATGCTTGGCGTGCTGAACGGATTAGGTTTTCGCTGTATTGTGCACTCTGCATCTGTTTGGATTTGAGGGGTAAAGGTAGTTTACCAGAGTCTTTAGACCAATTTCCGTGATATGGCATTTCTATGTCAATATTGCGATACATGTCCATGTAGCATTGAAGGGGTGCTAAGGGTGGATGTGGATGGCAATAGGAGAGGAACCAGAAACCGGGGCGGGTTGGGTCGCGGCGTTTTATCTGACGCACCATCTGTTGTGTGCTCCAGTTGGTGACGTGGCAGTCTTCGGGGAGGTGCCAAGGACGGTTGAGATAATCGTTGTTGCACATACCGTGTGCAAACTGTTGCCCGGCGTAGCCTCTGTCGCCGAGGAAGAGTTCATAGTCGTCAATTACGCCATATTGTAATCTGCCTTCCTCACCTAATATCACATCGTCAAATCCGATTCGGTCGCGCTGCGGATAGACGTGCAGCTTGCCGACAGCGTGAGCCTGATATCCTGCATCGCGAAACGTCTGTGCAATGGTCGGCAGTCCATCTATTCCTTTTTTGTCGTTGAAAGTTCTGTCTTTGTGGGTGCGTGTTGTTGTGCCTGTCATCAATGTTTTTCGGGCAGGGACACAAACAGGACATTCACTGTATCCGTTGGTAAATCGAGTGCCTGCGCGGGCGAGTGTGTCAAGGGTTGGGGTTTGGATGTCTGGATGTCCACTGACTCCGAGCAGTGAGTTGGGCCAGTGGTCTGTGCTAATTAGTAAGACATGCGGTTTGTCTGCCATTGGGATGTTTTCCTTCCTATCACAGCAATGTGTTTTTATTCATCTTATCAAATGCTGTTGCAATTGGCAAGGAAAAAAGGGTGTGCATACATTTTCGCAAATATGTTTTAAACTTGTTATTCTGTTGCAAGGTATTTTGGGTGGGGAGTGATATTCTCTGGATAGTTGACTTTCCATATCTGTATAGTTGGGTGTGTGCCTTTTTCATAAGTTGGAACAGTGAGGACGTTTTCAAAGACATTAGAATGCTCTCCACGCATAAAGAGTTTTACAGCGAGACTATTCCATCCGATCTCTGGGGTGTAAAAGCTGCTACGGAGTACCTTGTCCTTGTCAAAAAGGAAAATGAGTCCTCCCCTCCCTGTATCTATCCTTTGATTGGATAAGATTCGTTTGTCTCCATAAAACGCCACGTAAGGGAGTTGGATGGGTTCTTCCTCTTTTTCAAACCTTGCATTGATAGAAAGGTTTTCAAGGTCTGTGCCGATAACATCAATTCTGCTTAAAGTAGTTGTATGTGTAAACGGTGGAGTTTGCTTTATTTCAGGTTCAAGTGAGTATTGTGTTTCTGGGGAAGTCGGTTGCGGGAGTAAGTGAAAGAGTGAAAAGTACCTGTCCAGGTATGCATCGCTGCCGACATAGGAGTTATCAATGGCGTTGGGGACGAGCTCTACACTGGTTATCATCAGATACGTTGCCCCGTGTGTTTTTAAAAAAATAGTGCCTCTGTCTCGGATTGCGCACAAAACACATGTCGAAAGTAGAGATGTACCCAGTGGGGTAGGTAATGATCTGAGTCTGTGATGGTTTTCACGTTTGCAAGAACGTTGATTTTTATACCATAAGTCCAGTGTGCGGCCATAACAGTCGTATCGTGTGGTAGTTCGTTTTTTATCCATTGGTATGCTTGTATTTGTTTTCCTGGTCCAGGTATCGCGTCACGTTTTGCAGCAGCTTGGAGTGTCCCAGTTGCGTAACCTCCCGCGGGGCCCCAATACAGAATCAGTAATAGTATTCCCGCAGTGAGCCCGACGGTGATGTATTTTTGATGAAGCGTTCTCCCCAGAAGTTGGATAGGTATCTGTTTCGTGGTTCGGAACGTGGTGATATGCTTCAGGAGGACAGCAGCACCAATTGCCAACGGTAATCCGACAAAGAATACGTATCTTATACCAGTGCGTGTGAAACTACCCCAAAGAAAACACCAAACGAGAAGTATTATCAAATCCAGTTCATATTGTTGCTTTTGTTGTTGACGTATGAGTGCTATTCCGAAACCGATGACAGTGAGTGCAAACGCAGCGATAAAGATATAGTGTTCTCCGATTGAACCTATCCAGTTATTTAGAGGTTCCCGGAGAAAAGTCGTTGTGCAGAATAGGACAAGTCCAATTGCAAGAGGCAGCGCGTGCCATTTCCAACGGTAGGCTGCAGCAGCGATGAGACCGATACTGCCTAAAATGAATAGACTACCGTATCTGTCTACCCAATCTATGAGCCCGGGGTTTTCAAGTTCACTTACCGTTTTCATCAAGCGACTTTCCATGAAAGGGAAGGCAGTTGCGGCGAAGGTATTATATTGTCCAATCACATAGATTCCTCCTAATGTTATGCCGAACAGAGTAAGTCCCCGGGCAAGTTGACGTGCATAGGGTCGGAGTTGTTTAACGAAACGGAGGAGCAGATATCTTATGCTTTTGAGCATGAAAAGCACGAGAGGCGGTGCCAGCATGAGCGGTCCAACGTGTGTTGAAAAGCCGTATCCGCTGCGGTACGCAGGACTCAAAAGATATAGCCACGGAACAAACATAAACAACCAGAGTCCGTATTCCTTTATATCTTGCTCAGTATCGGTGGTGCAGAACTTCCATATCTCTGCACTAAGGATAATCAGAACAGATATTCCAAATGCTTCCCAACTCAGTCCGCCGAGGAAAACGACAAAACCGCAGAGGGCAGTTGCAAGGTATTTGGTTCGTCCGGATTCCATTCGTTCTTTGTGTAGATATATGACGATGGCGAAGATAGCGAGCATCCAGCACCATGCATCTCTGTCACTAAAGCCAGCAGTACTACGAGCAATCACTCCAGGGAAGGTTGCAAGTAGTACACCAACGACCGTAGCAAATAGGTGCCCATAGGACTTGATGAGAAAAAGCAACAAAGCGGTGAGGCCAAGCATAAAACAGATCACAGGTGCATACAGTTGCACATGATAAAGCGTCACCTGATGATAGAAAAGTGTTATCGCTTTGTGTGTATAAGCGAGGGCGTAAGCATAGAAAGAAAGGAACTGCTGATTATCTCTGCCGTTTGGCAGCCATCGGTGCATGTCACGATCGGGAAGGTGTCCTTGCTTGCTGATGGTTTGTGCCTGTGAGTAAAAGACGTAGGCATCGTTTGAAGAAAACTGCCCTTCGGGTATGTCTTCTACGCCTTGAATACGTATCAAGAATGTGAGAGACAAAATACTGAGTAAAAGGACACCCGTGCTGAGTTGACGTAATACAGTAGGATTGCTGGTTATACCAATTCTATTTGAGAACCCCCCTTTATCCCCCCGCAAGCGAGGGGAGATGGAGTTCTTCTGATAAGGAGTTCTTCCAATTAGCAATGAGATATTATCATTTAGAAATGGTATTATCTTTTTCCAAAGACGTTGCCAAAAGATGTGATGTGTAGATTGTTTATCAGTATCCATACAGTGTCTACTTTCCACTAACGATTTTGGTGCTGCTGTAGATATTCCATCATACGTTTTCGTTCTGCGCATATCTTGGAAGCTTTTTCTTCAAGTTGTTTTCGCCATTCACTTGCAGCACTTATCTTTTGTGATGGTGTAGTGGGCTTGTCTGTTGTTCCGCTTTTTGCAGGTGACGCATTTGTGGTACGTGGTGTGGTGTAATCTTGTCGCGGTGGCATGCTCTGATTACTTCGATAATTAAGAAAATTACTATTGCTCATAGCAAGCGTCAACGACTTACCGTTTTGTGTGAGCGTCACCCGCTTAGGCGTAATGGTTTTGACGGTCATCTCGCCAACTTGCTGTCCGACAGAAACAGCATAAAAACGGTTTGATTCGCGCTCTTGAATATATGCTGTAGCGGTACTGCCATCCGCAGCTATCGCGGTGCCGAGTAGTGTATAAGCAGATTCGCGCTGTGGTGGTTTCCAGTTGAGCAGTCTGAAGATGTTATTGTCAATAATCGTTTGATAGAACGCATCAGGATCAACTTGTTGTGTATTGGTCTGTTTTGAAAGACGCGCTCGTTTTTCATCCCGCTTTACAGGTGCAGCCTCAGCAGGCACATTGGGAGATGCATCAGGTTTCCAGAATAACCGTACCCCTCCGTAAATACACACTATGGAAACAATAAAGGTGAATATCAGGATGGACCTCATTGCTCCGATGGTGTATTATTCGGGGGGCAGGACGTTCTAGTGGACGTGGTGGTGCCATTTCTTTACCTATTTTGCGGATCGCTTCCAGTTCTTTGATCACCTCTTGTAATGCCTTAAGGTCTTTCGGCAAATCTCCACCGTGTAGGAGTATCAATTCCTCAAACCATTCTTGGACCTGTTCTGGACTGGGCGGTTTTGGTGGTAGTGGCGGCTGCCTGTTTTTCCCAACCTGCGGCGGTAATTTCCGCTGTACATCTGGTTGCTGCGCCTTGTCGGGAGGGGACTCAACTTCGTGTGGATGCGGGCGGTCGTGTTGTGTGTCCACTACGATGGGTTTTGTTTCCTGCTGGGTCTCGTTTTCTGGTTGGTTAAAAAGTGCGTCATGATCAGCTATCATTTTTTCAATATGTTTTTCTGCCCTATCAAGACCTTCCATCGCGCGCTCGTAGAAACGAGGTTTATGATCTGCAGTTAATGGCATCCCATTTTTATCGGTATAGATAACTTTCATTCCCCGAGGAGGAATACCGAACACTGTTAATGCGGTTTCTTCCTCAGCTGTGAGTTTTGCACCCGTAATCTGTGAAAACGGTTTATCATCGGACACGTGTACGTACACAGTATTTTCCTTAAACGGTGTCAAAACACCTTGTCCGACATCGCTTATATTAAAGACCCCACCAGCAAATGACTCTGGATCCGCTTGGTATTCACGTTCAAAAGCGAGTTCGGCAATTACCCTATGTTTCATATAAAGGTCTTCACCCTCTTCCCATGTTGCTTCTGGCGGAAGGCCGACTCTATCATGAAGTGATGCCGTGGGGTTCTCAGAATCATGAGAAATTTTCAAGCCTCTACGAGTTGATAGCGCATTCTGATAGTGACCGACGCGCAAGAAAGGATACCCTAAATCCATGAGACGTTGCAACCATTTGTCACGATTGCGAAAATTATCTAATTCTTTCGTTGCTTCGGGACGCGGAACGAACCAGTGATTTTTCCATTTCTCATGCATTTCCTCAAGTGTGTAAGGTTGAAATTCCTCTCTTATCGCTTCAAGATCCAGGTTTGACCAGATGCGTTGAATAGCATTCTCTTTCATATAGTCTTTCGTATCGGTATTTTTCGCCACATTGCTACTTGTTGTTTTCTCAGTGGATACTTCTGACTCCGGTGTATCATAGGTATGGATATGCTCAACAATTTCACCGGAAGGGGCCACATGTTGATGTGGTTTAGATTCGGGTATGCGGGTAAGACGTTCAAGATATGCAAGATAACTACGTTTTTGATGTGAAACAATCACAAAGGTAACACCTACAGCCACAACAACTGTCAACGCAACAACAATCAATCGTTTTTTCATCTGTTATGCTCCTTATGAAATGATAAAGTCTATTTGATCATATTATTACTTTGACAGGACTTACGCATTTTTCTTAAAGTCCCTCTGATAAGGGAAAAGGTTCCTAAAGCGATAGCGTCCGAGGGTTAAATCTCTGAAATAACGACTTTTTAACCCCCTTACCAAGAGGGAGTGGGTAAGTCCTGACTTTAAAATAACAAAATTAATAAATGCTGTCTTGAGAATCAGACCTGGAAAAAAACGGAGACACTCGGGACAACTAAAAGTTCGTAACACCTGCCACCCGAAGATGTAGATGTTTTCCTGAATACCTGGATCCAGCCGGACACAAAGTTTTCTTATACCAGTAAGAGGCTGTGATTTCGCTATGTCTGGCATCATCTACATTTCCATAAACTTTAGCTGTTTTGGTTTGTAATTTAATTTCAGGACTACTATTAGCTGTCCACCAACCACCAATTGATGCCTTTATTCCGAAGCCGCGTCCTTTCGTATTCCAAAAAGATCTTCCCCACTCCCATTTCCAGTCATGGGTGAAACTGGCTTCAGCACCTTTAGCAGAACCTCCTACGCCAACACCAATAGAACCTGTTCTCTTTTCTGTTACATTTACTCTATGAACAAGTATCTTAATTTCCGACTCTTGCGCTGGTTTCCAATAGTATTCGTCGGTTTTCCGATTTATACAGGGAGAATCATAATAGAAAAAAACCATGATTGCATGGTAGGAAAGCGCAGGACTATCCAATGTTATTTTTCCTTGTCCTTGAAAAGGTAAAGGGTCATCTGAACTCTCAATTGATAATGACTCCGGTTCTTCTATTTTGGGATCTAAGCGTGCAGATGCACCTGAAGCCGATGCGGAAGCAGACGTTTCAAGTACAATCGTGTAAATTTGTTGTTTATAAGTGGATGTGTGGTTACGACTGTTAGGATTCTCTTTGTGTCCTTTAGGATTGGAGACTTTTCCACCTCTATAGCACCATGCACGATGATTGAAGTATTCTGCCCCGTTCGTGCCACAAATAAATTTTGTAAAATTTTTATCCCGCGGATCTCGATCCGTCCCAATTAATGAATTAAGATATCGTGAACGTTCTGGTTCTCTAATAGGCACATTGGGCGGGGTTTCAAGTTCGCCATATAGATCGGACGTACGATCTGGATTAATCCATATAGAAGGTTGATGGGTTGAAGGTTCGCCTCCAAATCCAATTGGTGTCTGCGCCATAAAAACAACAGACATCACAAAAGCCAATAAAATTACCAATTGTATCAACTTGAATTTCATTTTTTTTCTCCTTGTGCCACTCAGTTGTGGCGTTCAGATGTAGTTTACACATACATCCTATTATCAATTATATTTCAAAACCATCAAATTTTTCAAGACAGATGCATTTTCTCTTTAAGTCCCTTGATAAAAGGGGTAAAAAGACTAAAAAACACTGAAATATCGCACTATTTAATCTCCTCAAGGGAGAATGCGCCCATTCTGAATGATAAAGGTTATGTTAACATTCCGGGGTTGATGTGCGTTTTACTACACGTTCACACCCATAGCAACTTAATGAAAAATGTGGAACAGATTCAGGGTTCGGTAGGAATCTGTTCAACTAATATATATAAAAGTGTCGGTTCCTTGCATTTTGCCGATGCTCAGATCCGTCGCATTTGGGATAATAACTAAAATAACAACTTTTTAACCCCCCTTAACCAAAGGGGAATGCGTAAGTCCTATTTTAAGCGATTTTAACCTAATACCAATTCAAATTAATATTGTGTCATTTAGGAATTCATAAGTTCTTTGCAGATGAAAGACCTTTCTTTTGTGGGAGCAACTTCACGGTCGCGACCAGGAGGTCGCTCCTACCAGAACATTTTGACAAATGGCATCTTATTTTTTAGAAATGGTATAAATTGCACTAAGTGTCAAATTAATTTTTAAGAAAAATCACAAATTTTGCATAATTTCCACAATTTTTTCTTAAAATTATACGCAACGTTCAATTTTTGTTAATTTTTTCAGGATTATTTTAGGTTTTGCTGTTGTATTCTTTACATTTCAAAATAAATCATCTGTAGGTCGGTAGAGCGTTAGCGAAACCTATAAGTGTAAACTTAAGATAATGAAACTCTTGTTGGAGGGGTTTCTAACCCCGATTTTATGCCGTTCCCCTCTGCTATCGGGGTTAGAAACCCCTCCAACAATATATAAGGCTCTTAAGTTTACACTTATAGGTTTCGCTAACGCTCTACCCAAAATCAACGGTATGAATGCCATTAGGCATTCCCCGCCTACGATATAAACTATTAGTAATACAAATAAACGGAAAACTCTTAAAACTAAATAACAACCAAAATCTCTTTTTGTAAATTATACACAAAAATTCGAGTTTTGTTAATTTTTTGTCAGGGGTGTGCAAATCTCCCTTGACACACATAAGAAAATACAATAAAATGTGAAGTAGGAATTACAAAATGAGAGGAAAACAGGAATATGCCCCAAACTGACGCAAAGCAACCGAATGTCATTGTCTTTTTCACAGACCAACAACGGTGGGACACTTCAGGACTGCACGGGAATCCATTGGACTTAACACCCAATTTCGACCGGATGGCACAACAAGGCACGCATGTTCGTAGATCTTTTACCTGTCAACCTGTATGCGGTCCGGCGCGTTCATGCCTTCAAACAGGACTATACGCTACAACAACAGGATGTTATCGTAACGGAATACCATTATCACCTGACCTAAAAACACTTGCACATCATTTCGGTGATGCCGGCTATAAGACCGGTTATATCGGTAAATGGCACCTTCATAGTGGTAGCACAGGACCTGTTCCAGAGGAGCATCGCGGCGGCTATGATTATTGGTTAGCCTCTAATGTGCTGGAAATGACTTCTGATGCTTACCAAACAAGGTTATTCAATAACGACAATCAACCTGTTGACCTACCTGGCTATCGTGTTGATGCCGTAACAGATGCGGTTATACGTTATGTAGACCAACAGAAAAACGATCCTTTCTATCTCTTTACATCATATATTGAACCCCACCATCAGAACCATTTAGATGACTATCCGCCACCTGATGGATATAGGGAAAGGTATACGGGTAAATGGATACCACCTGATCTCGCCGCGCTGGGAGGCTCAACACACCAGCACTTAGGCGGCTACTACGGTATGGTGAAGAGACTTGACGAAGCACTTGGTAGATTGTTAGATGCACTCAGAAGCCTGAGTCTACTTGAAAATACCATTATCCTATTTACTTCTGACCACGGTTGTCATTTCAAAACGCGCAACAGTGAATACAAACGCTCATGCCACGAAAGCTCAATACGCGTACCTACTGCCCTATACGGGGGCGATTTCATCGGAGGCGGACAGATACAGCAACTTGTGAGTCTTGTTGATCTACCACCCACACTACTGGATGCTGCGGGTATTGCAGTGCCTGATGAAATGCAAGGTCGGTCAATTCTGCCGCTTATACAAGGAGGTACAGATGATTGGGAGGAAGAGGTATTTGTCCAAATTAGTGAAGCACAAGTTGGGCGAGCTGTACGCACACAGCGATGGAAATACTGTGTTGATGCCCCAAAAAATAGCGGTAGAAGTGGTGCTGGGTCTGATGTCTACGAGGAACAATACCTTTATGACCTACAAGCAGACCCTTATGAGTTGCGGAATCTCATAGGAAACAAATCCCATGAAAATGTCGCACAGACGATGCGGGAACGACTCATACGACGAATGGTAGATGCAGGAGAAGATGCCCCCACTATAGAACCCGCACCACAAAAAGGCAGTGGACAACGCCGCGTAACAGATGAGGAAGCAAAAAGTTAAACATGAAAATCACAGATGTCATTACCCTTGTTATGGGAACAAGTTGGCGGAATTTAACCTTTGTAAAAGTTGAAACAGATGAAGGTGTTACAGGTATCAGTGAAGTTCGTATGAACAACCGTACCGACGCACTTGTTTCTTATATTGACGGCGCAAAACGTAGACACGTTATTGGAAGCGATCCTTTCAACACAGAAGACCTATACCAACGTTTGTTTCGTGATGATTACGGACGCGCTGGGGAAATTGTCGCCACGGGTATAAGCGTGATAGAAATCGCTTGCTGGGATATAATTGGTAAGGTCTTGAATCAGCCTGTGTATCGTCTACTTGGCGGTGCTTGTCGTGACAAAATTAAAGCTTATGCAAATGGTTGGTATCGCGTCGAACGGACCCCCGAAGAATTTCACGATGCTGCCAAAAAAGTGCTGGAAAAGGGGTATAAAGCACTTAAGTTTGACCCCTTTGGTGCAGGTTATTATGAACTCTCATACCAAGAAAAACTAAAATCTGTTTCACTTGTAGAGGCAGTCCGCGATGCTGTGGGACCTGATGTGGAAATCTTGGTCGAAATGCACGGGCGATTTAGCCCCTACACTGCGATTGAGATAGCCGCAGAATTGGAACAATTCCAACCGAGCTGGGTTGAAGAACCGGTCCCTCCCGATAACATCGCTGCCCTTGCAAAGGCTGCTGACAAAATCAAGCTGCCAGTCGCAACAGGTGAACGTTTACACAACAAGTACGAATATCGCGAACTGATCAACTTACAGGCAGCAGACATACTACAACCCGATATTACACAGACAGGCGGATTTTTGGAAACAAAGAAAATCGCTGCGATGGGGGATATGTGTTATATGACAGTCGCACCCCATAACGTCGGCGGACCGGTTTCTACTGCAACCGCACTGCACTTTGCCGCATGCACAACAAATTTCAAAATTCAGGAGCATTTCAACGATTTTTCTGAAGCGTGGGTTAAAGAAGCTGCTACAGGTTGTCCAGAGGTAATTGACGGATATTTCAGTTTACCCAACGGCCCTGGGATCGGTATGGAACTCAATGAAGATCTCATTGCACAACACCCATACCGTGAAGGTTCATTCAACCTCTGGGAAGACGATTGGCATAAACGAGAGTATTAGTTTATAAGGAAGTCCACTTTTATTGCTGATTGGAGGTCCTCTCTTCGGTAGGAGCGACCTCCTGGTCACGACCGGGAGGTCGCTCCTACCGGAACCCCGCTTCTAATGAGACATAATATATTAGAAATGGTATTACAACCTTACATGATGGAGAAAGAACGGAAAAACAAATATGAGTTTTCACTATAAAGACGGTTATTTCTACTGCGAAAAATTGAGAGTTAAGGACATACAAAAAGATGTACCCTACAGTCCATTTTATCTATACAGTCTCGCGCAGCTGGAGGCGAACTACACCGCATATCAAAAAGCACTTGAGGGCATCAACGCAATCATCGGGTATGCTGTCAAAGCAAATAACAATCTTTCCCTTCTCAAACACCTGAGCACACTTGGCAGTGGCGCAGTACTTGTAAGCGGAAATGAACTGCTGTTATCACTCGCCGCAGGATTTGACCTGAAACGGACTATCCTAAACGGCAATGGAAAAACTTTACAAGAACTTAAACTTGCAGTTGAACACGGCGTGCTAATTAACATTGACAGTGAATTTGATTTGCGGCATATTCAACAGACAGCAAAAGACCTTAACATACCTGCTAATGTCCTTATCCGCATCAATCCCGATGTAGACCCCGAAGTGCATCCATACATCTCCACGGGTATGAAAGATTCCAAGTTCGGCATTCGCAATGAAAGACTCAATTGGTTCTTAGACGAAATCCGTAAGGACAATCTGTTGAACTTAATCGGTGTTCACTGCCATCTCGGTTCAACGATTAAGAAGGTGCGAATCTTCCGAGATGCTACAGAGATTATGCTTGATTTTATGCGTGCTATTCAAGCGGAAGGATTCACGGCAAACTATCTCAACATCGGCGGCGGGTTAGGAATAGACTACGAACGTACCGGTGAAAATATTCCTACACCTACTGACCTCATTGATTCAATTCGTGGCTTACTCACGGAGGACATCACGTTGATAATAGAACCCGGCCGTTCCATCATCGGCAATACGGCAGTTTTTGTCAATCGTGTCACAGGTGTCAAAACAAATGGCAACAAGCATTTCATCGTTACCGACGGTAGTATGGCAGAACTCATCCGACCGAGTCTTTACGATGCGTATCAGCATATTGCATTGATTGAACCGGTGAATGGTCCGGTTGAGACCTACGATATAGTAGGGCCCGTCTGTGAATCTGCTGATTTTCTCGGCAAGGCACGCGAATTACCGACACCACCAGAGGGAACGGGACTTGTTGTCTGCGATGCGGGTGCTTACTGTCACGCCATGAGCTCCAACTATAATCTCAAGATGCGTCCACCAGAATACCTTGTTGATGGGGATAAACTCACCTGTATCCGCAGGGTTGAAACGTTGGAGGATTATTTGCGTCTATTTGACGTGTAAATTCTGCTGGGCATCGGTAAGAATTTTGCCTTCTCGATCTGATTCTTATGAAATGTGTCCTGTCCATTCCAAGCATTTACAAGGATAACAAGCATGTATTAGCGAATCATAATAGTCACGTATACGTTCTTCAACAACTTCCTCAGTCGGACGCTGATCCAATTCCTGGATTTTATTGTCCTTCTTAAGAATCTCGTTGACGAATTCTTCCCGTTTTCTATCTTAGGTGACTCCGTATACTGACTTGTTTAGGCGAGATGGTATGTATACATAATATAGATAATAATTCTTCCAGTGATAATTTATACCTTAAACTTATTAGACACAGTTCACATGAGTATTCCGATTCACCTTTGTTGTGGGGTCGGATTAGAAACGGACAAATCCACTTTCGTGTGTAAATGAAAGGTTGTGTAGTTACCGATAAAAGAACCCTCTCCGATCATTATGCCTGTTTGTGTTTCGCAGGTTTCATAAAATCCGTACCGGTTTATGAGGTTTTGCCGTTTGCTGTATTGAAACCAATATCGGAATCTGTTAAACATAGAAAATCTACTCCTTGTTATTTTGTCTGCATCTCTTCAATCGTTTCGTATACTTGGCAAAACAACTTTGCCTTAAGATTTTGCCATAATCTTTCAATCGGGTTCAACTCTGGACTATATGGAGGTAGATATAACAAGATGACATTTTCGGGTATCTCTACTTCCTTTGCATGATGAAAACGACCATTATCAAGCACAACGACATTTAGACTATCTGAAAATGCTTCTGAAAACTGATTTATGAAGATTTGAAAACAAGCTGCGTTCAGTTTCTTTGTAGACACTCTCTGAATCATCGTAACATTATGTGAATATCTTCCTATTCAACTGATAATAAAGTATACCATATATCTTGAGAAAAATCAAGTTTTCCCGTTAACATTGATAACTTTAGATTTGCAAAAATATAAGTTAATGCGTTACAATAGGATATGGAACAAGAGATAACAACCCCCGGAAACGTTCAGTGGGTTGGTGATTCAAAAGAAAGGTTACAGGCTTTCCCAGAGCTAGTGCGTAAGGATATTGGACATGCCTTGTATCGTGTGCAGATTGGCGAGACCCCGCCGTCGGCAAAACCGATGAGAGGTATAGAATCCGGAGTGTTTGAACTTGTGGATACCTACGCTACAGATACTTACCGAGCCGTTTATACGGTTAAGATTGGCCGAAGTTTGTATGTACTGCATTGTTTTCAAAAGAAATCAAAACGTGGAATTAGGACCCCAAAGAGGGATATTGACTTGATTAAACGAAGATTAAGACGTGCTAAGGAAATGGAGAAAGAATTATGAGCAGTAACATTAAGGTTGAAGAAGGCAGCGGGAATATCTTTAAGGATTTGGGTTTTTCTGATGAAGTTTCGGAGAAAGAACTCCTAAAAGCGCAGTTGGGAGCTGAGATTTTCCGCATTCTGAAAGAACGTAAACTCACTCAGGTTGAGGCGGCGAAACTACTTGGCGTAAAACACACCGAAGTTTCTCGTCTTAAAGCCGCTAAACTTTCTGACTATAGCGTTGAGCAATTGATGAGATTTCTTAATCAATTAAATCGTGATATTGAGATTCGGATTATTCCTTCAGAGGATAGAGAAGGACAGCAGCGGGTGGTTGCTATTTAGTTCAAGGTATGCTTCAATCATAGGCACACGGTCCTGCTTCCCGTCTCCAACCGGTTGTTAGGGCAGACTGCGTTTAGGAAACCGCATCTACCGTGGTGATGCCCGCTTTAACGCCTTATATTTACAAGATAAATACCTGTTGCTACCAATGCAGTCCCTGCTAATATACTCAACGACAGTTCATCATCTAAAAACAAGTTGCTAAACAATACACCGGACACAGGCATGAAAAAATACAAGACTACCAATTTGCTCGCCTTGTATTTTCTTAGTACTGATGTCAACACCAAAAAGCAGAAACCGGTCAGTATCCAACCTTGATAGAGCATTCCTGCTCCATTTGCCAATGTCAATTCAATCGGTTTTCCACGTTCAAATAAATAACTAAAAACCAGAAAACACGGAATGTTTAAACCTAATAACCAAATGAGGAGTCGATGAGGGTAAATGTCTTGAACAAACACCTTCGTGAGTGTAATGCGGAGCCAAAAAAACATGCGGCCAACATCACAATCAGGTCTCCGATGAGATATTCCAAGGTGCCATTGCCTTGTAGGTTCGGCGCGACAGCTGCAATAACACCACAAAAGGCAGCAAGAATCCCCCATATCTTCCTAACAGAGAGTTGATCGTCTGTAAGCCAAAAGTGCCCGAATATGACAGTAAAAATTGGGTAAAGTGCAAAGAAAATAGTTGAGCGAGAAGCGATGGTGAACTCAGTGCCGATGTTCAACAGAACGGTATGCAATGCATGCAGTACCGCAATTAGGATCAACCGGCGCAATTCCCCAAAACGCAACCGCATCGACATTCCCTGGAAAAAACCTATACCGCCAACAGCCAGAATCCCTAATATATAACGAAGAAATGCCATTTTCAACGGCGGAATGCCTTGCAGACTGATCTTAACAGCAAGCGAATTCCCACCCAAGAGAGAAACGGTAGACAATACAAGAGCAATAATCTTACCGGGCGGATCTTCATTTCTAAATTCTTTTTTTATCATAATTCTAAGGTGAGGTACGAGACCTCACCTAACACGATTTGTCGGATGAAGGGACGGTTTCTGAGAACAATTATATCTCAATGAGTTCGATCTGAACATTGTCAGGTCCCTTGAAAAACGCTCTCTTGATCTCAGGTCTCAGATAGTCGAGTTCTGCACCTTTCGACTAGAGTTCTTCAACGGTCGCGTCAAGGTCTTCTACAGTGAATGCAAGTTGGTAGAGCCCCCAGCGTGGGTCGTCGCTGGTATCTTCTGCTTTCGTATCTCCTAATTTAGAGGACAAGAATATCCGTCCTCCACCGATTTCCATACGGACGACTTTTAACCCGCCGACATCGGCTATTTCTAAGACTTTTCCGTCAAATATATTTTCGTAATAACTGACTGCCCCGTCCAAATCCTCACACCGAAGATGGACGTGGTGAAACATAACTGCCATAATTAGAATCTCCTTTTCAAGGTATCTTAAAACTTTGAAATTTGTATTTCCTTTGCTGTAATAAATTCAAGTAATGCAGGAGTTCCTTCCTGCGTTTTTTGTATTCCCCTTTGAATAGCAGGAATAATTTGGTCAGGTGTTTCAACACGTTCACCGTATCCACCGAATGCTTTTGCCATATCTGCATAATGCCCAGATATATCAGTGCTACGGTATTTCTCAGTTGACACCTGCATGATTGGTATCTCAATTGCCATAGAAAAGTTGTTGAATAGAACAGATAGTATCGGAATTCTTTCTCGGACTGCTGTCTCAAAGTCCATTCCCGTGAATCCAATGGCTGCGTCTCCCCAAACATTCACACAGAGTGCATCTGGTTTTGCAAGCTTAGCACCCATTGCCAAGCCAAGTCCATAACCGAGTTGGGTTGTCTTACCCCAACCGATGTATGAAAGTGGTGTTTCACATTGCCAAAATGGGGACAGTTGATCACGGGGACTCCCCGCATCATGCGTGATGATGGTGTTTTTCACATCTACTGTATGCATCAGATCCCAAATTACGCGATAAGGTGTCATCGGCACTTCGTCTGATGTGAGTTTTGGCATCCAATCCTCAAGCCATTCTGCTTTCACACTGCTAATTTCATCTGTGACTTCCGCTGTCTTACTTTCGGATGCACCATTGGAACGGTCCTTAACAGCCTCAACCAATCCATCTAAAATCAATCCTGCATCACCAACAAGAGCAGATTCTACTGGTACATCTTTGTTTATGTCCAATGGATCTAATGTTGCATGGACAACACGTTTTCCTTCTGGAATTGAAACTCCGAAATGTGTTCTGCTGAAACTGCAACCAATTCCAAATAACAGATCGGTCTTTTGTAGGAAATGATGAACAGGTTTTGGTATAGAACGTCCTCCAGAACCCAATGCCAACGGATGATTTTCAGGAAATGCACTTTTTCCACCCAAACTGGTTGTCACAGGGGCAGCAAGAAGTTCAGCAAGTTCTCTTAACTTGTCCCATGCCTGTGCATAGTGGACACCTTGTCCTGCATAGATTACTGGACACTCAGCATTTAATAAAACCTCAGCGACAGCTTCAATTTCTGCACTACTTGGTCCATAACGTACTGTTGGAACAGGTTTCGGGTCAAAAGGTTCAGGTATTTCCTGCATCATGAGATCAGACGGGATTTCAACCAATGCTGGTCTCGGTCTACCGTTTCGCACTTGCGTAAATGCACGCCGCATCACTTCTGGTAAGGCTTCTGGTATGGTGAGTTGTTCACATGACTTTGTAACATGTTTATAATTCAATGCTGAACTGAAATTGGGTTGAATTTGGGATAGAGTTCTGGGATACCCCATTGGTAAAACTACAATAGGAGCAGAATCCCCGTAAGCTTGTGCTACACCACCGAACGCGTTTTCTGAACCTGGACCGTTCTGCATACAGAATACACCTATCTTTTCTCCTGATGTCATCCGACTCAATGCGTCCGCCATGTGTAATCCGATACGCTCTTGACGAACTATTATAGGTCGGATATCAAGTTTTGCTGCGGCTTCAATGATATAGTTTACTGGATATGCAAATAGATATTCTACACCTTCAGTCTTTAGGACTTTGGCTATCGCATCAACAACTTTCATTTAATTCTCCAAACGTGTACTTTATAATTCCCCTAACGTGTACTTATTATGAAATATTCAAATACCAAAAGTTTACACCAGGGTTATTCAGTTTTATAAATTGCAAGTCAATGAGTTTTACTAATAGTTAGTTATGATTGCATCAATGCAAAGTAGTAAGCACACGCTGTGGGTTCTCCGTAATCCACTCTAAAGACGGCACGCGGAGCGTGCCTACTACCATGTCGGATTATGTTTATTATCTAACCTACAATACATTAACTTATGTGATAAAATGGTTCAGAAATACCGAAAACTGAATAACCCTGAGTTTACACTACAAAATATTGACTAATTATTTAGCATTTCCATCAAAGACGGTATTTCCAAGTCTAAAAATTCATAGGTAGCAACCTTGGTTATATTTAGTATTATATTATGATTATATATAATAGATTATATTAAATCAAGTTAAATTGTAAGTCGATAAAATATTAAAAGTCTAAACATTATTTAACGTGAGTTTGATAAATCAAATTTTTGAATTCGGCAGAAAACGCCAAATCAAGAAATCAACGGTATGAATGCTATTTAGGCATTCCCCGCCTACGAAGAATGGTATTATAACCGCTCTTCCAAAAACACAATCCCAGGATCCAAATTAATCTCATGTTCCCCTTGAAAATGATCCAAGACCAATTGATCTCGTTCTCCGCAAGCAGTATATATCTTTTCAAGATGCTCGAACGCCTCCAACGCATCAGACTCAATAAAGCATCGGTCATCAGAACCGATTTGCACCATACACGAACGCGGCGCGATTAGTCCTGCAACATCAGCAATGTCTCCCGCTGCACGTAACCCAAACATGAACTGTGACCCACACGTATTAGCCCGCCCACGGTCACCTAACGCATCTGTCAAGGTGCTGAGATAACAGACAATGACTGCAGCCTTTACACGTCTGTCGAATGCTGATATATAGGTTGTCATCGTACCACCAAACGAGCATCCCATACATCCTAAACGACTGCTATCCACTTCAGGGCGCGACTGAAGATAGTCCAAACACCGCTGTCCATCTGAAATGTTGAGTTGTAGCAATTGATAGCCAAAATACCCAAGTGCAAAATACGCAGCATCACAACCATCTCTACCTGGTCGGCGAGCCCACTCATCTCTGTCAAGTCGTTCACCGAAACATCGCCAATCCGGTGCCATCGTTATAAACTCGCGTTTTGCCAATTCCACAGCTCCGGTGCCATCGTTATAAACTCGCGTTTTGCCAATTCCACAGCATATTGTTTCTGATAGTCCTCTACAATACCGACTGCACCGTCTTTACCGACACCATGACCATGTGCACATAGTACCGCAGGTGCCGGGTTCTCCGCACTTGCACTATCTGGTATTAAAACATAAGCTGGAATTGAGGAAAAAGCATCAGGATTGAAAATAATCTTTTCTCTTGTGTATCCAACTTGTTGTGTCCTTTCTAAGGTTTCTACTTCCAACGGAAGGGGGACAGGTCTTGGTCCAAGCTGGTGCCGCATGTGCGGTCTGAATTGCTTACGTCACTCTCGCCATTCCCTTTTCGTTGTACCGTTGAAATGTTGTGGCGGTGTCGTTTTCAGAAGTTGTTGTACACTCTGTTCCGCTGTCAAAAATCTCTCTATTGCCATTATCTGTGTCTCCAGTTGTGTTGTCTATAGATGTGAGTTGCAGTATAACACAATTTGTAGATTCGTGGTTTATTTTTACACACCCTCAAAAAACGTTGACCTGATGACGATAATTTGATACCCTAATCTGCAGGTTAATGTTACAAGGTCGCCTTGATTGTAATCAAAAAGCCACCAGGGAGAGATAGATGCAAACGAATGAAGAACTAATTGCACAATGGCGCGACGAACCTGCACCGCTCCTGGGCATACTCCATGCTTTCCATGATCGAGACAGATATATTTCTGAAGATGCCCTGCGCGATATAGCAGTCGGCCTTCGTATGCCACTTGCTGAACTCTTTGGCACCGTAACTTTCTATCATCATTTTGCACGTAAACCACAAGGACAAGAAGTACCACGCGTCTGTACCGGCCCGGTATGTCGTTTACAAGGAGGGTTAGAAATACTGGATACACTCAAATCAGAAGGGGCAACGGCAATGGCATGTGCCGGTAGGTGTGATGATTGTGTTCCAGTTCTTAAAGGGCATCACGTCTTAACCGGAAAACATGCAGACATGCTTTCAGCAAATCCAACGTCTTTACCCCCTCCTTATCCTGGAGAAAAAGAAGAATGTATCTTCGCTGAAATAAGGGCACCAAAACGTAATACACTTGAAGGATATCAACAGACTGGCGGTTATGAAGGTTTGACGCATGCAATATCAAATCTAACTCCACAGGAAGTGATTGAAACACTCAAAGAGAGTCAACTTGCAGGCAGAGGTGGTGCAGGATTTCCAACAGGCACAAAGTGGGAATCTGTACTGAATGCCCCCGGTCAACCAAAGACGATTGTTTGTAATGCAGATGAAGGAGAACCTGGGTGTTTCAAAGATCGCGTTATTCTTGATTATGACCCCCATGCAATTATTGAGGGAATGACTCTTGCAGCTTATGCAACGGGGGCAACTCGAGGATTTATATATCTCAGATATGAATATCCAGAGACCCTAAAAACACTTGAACGCGCACTATCCGAAGCCGAAACAAAAGGATTTATTGGAGACTCAATACTTGGAAAACATTTTGATTTTCACATCTTCATTCGACGGGGGGCTGGTGCGTATGTCTGTGGGGAGGAAGGTTCGTTGTTGAACAGTCTGGAAGGAAAACACCCTTTCCCAAGAAACCGTCCCCCCTATCCCGTAACACACGGATTTGAGAACTTACCAACCGTCGTCAACAACGTAGAGACATTGGCAGCAGCAGCACAGATACTAAAGCATGGGGCAGCATGGTATAAAAACCTTAGCTATGGCAATAACCAGACAGGAACAAAAATCATCAGTCTATCTGGAGATATACAAAGACCCGGAAATTATGAAGTGCCATTCGGATTGCCATTGGAAAAACTCCTTTATGAATGGGCAGGAGGTCCAAACGAAGATCGTTCTATTCAGGCGATTACGTCAGCAGGTTTGTCAGGGGGATTTATCGGAGAAAAGGAATTAGATATCACTATTGATGAACCGAGTTTTCAAAAGGTTGGAGCAATGCTCGGTGCTGGCGGCATCATGGTGTTTGACGATACACGAGATATGCATGATGTCGCACACAATGCAATGGAATTCTTCGCAGAAGAATCATGCGGGAAATGTTTCCCGTGTAGAATCGGCACGCATAGACTCACCGAACTATTATCCGAACCTTTACATGCGGAGTCAAAGAAAATCATATCTGAAATTGGAACAGTCATGAAACAGACAAGTGCCTGTGGACTTGGAACCGCAGCACCTAATATCACAGAAAGTCTGATGCGATTGACAACGTAAAATACCGGACATTAAAGTAGGATAGATATATACATTATGACCATACATTGTAATACATTCTGATGTGGACACGAGGATTTACCACTCTATGTCTCGTCGTGTTTGTTGTCGGTTTAATAACAGGACCCGTGCACTTATTCTTGCCGGTATATGTTGAAACAGTCTTGGGAAAAAACGTCCTAATTGCTTCGTTGTTGAGAGCAATACCCATCGGTCTCGGAGGTATAACTGCACTCATCGGCGGCACATTTAGTGACCGATTCGGACGAAAACCAACGCTGCTGATCGGGATGACAGGAGCAATTGTAATCGGTAGCCTGTTTACGACTCAATTACCGTTGTTTCTATGGGGTATCCTCTGTTATGAGGGCATCGCATCCGGTTTTAAAACTGCCGGCGGACAGTCGTATCTAATCAGTGCGGTACCCCCAAATAGTTTAGGAAGTGCATCAGCACTCTATTTTGTCAGTAGCACCGTTGGAAGTGCATTAGGCAGTGCTATTGCTGGAGAGACGATCTTCCGGATAAACTACACAGTTTTTGGTATTAGCGCGGTTATATTTTCAAGTGTTCTCTTTATCGTCGCATGGGTATTATTACCGCGCATTAGACGGCATATAGAGAATACAACAACTCAGCGGGAGAGTATTTGGAAGTCCACACTAAACGTCGGAAAATACTTAAACCTATGTCGTAGAACAGACATTAGAATGCTAATAGGTTTGCGCGTTTTTCCAACATATTATTGGGGTTCAGTGAACTTATTGCTACCACACTTGATTTCTGACATCGTAGGTGAAAAGGCTACAGGATATTACGGGGCAGCCAGTTTACTGTTCGCATTTACATGCCAACTAATTTCTGGAAAAATTTGTGATGTCTTTGGGCATCGCATCACAGCATTAGTGACCAATGTCTTTGTAACAGTTCTGGCTTTTGGGTTAGTGTTTTTTCACAATTCTATATTGACACTACAGTTATTTGGTATACTTGGAGCAGGGGCAGCATGGGCTCTTTCAATCACTATACCAAGGTTTATCAACGAATTTACCGAACCGCATGAGAAAGGACACGGTGTCGGTATAACACATTTGGCATGGAGCACCGGATTTCTTCTGGGATATGTCGCAAGTGGATTCTTAATTAACATTTCTACACAACTACCGTTTATTGTCGCAGGATTTTTCCTGATATGTTCAACAAGTATAGCCTATAAACTTTGGCACACAAATACTAAACTTAGAGAGGAACATTTATGATTATAGCAGAACTTGATTTAGAGAATGCTGAACACCTTGAACTCACTAATGCTCAATGGCGTTATGCAGATGGTCTTGTCCCCGGTGAACCGAACGGCGGTTTGGTGGATCGGCTACCTGAAACGCCAGCACGTCTTGCAGATTACGACGATTCAGATTGGGATGTGTGTGAAAACATACAAGCAATCGTTTTGTCAGGTCTATGTTTCGGTTGGTATCGCATCACAGTTACGCTTCCCGAAGAAGTAGATGGAAAATCCATCGCAGGTTCAAAAGTGTGGTTTCACACATGCATTGACGACTACGGTGAAGTTTGGATTGATGGTAATATTGACTTGGCTTTTGGTGAGTCTGGACGTGGTGCTGCTTCCGGTTTCAACGCGCCGCAACGCGTGGTCGTCTCCGAGAGTGCCGAACCGGGAGCAAAACATGTCATCTCATGCTTAGCCGTCAATGGACCTTTCGGTAAACCGGGAGGCGGCATCTTTCTCCGTTTCGCAAAACTTGAATTTGAAAAGGAATAACCTTTTACATTTCCAGGGGCAGCAACAAACTGCCCCTATTCTACCACAAGAAATTGACTACGAAAAAAACCGCTATCAAAAACTCTAAGAAAGCAGTCGTACTACTCAGCGGCGGCTTAGATTCATCAACGACCTTAGCAATTGCACGCGTAGAGGGTTTTGATGTTTATGCCATGAGTTTTCGGTATGGACAACGAAACAGAATGGAACTCATAAGTGCCGAAAACATCGCAAAGTCACTTGGTGCAAAACAGCACAACATTATTGATATTGATCTACGCCTCTTCGGTGCATCAGCATTGACCGCGGACATTGATGTCCCTAAAGATAGAACTGAAAACGAAATGTCGGAAAACATTCCGATTACTTATGTACCAGCACGGAATACCATCTTTCTATCTTACGCACTTGCATGGGCTGAAGTGCTGGAAGCAGATACCATATTTATTGGTGTAAATGCTATTGATTACAGCGGTTATCCCGATTGTCGTCCGGAATATATCGTTGCCTATCAACAGATGGCAAACCTCGCAACGCAGGCTGCAGTGGAAGGGAAAACAAAACTTACTATCAGAACACCGCTTATCAATAAAACAAAAGCAGAAATAATCAAAATTGGCACAGCACTTGGAGTGGACTACAGTCTCACACTCAGTTGTTATGATCCAGACACAGAGGGGAGGGCTTGCAGTAGTTGTGATAGCTGCCAACTTCGTAAAAAAGGCTTTGAAGACGCTGACGTTCCAGACCCAACCCGTTATCAATAGATGTTGTGCCAGAATTCCTTTGTAGATGCAATTGATGTTGATAATTTCTTTATCCTTGCTATCTGCTGCCAACGTATTGTATAATATATGCATGGCACAACAATACGATACCATAGGCAAAGATATCCTGAACGAACGTATCAACGAGATCGCACAGTTTGTTTTGAACGTGCCTGATGTTGAAGTGATTGCGGACCTTGATACCGAACAACAAATAGTCCGCGCGTTTCGTACAGACATCACAAAACACATCCGCTGCGACACTCATGAAGCTGTCTTACACATTGAACTTCAACTCCGTGACAGCACGGAAAAACCGATGTGGGCCCGGAACGCGCACTACCACGGATATCTCGTTGGTGAACATCAGATACCTGTCTATTCCAATGTGATCTACTTTCATCCAGACGCAGGCAAAAATGATCCGGGGTACTATGCGTATAGTTGGAACGGTTACGATTACCGACTCAACTATAAGGTGATACGACTCATTAATATAGAGGGGAAGCAATTTTAGAGGCGCAAGTCCCAGACCTGTTGCCGTTCACACCTCTCATGAAACCCCCTAACGATATGACACCTGAGCAGTGGATAGGACAATGTATAGAAGCAACGATGGCTACATCTGTTGATCCACCGACGAAAGGAAGTTTACTTTACGGGCTCTCAGTCTTCGGGAGTCTCGTACATGACACAAGTTTATTTGAACAAATACCGGAGGCACTTATGCAAGAATCTCCTTTTGAACAACGCAGACGCGAAAAGTTTATGGCAGAAGGTATTACACAAGGTATTTCACAAGGAGCACAAGAGGCTACTCTCAAAAACCTTCTGACAGTACTCAACGCGAAATTCCACGTAGAGGCGGTGCGAGCCATAGACTCAGCACTGCAAGATATAGATGATTTGGAACGGCTTGAACAGCTGCATCTCGCTGCCGTTAAGGCGGAAAACCTTGAAGCCTTTACTGCAATACTCTTTGAATAGAGGTATCTAAAAACGCAAGGCGTTCACGAAAAATATGATAAAAGCTGTATTCTTTGATTTCTATTATACGCTATGTGTTTGGGGATTGCCACTTGACGAAAGTCTACAAACAATTGCAGATCGATACCAATTTGAAATTGACTGGAAACGTTATGCTGCGGCAGTAGAGGATCTGTTTGCAGATGCGTCAGGCACAGATCCTTCTAAACACTCCATCCTTGGAACAATGCAAATAATCGTAGATAGTTATTGTGATTTTATCCGACAACTCGGTGTTCAGGAACATGCAGAACAGATGGCATGGGAGTTGCTGCAAGCTGGACACTCACTGTTTGCTGCGAATGTTGCCACGCTCTATGATGACGTTGTACCAACACTCCAACAACTAAAGGATGATGGATACAAGTTAGCGATTGTCTCAAATTGGGATACACCGTTGGACCCGCTTGCAGAACGGCTCGGTATTGCACACTATTTTGACATAATTGTCACCTCACATGACGAACGCGTTCGGTCAGCAAAACCAGACGCACATATATTTGAGTATACACTAAAAGCAGTTGGAGTATCTGCGGAAGAAACTGTGCATGTAGGCGATACTTACGAAGCTGACATCATAGGCGCACAAGGGGTAGGCATTCGTCCGATACTGATTGATCGGGACGAGCCGTACGTTGATAGGTGGGATGAAACGATTCGAAGTCTTGCGGAGTTGCCTGATTTGATTAAGACCTAAAATTACCAGACGCATACACATCCGAGTCAACCTTGTAATACTCAGGAAGTATTAGAATCGTATTTACCATTACATCAATCAATAAATAACCAAGATAATGAATGATAAAAAGACCTTTACTGAATCAAGTTATTCGCTGCACGAACAGGTCTATAAAGTGTCTGTCGTTTCGGTGGCATCTCCTCAAGCAACTTCGGATGCGGATTCCATTCATGCCATTTACTATTCACAGTGTTATAACAGCTAAAAATTGCCATCCGGTTGTTTTCCGTATTCGTCCATTTGTGTGTACTATGTGTCAACGCTTCTGTGAAGAATAGCAACGAACCTGCTGGACACTCATAGGTATCCCAAATCGGTGAATCAGGAGTACGGATACTCTCTGGTGCAGTATACACCGCCTTATGACTTCCTGTGATAAACAGTGTTCCGCCTTGTCTATATTTAACCGGATTGAGTTCCCAAACAATACGAGTCAAACCACTATAACCTCTACCCGGTATACAACGATAGAGGTGCGAATCACCGGGAAATCGTAGCAGTCCGTTCCCGTTGTGCGGACCAAAATTACCATCTCCTACAGTACGGTAGAACATGTGGCACGATTCCATCCTGAAACCATAGCATTCTGGACTTGATAACGCAGGATGAGCAAGGAACTCGTTCAGAAACCCAACAACATTCGGGTGATCAGCCAACTTTTGCGGCGGTCCCCCAAGCGGTGAACGCTCATGCTCTGGAATAGATGTCGGATCGTGGCGGAGACGATGACAGAAGTCCTGCATTTCTTCAAGCTCATCACCAGACAGCACACCAGGAACTAACAACCATCCGCGCATGTCAAATAGATATTTCTGTTCCTGGGTAGGTGGTACAACGGGTGTCCCATCAGAAGTCGTTTGTGGGAGTGAGGTATTATCAATATCAAGTGCCGCACCTAAGTTCTTATCAACAATAAAGGGTTTTGTATAATTTGTGGATTGTTCCATATTAGTATTTCCTTATTCTCTTGTTTATGTCTTCGCTTTCGCGTGTTTGAGTGCATCTTCTGTTACGCTCAGTGTCTTTGCAATGTCTTCATCCGTGTGAGAAAGAGACATGAACCAAATATGCCCTTCAGGTAGATATAATCCTCCATCTAATGTTTCTTCATAAAAGATTCTGCGGAACCGACCTTGCTGATCGTTGTTTGCATTCAGACCGAAGAAAGGCATCGGACCGATCCCACCAAACCGTGCCTGATCAATACCCAATCTGTTCGTCATTTCCATAAAACCATCTAACAATTTCTGCCCCTGCTTCCACATAAAAGTGACACCGTCTTTCGCTTCCAATTCTGCAATCGTTGCAATAGCGGTAGCGACAAGCGAAACCTCTCCGTGAAAGGTAGCAGCAACCCATACGTCAGCGACTTCGTCCATAATTTCCTTCCTGCCGACAACAACAGCGGTAGCAAATCCATTCGCCAACGCCTTACCAAAGACCGATATATCGGGTGTCACACCGAAATACTCCTGTGCACCACCTAAAGCATATCTGAATCCGGTTTTAACTTCATCAAAAATTAAAAGTGCGTCATTAGCATTTACAATGGATTTCACATTTTCCAAATATCCGTCTGTGGGTAAGTCGTGACCAGAAGGTTCCATTATCATACACGCTATTTCTCCAGGATGTTCCTTAAAGATGTCCGCCAGAGCCTCTATTTCGTTAAAAGGTACGCTGAGCGAAAAGGTACGCTGAGCGTTGCTGCAGCACTACTCGATAAGTGTCCACGAGTGTTATGACACCAATCGTGCCAACCGTGGTATCCGCAACGGATCACCTTCTCCTTTTCGGTATAGGCGCGAGCGAATTTGAGCGCGCCAGTTGTCGCATCGGAGCCACCGACAAAGTAAGCAACCCTATCCGCAGACGGAATTATCTCAACAAGTTTCTCCGCAAGTTCTATTTCAAGCGTGTGACCAACGTTATAGACATTACCGTGTTCCAATGCTTTTGACACCGCTTCTATCACGGCAGGATAAGCATGTCCGAGAATCATCGGTCCGTATCCCATCAAGTAGTCAATATAGTCGTTTCCATCGGCATCCCAAAAATGTGAACCTTTCCCGCCAGCAACCATAATCGGTTGCGGCGGATTGCTCTGTTTATGCGGTTGTCCGCCACCGACTAACGCAGCTTTTGCGCGCTCGCGCCACGCCAACGATTTCTCAAATGACCTTCCCATATAAGACACCTCTAAGTAATTTGGGAATTAGTATACCATAATTTACACATGGAAGTACATTTTTTATTTTCATCAATTTTTGTTGAAGACTCTAAACAATTATGGTAATCTTTAAACAGAACTTATGTAATTCTAATGACCACTCAAACCACATTATAGTTTAAGGATCGAGCGTTCTAACATGAAAACCACTCACAAGATCTTATTTCAAAATTCTCGGAACTTGAAAAACATCCCATCAGAAAGTGTCGATCTGATAGTCACTTCACCCCCTTATCCTATGATTGAAATGTGGGATGATGCGTTTGGTAATCAGAATCCGGACATTCAGAATGCGTTAATGTGCGGCGATGGAAAACGGGCTTTTGAGATGATGCATGAAATCCTCGATTCTGTTTGGAATGAAGTTTTTAGAGTATTAAAGAATGGAAGATTTGCATGTATCAATATCGGTGATGCAACAAGGAAAGTAAATGATAACTTCTGTTTATACCCAAACCATGCAAGAATCCTAAACCGTCTTTCAGATATTGGATTTTCAGTACTCCCTGATATCCTTTGGCGAAAACAAGCAAATACCCCTAATAAATTTATGGGATCGGGCATGCTACCCGCCGGGGCTTATGTAACACTGAAACACGAATACATTCTGATACTCAGGAAAGGTCCAAAAAGAGAATTTAGAACAGAGATGGAAAAAGCAAATAGACGCGAAAGTGCTTTGTTCTGGGAAGAAAGGAATATCTGGTATTCAGATGTTTGGACAGACATTAAAGGAAAAGAACAGAAACTTTCTAATAATATGTCAAGGTTGAGAAGTGGGGCGTTTCCTTATGAGTTGGCATATAGACTTATTAACATGTATTCTGTTAAAGGCGATGTAATACTTGATCCGTTTTTAGGTACTGGAACTACGGTTTCTGCTGCCATGACATCTGCACGCAATAGTGTCGGGGTTGAAATAGACAGTAGTTTTCAAGAGAACATTTCAACTATTGCACATCAAATTGTTGGACTTTCAAACAATTATATATACAATAGATTATTAAGACATTTTGAATTTGTCAAGAACAGAATTCATGACTCTAAACCATTGAAATATAAGAACAAACATTATGGGTTTCCGGTCGTAACGAGTCAGGAGCAATATATTTTAATAAATACGCTAAAGAACGTGAAGTCACTTGAAGACAATATCTTTGAAGTCGTGTATTCACAGAATCTATTGAGGTAAAGATGATTATTTACGAAAAGAAAAGCGACGGTATCGTGTTTGAAATACCAGAGGACTAAAGAAAGAAAATTCGGGAATAAATTAACGTGATCTGGATGTCCGAAATAATACCATTTTTACTTTATAATATATCATTTCCGTAGGTCGGGTAGAGCGAAGCGAAACCCGACAGGTGTTGATTGTGGTTATCCTGTCGGGTTTCGCTTCGCTCTACCCGACCTACGGAAGAATGGAATAAAAATAATTAAAATTGGTATAACTTGAATTTGGGCATAGATAGGTAGATGTTTTTCCTATTTTGCCATCTAAAACCCTTGTAGCACAAACTTTTAGTTTGTGCATCTATAGAACGCAAACTAAAAGTTTGCTCTACAAAGACTTTTACCGAAATTAAGTTATATGTTACGTATCCAAAACCTATGGAGGATATGAAAATGTCAGAAAATCTATTATCAGATGAGCAGATGCGGCAATTTATCGTAAACGGTTTTGTCACCGTTACAACCGCTTTACCCCTTGCGTTTCACGATGAAATCTTTAATAAAACCGTTAGTGTGTTTGAAAAAGAGGGTAACCCAGGCAATAACCTGTTACCACGAATTCCAGAGATTCAGCACGTCTTTGACGATGCCAATGTAAAAGGTGCATTGACAAGTTTGTTGGGACCGGATTACTATATGCAACCGCACCGTCATCCGCACTACAACCCGCCCGGTAGCAAAGGACAAGGATTACATCAAGACGGTGGGAAACGCTGGTCACACCACACACGTAGGATGCTTGCTTTCTATTATCCACAAGATACGCCAGTTGAACGTGGGCCCACAGGTGTCGTCCCAATAAGTCATTACTTCAGTACGCAGGAAGGCAAAGAAGTAGCTCCCGAATATCCCATATCAGGAGAAGCGGGAACGGTGGCATTTGCAAATTACGACTTATGGCATCGCGCAATGCCAAATCAGACAGATCAAAAACGCTATATGATGAAGTTTCTCTATCTGCGTATGACCGAACCACACGAACCGACTTGGAATAACAAAGAGACTGAATGGGCTAACGACACAGCACTCGGACCAGCAGAACATCAGGAGATGTTCAAACATCTTTGGAACTGGCATCTTGGCGAAAAGAATGGTGATCAATCATCATTAAACGGTGAATCCTTGTCTGACTTAATTGGCACTATAAATGACACAAATGAGTCGGCAGGATTGCAAGCTGCGTACCATATTTCAAAGTTTGGTGAAGAAGCAGTACGTCCACTGATGAGATGCCTATATGAAGAATCGGATATGGCTCGTAGAAACGCAAGTTATGCACTGAATGTTGTCGGTATCCCTGCTGTCAATGCATTACGGAACGCATTGAAAGACGCTCCTGAAAAGGTACGTGCAAACGCTGCAGAGGCACTTGGCGACCTGGGAACAAAAGCAGTACCCGCCGTCCCCGCTCTGGTGAAAGCGTTGCAGGATGAATCAGGAAATGTCCGCGCGCGCACCGCTGAAGCGTTAGGCACAACCAGTCAATCAAGCGCAGTGGCAGTACCAGCGTTGATTGAAGCATTGGAAAGTGGGAATGGCGGTATCATACGGAATGCAGTCATCGCATTGGCACGGATTGGAGAGAACGCTGCTGATGCTGTTGAGGGGTTAGAAAATCTACTTTTTCATGAAAACCGTTATGTCCGAGGTGATGCAGTGCATGCGTTATACCGTATTGGCACCCCCGAAGCGAAAGACGCATTGATCCGACACCTCCAAACGACCCGTTGGTGTCCAATTACCAACCGTGATAGCACGTTTTAACGTGAATTTAATATATAGTAAAGTCAACAATAAATTTTTGCGCGAACAGAACATTGTTTGCAGAGATGAAGTTCTTTCGCTCATCTATCAGTGGAACCTATCTACGTGTTCCAGATGGTTTTAAAAACTGCATTGTAGCAAGCCTGAGAGATATTCGTAATTTACCTTTTTTCAGTATCACCTGTTTGGGGTGAATGTCTGCGACAACAGTGTCCTCACCAAGTTTTGTGCCGATGGAGACAATACGTATATTTCCCTCACCCGATGTCTCTTGTAGGATAGCTATTGCCTTGATTTCTTGTCCTACTGGAATTTGTGTTCCAATAAGACGATAGGTCGGTGCAGGTTTTTTCGGTTTCCATTCGAGGGGGGCAAAGATGTTGTTCTCAATGATCGTGCGATAAAAGAGCTCTTCTTGGTCAACCGGTTTCGGCTTCAGATGTGCGTATAGTTTTTCATTTCTTTTGACAACTTTTTTGCGTTCAACTTTTGGTGCTACATCAACTTCTTTTGGGGAGTCGGTTTCTGAAAACGTTGTAAAGTTACATGGGCAATTGCAAAACCACAGAAAAGCACAATACCGAAGATACAGACGTGTTTCAAAATGCGCTTCATTTCTTTTTTTCTTTCTTTTCGGGGGATTTGGCAAGGTATTTGGAATTTTCTTTTATATCG
>JAAXHO010000044.1 GCA_012270795.1 Candidatus Poribacteria bacterium
ATTAATAAACTAAGTAAAATAGAATATTACAGAAATGTAATTAACTGGCACAAGTCGTAAATATACAAACGTATAACATCAGGGTTATTTATGGTGGATTATACAATTAATTCTACATTCTGAGTTGTAGGAGCGACCTTTGGTCGCGACCAGAGGTCGCTCCTACAGAAGAGGTGTATAATTATTTCAATAATTCACCATAGTTTTAAAAGTTTCCCGTTATAGACATTTACTGAAAGTTAATATCCAAGTGTGGTAGGTGCGGTTTCCCAACCAATGCAGAATACCACACGTGGAATGCTATATAGCATTCATACCGTTGATTTGGCGTATTCTGCCGAATCCTATAAGAAAAGTCGCTATGAAGGTTTTTGATCTAAATTCGGCAGAATACGCGTGTAGTATTCTGCATTGGTTAGGAAACCGCACCTACCGGCCTGGGGTATATAGCAGACGTTAAAAATTTGTCCGAAAAAAACCGAAAACTAAATAACCCTGCTTGAGGTCCGCCGTTACATACAGTGTTAGTCTGGAATATCTACAGCAGTTCCAGACTCGGCAGATGCGTAGATTCCATCTGTAATCTGCTGGACGACAAGAGCTTGTTCCAAACTGGTTAAGGGTTGTCGGTTTTGACGGATTGCTGCCGCAAAATCTGTTGTTGGATCACCATAATGCGGACCTTCCGTATCATCGGTATCTTCAAGAGGGTTAGAAATTACACCATCAGCAGTGGTGATTTGGTTATGTGTAATTTTGCTTGGGTTTCCATCTCCCATATTCATTTTCAGAGAACCTTCAGAACCGATGATTTCCCAATCTGAATGGGAATGCATAGTCATGAATTCACCACGTTCAAGCGTAATCACCGTTCCATCTTCACACCTAACTAATGCGTTATAGTGAGTCTCTGCGTCAGAACCGGGAGCAATATGCGATTCAAATTTCGGAGGTACCGTCCACGTCTGTGCTAATACGGTTCGTGGTTTGAGTTTCCAACCTGTGATACCGAGTAAGAAGTCTATGTCATAACAGCCCCAATTGACGAGGATGCCACCACCGTTGAGTGCTTTTGTCAACCGCCATGCGGGTCTTGGTGAACCGGGTTCTTTGCCACACCCTCTAATAGCACGGCAATGGACTGTCCGCAATTGACCTATACCACCGGTTGTAATAAGCTCTGTTGCAAGTCTTGCTGCTTTGTTGAACCGGTTTCGTGATGAACAACACGCAGACACCAAATCGCCTCTGGCTTCAATCAGTTGATTCACCTCGTCAACATTCATTGTGATCGGTTTCTCAATCAGGACATGTTTTCCCTTTGCGAAGGCTCGCAATGCAACCTCTGTCCGATATTGCGTTGGAAAGGCAAGAACAACTGCCTCAATGTCTTCGTTATCAAGTAGATCGATATCATTGGAATACACATTCGGAGGATTGAAACGCTCAGCAGCACGTTCTCTATTAGACTCTATGAGATCTGCCGCAGCAACCAATTCTATATGTTCAGTTTCCTTTGCAATACTGAGGTGTCTACTTCCGATGACACCACATCCTATTACCCCTATTCTTACTGGTTCCATAAACTCTCCATTCATAGTCTTGCTAATACCATTTCTAAAATATAATTTCTCATTAGCTGCGGTATCTGGTAGGAGCGACCTCCCGGTCGTGACCGGGAGGTCGCTCCTACCGAAAAGAGGCACCCCAACCAACAATAACAGTGGAATTCCTTAATGAGACAATATTTCTTAGAATTGGTATAATATAAGATTGTTGATTTTATTAGTATGAACTGATTTTGCATTTATATGATTAGAATAACATTGTTTAATGATAGAGTCAAGTTGAAATAATGACGAACTTGTCAGTAATTTTCATGAAAACATAGCATTTAGCATTATTAATTCCTTTTACATTTTTAATGTTTCTGTTATTCTATTTGCAAAATACACTCTAAAGGAAATACATGATATATGAAAGTTACACACATAGAACGTATCCTCGTTGATGTGCCATTTACGCAACGTCAACAAGATATAACACGTGAAAGTGTTTCCACTGTTTACAATTGGTCATTACTTGAACTGTGTAAGGTGACCACGGATACTGGTCATTTAGGTTGGGGAGAGACCGTCATTCACTATACATATTGCCGCGTGAGTGACCACAGTGTGGAACGTGTGCTTGGAAACAACCCAGCTGCACTCATGCATGACGACTCGCTCGGTGCAGGCTTGCAGATGGCTCTTTTTGATGTAGTAGGTAAAATATTGGAAGTGCCAGTATATAGGCTACTTGGTACGAAATGTTGTGATGCTGTTCCTATATCTTGGTGGTGTATTGACTCTTCCCCGAAGAATTGGGCAGCCGAAGCAGCAGATGCTGTTGAAAATGGATATACAAGTTTCAAGAACAAACCGCGTCCCTGGTGGGATATTTTTGAGCAAGTTGACGCTGTCGCGGAAGTCGTTCCTGAAGACTTCAAACTGGACTTAGACCCCAACAGTTCTTTACGTGATGCTGATACTGCCATCCCCATACTGAAAAAACTTGCGGAACACCCAAATGTTGCGATTTTTGAATCCCCTATACCCCAAGGGGATGTTGAAGGGAATAATAAGATTGTCGAAAACATAGATTGCCCTATCGCGATGCACTTCGGTTCACCACCCTATACCGCATGCATTCGTGAGGATGTCTGCGACGGTTTTGTCATTGGTGGTGGGAAATCTCAAGTTATGCGCGAAGGGTACCTCAGTGCTGCTGCCGATATGCCGTTTTGGCTACAAATCGTAGGCAACGGTTTGACGACAACATGGGCAGCACATCTTGGGAGTGTGCTAACACATGCGACTTGGCCCGCAATCACTTGCATTAACCTTTACAGTGAACATCTCCTTACAAAGCCGATTACAGTTGTAGACGGATGCCACACTGTTCCTGATGCACCCGGTTTAGGTGTTGAAGTTGATGAGGCAGCTGTCAAACGTTTCCGTGTTCCTGATGATGAATTGGATGCTAATGGATATACCATTCATCCACACCCACGAATAATAAAAACTGCTGTCTATCCAGATGGAAGTTGTATTCACATGGCAGGAGATGGATTGAGTTATTTTAATGCTGGGAATGGTGACGCTTATGTGGAAGGTGCACGACTTGAATTAACTTTTGATGATGGCACAAAAGAGTGGGATCAACTCTATCAAAAGGCGTTGGAAACACCTATTCATGCGACGTGGTAGGCTTTTTTCAGTTTTCTACTCAGTAATGCACCGAAAACTGCAAAACCAAAGAGCGTAAAGGGCATCTGCCATAGCAAGAAACTCATGTGCAGATGTATCTGTGAATGTGCCTTGAAGATAACATACCACGATAATGGGGCTAATACAGCAAACCAAGTGGTCCAGATTAAGGCGATGTTTTGTTGTCGATTCTGTTCTATTTCACCACTACTCCGAAAATGAAGCAGAACAGACATTATCAAGAATAGTATTATCAGGTAAATATAGCGAAGTTTGAAAAAATGGTTGGCAATGAAGGAATTAGAGGTTGTCCAATAATTGTTGAAATTAAAGAAAATACCTTTTACATAAGCCATGACCACGCCTATTGTCCCTGCTTCAAGACTGGCTTTATAGATTTCTTCAAAGCCTTCTGGTTGCCCGTGTGTACGCTTTCCAAATGAATATACCACATGTTTAATCCCATCGAATACACTGCCTTCAACAGCTCCGATTTGGAAACATAGCAGTGTAAGACCCAAAAATATCGCAATACCTGAACCGATACCTGCTGTAAAAGCAAATTTGAAACATTGCTCTCTATTCCACTTGTCTAAAATGGCATAGTAGACTAGCGGTACCACCATCATAACCAAAGTGGTTGTAATATATTCAAAGCCATTGATGAAACACTTTATGGAAACAGAGATAAGAATAAGAATTCCAAATTTGATGGGTAGTCTGTTTTCTATGTCTCTGTTCTGTTTAAGGTAATACATAACAACGATCATAGGTAGATAGAAAGCCCATAGACTCCACCAAAGATTTTTGCCAAACACTGTCAACCATTGGGATAACACAGCTGATGCTAATACAAATAACGCAACTATCCAATCGAATTCTTCGTAAAACCAACCAGTGATTGCGGTCAGTGCTATTGCAGATAATAAAGCAGTCAAAAGATAGAAGGATTTTAGTTTGATGGTAGGTGACAACGGAAGGAGTTTATCCAGTAGGCTAAATAAAATGCCTTGTCCTCCAGGTTGTGATTTGTATGTCTTATATTCATCAAAGGACAGTCTATTAAGAAAAGCTGAATATTGATTTTCTATTTGTGAAGAGGAAATCCATTGCTGCTCTACTTTCTCAAAAGTTCCATATCCATTTAGGCCACCAGCGGATAAGATTCCATGCTGGCGAGATTTAACCATCCTTCCCAAAATATAACTCTCTGTGTCACGTTGATGCCTATCAAACCATTCCTGATCTGCAACGTGCCATGTGTTTGCATAAAACCCGAAGAATAGCAACAGGATTGATACAATCCATATTGATATTTTCGGGATATTTTCTGATTGAATGATTTGTCTGAATTGTTTAGTAAACATATTGTTTTGCTAAGAATTGTTGACTTTGCTACAAATAAAAGGACGGATATGTTGCTCCGTCCAATCAAGTATCTTTATAGATTATTCTCATCAAAAACAACCACAGAATGTAATCTAATGCTGTGTCAAAACCTAACTTGTAGGTCGGGTAGAGGAACGAAACCCGACTTTACCAATAATAAATGTATGCCTGTCGGGTTTCGTTCCTCTACCCGACCTACAATTGAACTATCAAACAGATGCTGACTAAGCACTAAGCCAGATGTTCTTTGAGAAAACGTCCAGTAAAAGACCTTCGTACTTTTGCAATTTCCTCAGGTGTGCCTTGGGCTAAGACCTGTCCACCTTTATGTCCACCCTCTGGCCCCAGGTCAATCACATAATCTGCTGTCTTAATCACATCTAAATGATGCTCAATTACAATCACCGTGTGTCCAGAATCCACCAGTCGTCCGATGCTATCCAATAGTTTTTGAATGTCGGCAAGGTGTAATCCCGTTGTCGGTTCATCAAGAATATAAAGATTTTGCTTGCCACGTTTGATCTTACTCAGTTCATTTGCAAGTTTGATCCGTTGTGCTTCTCCACCAGAAAGTATCGGTGCCGGATGTCCAATTTTGAGGTACCCGAGCCCCAGTTCATTCATGACACCTAATTTGTGACATATCAGACGTTGGTCAACAAAGAATTCTACCCCATCTTCAATTGACATCTCAAGAATATCTGATATATTCTTCCCATTGTATGTAACTTCAAGTGTGTCCTCATTGTATCGCGCGCCCTTACATGTGGGACATGTAACTTCAACATCGGGCATAAAGTGAAGTTGCGTTGTGATCGTTCCTTCTCCACTGCACTCATCACATCTGCCTCCCTTGACATTAAAACTGAATCGGGAGGCAGTGTAACCGCGTGCTTGTGCTTCGGGTGTGCTTGCAAATAGTTTTCGGATATTGTCATAGAACCCGATATACGTTGCGGGATTTGAGCGGGGTGAACGTCCTATCGGGGATTGGTCGATGTTAATGACATTACTGATGTTTTCGTGCCCCTCAAGTGCGTCGTGTTCACCGTAAAGGGTGCGACTGTCGTGATAAATGGAGTAAAGTTTTTTGTATATAATCTCATTCAACAACGTGCTTTTCCCAGAACCAGATGCACCTGTGATGCAGATGAAAACACCTAGTGGTATATCCACACTGACATTTTTTAGGTTATTTTCTCTGGCACCAGTGACCTTTAGAAACTTTCCGTTCAGTTTGCGGCGTTCTAATGGTATAAGAATCTCACGTTTACCACTCATATAGAGTCCTGTCAATGATTCATCACTCTTGATGATCTTTTCAAACGGACCTTGAATAACGACATGCCCTCCGTGGACACCAGGACCTGGTCCCATCTCAATAATATGATCCGCTGCTCGAATAGTGCTTTCATCATGCTCAACAACAATCACAGTATTACCGATGTCTCGCAGTTTGCGCAAAGTTTCAATCATCTTTACATTGTCTTTTGGATGCAAGCCAATACTCGGTTCATCAAGCACATAAAGCATGCCCATCAAACCAGAACCGATCTGTGTGGATAGCCGTATCCGTTGCGATTCTCCACCTGATAACGTTGCGGACCTACGATTGAGGTTCAGGTAGTCCAGCCCGATTCCAAGCAGTAACTCAATGCGTCCAACCAATTCTCTTATAACACGTTCCCCAGCCTCGCGATGTTTTTCTGGAAAGTCTGATATACCTAAAAGGAAATCGCGCAACTGCTCAAGGTGCAATTCTCCGACATCATGGATTGTTTTTCCTTCTATAGTCACGAGTAACCTTTGACGTTTCAATTTACAACCATGGCAATCCGGACAGGTATGCTCAACCATTACTTTCCGTAGGTATTCTTCCATACCTGAATGTGCTTCTCCCTGCTTTCTATATCGCCGATAACGTCTGTCAATACGGGTGATAATCCCATCAAAACGAACAGGCATGCCGATATGTCTTTTCTGCATCGGTTTAGCGTCTTCAGCCTGACAAAGTGGGAACTCCTCTCCGTGTGTACCATAAAACACAATATCCACGATCTCGTCAGAGAGATCAGCAAAAGGTTTATGTAGGTCAATCTTATAATGTTGAGCAAGACTATACATCATTCGCCCATCCCACCTATCCGGGTCATAGTTAAACGCCTCTTTGACAAATGCGCCTTCTGCGATGCTTCTCGTTTTGTCCGGAACAAGTAAATTCGGATGTACTTGCAAGTATGTCCCCAACCCCGAACAGGTTACGCACGCCCCTGTCGGTTCATTAAAGGTAAAGTGGTGGGGCCCCAATTGACACATCAACACACCGTGTTCGGAACAGCCAAAATCCTTGAGAAACTCGTCAAGATCAACATCTTCGTCATCTGGTGGAACCACATGAAAACGCATGAAACCTTCACCGACTAACATTGCATGCTCAAGTGCAGCCAAAACTTGCTTATCAATATCTTTCTTGATGAAAAACTTGTCAACAATTACCTGAATGTCATAAACTTTGTCTTGATCTAATTCTATTTCTTCACTAATGTCGTGTTCTACACCGTCAATACGGACATGTCTACAGCCTTTTGTCCTAATTTCGTCAAAAAGATATTCATAATCTTCGCCATAGATTTTGAAAACAGGTGCATGAATTTCTACTTCTGAATTATCTGGCAGTGATAAGAGTTTTTCTAAAATATGATGGTGTGTGCGGATAGGGATTTCTTTCTCACAATAGGGACAATGAGAGACACCGATTGTCGCGAAAAGCATTCGCAGGTAGTCTTGTAAATCGGTCATGGTGCCAACGGTGGAACGGGGGTTCATTGTAATCGTTTTCTGTTCAATTGATACAACTGGGGACAACCCATCAATAAAATCTACGTCCGGTTTTTTCAGCTGTGTGATAAATCTTTTTGCATAAGTTGACATGGATTCAAGGAAACGCCGCTGTCCCTCAGCATAAACGGTGTCAAATGCTAACGAGGATTTTCCTGATCCGCTAATGCCTGTAACGACGACGAGTTGATCGCGGGGTATTTCTAATTCTATATTTTGTAGGTTATTTTCTCGTGCTCCTTTAACTGAGACTGTTTGTCTCATGTGTTTCCTCCTTGATATCTTTAATTATTCTACGAACAAATTCGTCTTTGAATATCATGAACACATTCTAATTGATTGGAATTTGATAAGCGATACCTAATTCAGCTGCAACATTATGCAAATCTGTGTCTAAGGTTGCTAAAGGAAAATCTCGGCGTATAGCAAGTTCAAGGTAACTTGCATCATAAGTTGTCAATCCGTACTTATCTGCCAATTCACAAACCGTTTTCATCGTATTTCCCTGTGTCGCCGCCTCAATATCAATTGTAATGGGTAATATAGTGACAACATTAAGATATTGCAGCATTGCTTCTCGACTAATACGGTTGCGCCGATATGCCATTAGTAACACATTGCTTATTTCCTGATAAAATAACGAAGGGACAACAGCTCCAGTTACACCGTCCCTAAGGTTACCTAAAAGAAATTTTCCTTCAGTTTCTGTTTCATCTGGTAACAAACCAGAGATGAGAATTGAACAATCAACTACAATCATCTGCGACCTTCATTCTTCCATTCCATTATCTCTTGAACCGTGCCAACAGGATGTTCGGCTATCAATTCAATTAATCTTGAATATGCTTCATCTGCATCTTTTTTCGCAATATCAGTGGGTGGCACCATGACTGCGATCACTTTTCCTTTATTTGTAATTGAAAAACTTTCACCATTTTCAACCCGTTTCAGAAGGTTTGATAAATGGGTTTTTGCTTCATGAACGCCTATCTCAGTCATTTTATGCTCCTTGATTTTACACAGATTTAGAAATTTTCCCTACAAAAATGGGTTGTCAACATCATAAAAATAGGAGGGTTCCTCTACAGAAACTTTACTGTCCTTTGTTAAACGGATAGGTGATGCAAATTGCTCAAGGATTTCCTTCTGTGCAAGCCATTCACATGCCATCACGATCCATAATTGACGATGCCCAAAATGATCATATATATCCGAAAGAGAGCACTCCCCACCAGAATCCTCCAAAAAATCAAGCAATGGTTTAAAAAACACCGTTACATTTTCTTCTAAGTATGAGTCAATGAGTTCTAAAACCTCCCCAAGTCCTTTCTCATCTTTGGGAATATTCAGAATATCTGTAAAGATAGCATTAAAGAACTTCGGATTATGCTTGAGTGCTTGATAGATCGCCTTTCGTTTGGGGACTTCCCCATGTCTAAACGTTTCAATACGCGCTAATTCTCTCAGTGCATACATTAGATAGTAAAACGTATAATCATAATCCTTTTTAACATAGAACCATTTTTCAGCTTTCGCCAGGACAGTTGTAACACTACTGGCAGCGTTGAACAGTTGAGATTGTCTATCACGATCCCCAATAACATCAAGGTCTTTATGGAGATCCTTAATCGTTGGGTCTTTTGTAAATAAGATTTCACCTTGTGAGAGTGTATAGTGGAAAAAACTTCCCTGCAGGTTTCTTTCAAGCAGCTTCTTATAATCACTTCGGGTATACAAACGGACACGAATTGGTATCCCTTCTTCAATGAGTTGACACTCTTTTTGATGAAATTTTGTTCCATCTCTCATGATAAGACTCATATATACATTCGTTTTTTCCCACACGTTATCCTGTGTCAAATTGCTTGTTAGAATTGCCGCAACGACATAACGTTCTTCCACAATTGTGTCTGCAAATCTTTCTACAGCATTTTTGATATCTGAATGGATTTCATGTTTTAGACGCGGTGGCTGCGATGCAGGTTCAGACTTATCATATAAATAAGCTGGTTCTTCAACGACAATTTGGCTTTTGACAGTCAGTTTCATAGGTGCAGAAACCTGTTGGATGATACCTTTCCATGTCAACCATTGACAGATCGTATCAACCGAAGCATCACGGAATTTAGAATGAAAAAATGCGTTCATCTCTGAATTTGTCCGTGCTCCTTTCTGTTCTGTAAGGTAATCCAGTATCGGTTGAAAAATAAACTGACGTTCATCAATGTATTCATTGATAGCATCAATTGCATCTTGAATCACTGTCTCAGTCTTTTCACTATTTATCAGATCGGTATAAACGTGTTTGAAGAATTTTGGATTGTATTTGAGGGCGGGTTGGATGACTTCACGGGCAGGTATTTCGTTGTTTAAGAGTACTTCTATTCGTGCTAATCCTTCTACAACGGTCAGAAGTGCCAAAAAGGATATTGGTATATCGTTATTGACATAGGACTGTTTCTCGGCATAAATAAGCGTTGGTAGTGTCTCAGCAATCACGTTTAACACTTGCAGCTGCTTATCGCGATCACCGATGTTATCCCGACTTGCGTTCTTATCATACCATTCCTTGATTGAATCATCTTTTGAGAATAGGAGTGTGCTGTGTGAAAAGTAGGAATGCATGAAAGATCCTTGTTGCGCTCGCTCTATTGACTGCTTGAATGCACTACGCGGAGTCAAACTTGCATGTATGTTCACGCCATTTTCTACAAGTGAGAAGAATGAACTCGTTGGTCGGATGCCGTCTTTTCCAATAATTTCAACGTCTAAATCAGACTTTTCCCAAACCTGTGCATAAGAGAAACTCCCTGCAACCATGGCAGCAAGAATATTTGGGTCTGCCTGAATCCTATCAACAAGTGACTCGACAGCTTCATTGAATTGTTGATCTACCGCATTTTGAGAACGCACGACTTTATCTCCTATTAGGGTTGTTGTTATATTGAATGATACATGCAAGCGTAACTGAGGTGAATTATAGGACAATTAATTTAATTTATCAAGTTGAAAGTTTTGTAGGTCAGAGTCATTCAATTGTCTGTCGAATTTCCCTATTGTTGGAGGGGTTTTCAACCCCGATTTTCCCTATCTTCTGTAGGAGCGACCTTTGGTCGCGACCGGGAGGTCGCTCCTACCTTAAGAAACTTATGTTAGAATTTGCGCTTAATCGACAATTGAATGCCTCTGCTTTGTAGGTAAAGGCATCCAATTTTTGAAATGCGTTCTTGTAGTAGGAGTTTCCAACCCCGATTTTACTTTCCTATAGAAGAATCATAATGTTAGTGTGTATGATTAATCAACAATTAAATGCTTCTGTTTGCGACCTATTGTCCCAATCTCGGAATTTTTTAGTTGTTTTTTTTTGTGTTTTTTGCGATTTTTTCCAAAGCCTTTTCGATAGTGTCGTGGTATGGGTTTATGAAGGTTTTTTGAATTTTCGAAATTAAAAAAACAACTAAATGGCTTTTTTATTGTTTTTTGTGTTGTGTTTTCTGTTTTTGAGAGCAATAGAAATCATGTATAATCTATTGGGATTCTATTGTTGAATTTTCTTTCAACAAGGATTCTTCATGACAAATGAATGCCTCTGGAAGCATTCAATTGTCCTATTGTTTCAAATCTCATATTGTGGTATAATCAATATAAAATTGCATATTGCACAATATGAGTTAGGAGCAATGAATGTCAGTAAAGAAGTACAAGGTGCGTGCTGCACATTGTGATTATCGGGCAACGGAAGAGGAAATTTACAGGACACTTCGGCGCATCACGGATCCACTTACGCGATCTTGGCGGCCGATAGAGAACGCTAAGAAGGTAGTCATTAAATTCAATATGATGAAACCGCATGAGCGGATTGTCTATTTTGAGGGTCGCCGTCGTGAACTTGTTGACGATGCCGTATGCCGTGCTGTGTTGCGGTTACTCAAAGAGCATACGACTGCTCAACTTGTTGCTACTGATACGAACCCGTATACGCACGGAAATCGCATGCCACCTGGTTTCAACTACGAGCATCATCTCAAGGAATTTGGAGTGGATTTTGTTGATTCTAATTTACCACCGTTTAAAGTATATGATGTTCCGGGTGGCGGCTCAATGTTTGATCGTTATACCTTGAGTGCGTGTTTTGCTGATGCGGATGCAGTTGTGTCGGTGGCGAAGATGAAAAACCATGCATTTATGGGAATTACGCTCTGCACTAAAAACCTATTCGGATTGCCTCCTATGATACTTCCTGAGGGGCGTACGCGGAGTTATTACCATCACTTAATCCGTTTATCTTATGTATTACCTGACCTTGCGATGATAACACAACCGTGTCTGAATATTATAGATGCGTTGACGGGGCAGTGGGGACGTGAATGGGGTGGTGAAGGTAGGATATGTAATGCGTTGATTGCAGGGGATCATCCGATTTCTACTGATACCGTCGGTATGCATCTGATGGGACATGATCCAAAATCTGATTGGCTTACACCTCCTTTCAAACGCGATAGAAATCACATCCTTATCGCTGCACAGCGAGGGTACGGCACTGTTGATTTAGACGAAATAGATTGGGAAAGTGAAGTTACATCACCTCTTGCAGAATTTGATTCTGTAGAGACTGATAGTCCTGAAAGGGTTTCCAATTGGAGACGCACGACATGTGAGCAAGGATTGGTCTATCTTGAAAACCAGAAACAGATGATAGATAAATATCGTGATAATTTTATTTATTTGCAGGGTGGTGAAGTTGTATGGAGTGGGCCTGATCCATCGAATCTTGGCAGTCGTCGCAAACTGAGTGGAGATAAGAAGGACAGTGCATTATGGCTCAAACTTGTAGATGCTGAAGAATTTGAGGGTGAACGATTTAACGTGTATGAGGAATGTTTGAAAACCTTTGCAGCATAAGGTATTGACAAAAAAGTGGATAGGAAAATGGGTATCACTGAAGCAGAAAAAAAGCAATTGGATGAGCAGGGATGTATTGTCATACCCGATGTTCTTTCTGAAGAAGAAATTGAGATGTATAGAACAGATATTCTTCGGTTGGCTTATAAAGAGAGAAGCGATGGAAAAGCACTACGGCATACAGATGGTTATGGTCAACATGTGCGTTGGTTGGCAAATAAAGGTGAGATTTATGAACGACTTGTTGCTCATCCGAAGGTGATGCCGTTTTTTGAACATTTACTGGGTTCGGATTACACCCTGAGCACTTTGACATCTAACATCATAGAACCGGGTGCGCCTGATGGCGGATACCATGTTGATAATATTTTAGGTGGTTTGCCAGAACCGCTTCCAAGTATTCCTTTAGTTGCCAACAGTCTATGGTTGCTTGATGACTTTACGCCAGAAAATGGTGGTACTCGGCATGTGCCGGGTATCCACCTAAAGCAGATAAAACCTCCTCCAGGGACAACACATCATCCGGACGAAATGCGACTTTCTGCACCGAAAGGGTCGGTATTCCTTTTTAATGGTGCTGTATGGCATTCGGCTGGAGCGAACAAGACCGATAGACAACGTATTGCACTGATCTGTTTCTGTTGTCGATCGTTTGTCAAACCTATGTTTGACTTTGTGCATCATCTGAAACCGGAAGTCGTTGAACGTGCTTCCCCAACTATGCGGCGTATTTATGGGTTTGATTCGCAACCGAGACCTCCAGATTAACGCAGTTACCATGGGGGTTAGAAACCCTTCCTACGATTTATGAGATACGTTGTAAAAGCAGCTTGACTTAGACCCTGGTATTGTGTCATAATTATCTATATCCTTATTATGCTAATCCAAGTTACTGCCAACAAGATATCAAGCAGATAGTTACGAATTACTATTAATAAAACAACGATTCTCAACAAATTTTGATGTTTTTTGTTGCTAAATCGGGGTTAGAAACCCCTCCTATAAGCGTGTTCAAAAATAGGTGGTAACTTGGGTTAGAATTAGACTTGAAATATTTTACAAACTCTGGTATCCTATTAATGAAATCATTTGTGTAAATTTTGTTCTTTATTTATTACACCATGAGAGGAGACGTATTGGAAGAGAGGAGACGTTTTAATAATTCGGAACAAGGAGGCAATGAAGGTGACAAATACAATTTCCAATGACTTAGTGCTCCTGACTATACCCATGCGTCGAGATATGGAGCTTGCAGCAGCACAGTTAGCTTCTGTCATCGCTGAATCTATGAGTTTTAATGAACAACAAGTAGAAGAGATCCAATTAGCAACTATAGAATCTTGTATTAATGCGTTTGAGCATAGCAAGAGCCCGGATCAGAAGGTATTAACCGAGTTTATAATGAGAACAGATGAGTTAGAAATCAAGATTACGGATCAAGGGATCGGTTTTTCACCTGATAATCATTCTAAAAAAAGTAACAGTAAGCCGGATTTACATCCAGAAATGCGGAAACGCGGTTGGGGGTTAGAAATTGTTCATGCCCTCATGGATAAGGTGCAAATTATGAGTAACAAGAACGGCACTACTATTTCAATGGTAAAATGTAAGGATGGTACTGAGGAAAAGGATGAGTAGGGAAAACTTTACGATAAGAATTGAAAAGGTTAATTGGACACCGTGCAATTTTCTGCATAAGTTACTCTCATATTGAAGGAGGCAAAAGTTTGGCAAACAAATTTGATATTCAGATTCGTGCTGAAAAACAGTGCGCTATATTAGAGACAGCAGGCTATTTGAACGACGCGCTTGGAGAGAGGCTCTCAAAGGAAGCACAAGAACTAATTGAAAAGGGATATACACAGCTTGTAATCAACTTGGATAAAACAGCATTGATTAACAGCATTGGTATATCCATTCTTATAGAAATTATTGAGGTGCTTGAGCAGCATGATGGCACATTGAACTTTTGCGGTTTGTCTGCTACCCAAGAGCGGACCTTTAGAATGATGGCAATAGCAAAGTACGCAGGTATTTTCCCTGACGAAAAAACTGCAATCGCCAATTTCTAATTGTCTCTAAACGCAACAGACGGATCAAATAACACTAAACTCCTCAACCCCTGTTCTTTGATTCTAACGGGTCAATAGGATTGGACCCCTAACATAGTTTGAGAAAACCGATAAGGAACAATCCGCCATGCAGCTAAGTACAGCAGAAGAGACGATACAAAGGTTAATATTTAGTTTATCGGAACTGGAGCATTTAGGACAGACACTCATCTCTGGTCGTAGCAATTTTAATATATCTAGTAAGACATATCTCCGCATCACACTCGGTACACTCCAAGTAACGGGAGGTGCGATTCTTTGTTACCAATCAACAGACGATTTTTTGAACATAACTGCTTCAACGCCAGAGGTAGATGTCCCTCCGATAGAAATTGAACCTGACGAAATTACAAGTCTGTTAGAATGTTCCTTTGTTGATTTAGACAACCCACCTGATGATCTCCAAGCATTTATTGATAGAAACTCGGAAAGTTTAAATTGTAACTCAATTCATCACCTTTGGGTGCCTTTAAAAATCCAGGAGGAGTTTCTTGGCATTCTGAGTTTAGGTAAGTTTTTAGGTCGTTCCAAGTTAGAAGAATGGGAGCAGGAACTTCTAACCATACTTGCCCATCAAATCTCAATTGCGATTGCCTATTCACGTAATGAGGAACGTATTCAAAGTGAGAAGTTTCGGCTTTTTATGTTGGCAGAAAGTGCTCCACAGATATGTCAACTTTTGCAGCCTGAAGATGCTGCGGAACAGGTCGTTCATCAAGCTGTGGCACTGTTAGACGCTAACGTTGGTGCCTTGATGTTTATGCAACCAGAGGAGCAAAATCTTGAACTACGTTATGTTTTCCCGCCTGATATTATGGACTCCGAAGATGAAGAAAACGAAAATAAAAGTAACCTATTAGTCCCATTAAATGGTAGTGAGAATGACACTTCTGAGTTACAATCAGCAACATCAGTAGAGATGTTAGCAAATGTTGTCAAAGAGGGAAGAACGCACCAATGTTCTTCTAAAGCAGATGATCTTTTTGGTGGAAGAAATCTGATGGCAGGGCCTATACAGGGGCGTGATGGTGATATATTAGGAGTTCTCGTAGTTGGTGACAAAGAGGAACGCGGCGGTAGTATTGCCGACTTCACATTTGAAGATGAAACCTTGCTGGACTCTTTTGCAAAGCAAGCTGGTGTTGCAATTGAAAACGCGCATCTGCATCAGGAAGCACTTGAGGCACGTCAATTGCAAGCAGAGATGGAGGAAGCGCGGAAAATCCAAGCAAATCTAATACCAGAGAAACTCCCAGAAATACCTGGGTATGAGGTGGCAGGATATTACGAACCTCGCGGTCCGGTCGGGGGTGATTATTTTGATTGCATAGAACTTGCGACTGGTGGTTGGGGACTTGCTATTGCTGATGTTTCTGGGAAGGGCATGCAGGCAGCACTCTTGATGGCAACACTCCGTGCGGGGCTGCTTTCTGAACTATCAAGAGTTCGTGCTGAAAACAAACCTATTGACATGAAGAGTGAATTGCTTGATATGGCCATGATATTAAATTCACTGCTCTATGTCAGCGGAACGGAAGAAAAATATGCTACATTCTTCTATTGTCATTTAAATCCTGATACGGATACAATCACGACGTTGAACGGTGGTCACAACCCTCCACTGATAGTTAAAAGCAGTGGTGATATTGTGTGGCTTGGAGAGGAAGTGGGTGGACTGCCACTTGGAATGTTTCCAAATGATATGGTTCCCCTCATCGCGAAATATGAAGCAGAACAGATTAAAATGGAGAGTGGTGATGTTATCATTTTCTATACAGATGGTGTTACAGAAACTGTGAACCTTGACGATGAATTTTATGATGAAGAACGACTTGAACAGGTGGCAATAGATAGTTGCAAGAATGATGCAGCCTATATATGCAACAATATTCATCAATCCGTAATTGATTTTCAAGGTGATGCGGATCAGTTTGATGATTTGACAATGCTTGTTCTGCGAAAACAATAGGAAACCAAAGACATGCAACAGAGTATAGAAGGGCGCAGGTTCTTAAACCCAACAATTCTCGCTCAAATTGGTAATCTTGAACTTATTGCTAAATTTGTTGTAGAAGGGTTTATCTCAGGGTTACACAAAAGTCCGTACCACGGCTTTAGTGTTGAGTTCTCGCAATACAGGCAGTATATGCCAGGTGATGATACGAAACACATTGATTGGAAAGTTTACGGTAGGACTGATCGTTATTACATCAAACAGTTTGAGGAAGAGACGAATTTGAATTGCTATATTCTGTTGGATACCAGTGAATCTATGTCGCATCCTTCCCCCGAAGATTTAGAGGAGATAGAAGCTGCAACACAAACAGAAACAGAAAGTGTTGTTGGCCCACTTTCCAAACTTCGTTATGCCAGTTTTCTAATAGCATCGCTTTCCTATTTCATGGCAAGGCAACAGGATGCAGTTGGGTTTGCCTATTTTGATGAAAAAGTACATCAGTATCTGCCAGCACGCAGTAGTGCATCTCACATGCATACTATATTACTGACACTGGAAAGACTACAAACAGCAAAGGAAACGAAAATTGGTGAGCCACTGCATCAGATCGCTGAACGTCTGACGAAACGCGGATTGGTCATACTGATTTCTGACCTATTTGATGAAGACCCAGACGAGGTGATTGAAGGACTTGAACACCTCCGTTACGATGGACACGAAGTGATTGTTTTTCATCTGCTTTCTCAACAAGAGGTAGACTTTGAGTTTGAAAGACTGATACGTTTTGTGGATTCAGAAACTGATCAAGAAATCATAACTACACCGCAAGTGATCCGCGACAGTTATCTTAGCAATTTTAACGATTTTATTCATCATTATCGTACCAACCTGAACCAATCGGATATAGACTACAATTTGATTAACACATCAACCCCGATTGATAGGGCACTTTCATCATATCTTGCTAAACGCCAAGGATTTATTTAGCATTTATGGTAGATTATACAATTAATTCTACATTTTGAGTTGTAGGAGCGACCTTTGGTCGAGACCGGGGTCCGTTCCTACAGAAGAGCCCGCACGGTCGCGACCAAAGGTCGCTCCTACAGAAGATGTGTATAATTATTTCAATAATTCACCATAGTTTGAAAACACAATAATTAGAATATACAAAGGAGATTAACACGATGGGTTTATTAGCAGGAGCTTTTGCGATTGCGGGTGCCGTAGGTGCATCTATACCACTCATTATTCACCTATTAAACCGAGAACGTGCGCGCAGACTTGTTTTCAGTACAGTACGTTTTATTCAGATGTCGCACCAGACCAATGTGCAGCGTCATAGATTAAAGCGTTGGTTGCTTTTATTGATGCGAATTCTGATGTTAATCCTACTCGGTTTTGCATTTGCCCGTCCATTTTTCGCTGAGGATCCAGCAACTGCACCTGAATTAGGGGGTGTCCGTAATGCAGTGATTATCCTGGATACATCCTATAGTGTGCAATATGAAGATGTTTTTGTTCGTGCCAAGAATGAGGCTACTGACCGACTTGGCGGTATGGAAGCTGCAGACGCTGTAGCACTTATTTTGTCGGCAGATAAAGCACGGCAAGTTTTTCCAATAGACTCAGAACATAGCCACATCAGAACTGTAATTGAAAACGCAGAACCTACCAACTTTACTACAGATTACCTTGATGCAATCCAAACTGCTGATGATATACTAAAAACTGTCTCAGTCGGTCAAAAACAGATATTCCTTATCGGCGACTTACAGAAAAGTGGTTGGGAAAACTTCCTTGAAACTGACAGACTGAGTCCAGATGTAGACATTGAATTTGTGAATATAGGTGAAGAACAACCTAACAATCACGCAGTCACTGATATCAACGTTCCCCCTGTTGTTCTGATCGATCAAAAAGATACAGAATTGGTTGCCCGTGTGCATAACTATAGCGGTGAACGTGTTGAAAACCTTGCTGTTAGTTTATTCATAGATGATAAAAAAGTAGACACAACCCAATTGGATATTGAACCTGAAGACAGTTCTGATGCAGTGTTTAAAGTCAAAATAGATTTGCAAAACGAGTCTTCACATACAGGTTGGGTTGAAATTGATAGTGATGCACTGGATATTGACAACAAACGTTATTTTACAGTGCAAAGCATGAAATCTATCAAAGTCCACTGTGTGAATGGAGAGCAGAAAGGGGCTGACATTGAAGATGAAACATTCTTTCTAACGAGAGCCCTCAGAACTGTTGGTAATGAAGGAGCTCCGATTGATTATACCGAATCAAATACAATTCCTTCTGCTGATAGACTACTACAGTATGATGTACTAATTCTTGCAAATGTAAGCACAATCTCTGCAAGTGAATCAGAAAGACTGAAAACCTATGTGAATGGTGGAGGGGGACTCATCATCACACTCGGAGATCAGGTAGATACAGGTGTGTATCAACAGCGATTGGGGGGGGCAGAAAATTCTTTGTTGCCATGTACCATTATGCAAGCAGCTGGTGATCCCATTGGTAAAGATGATTTCCAAGTTATAGCTAGTGTTGATTTTCGTCATCCGATTTTCACGCCGTTTAGCAATCCGAACCACGGAGATTTTGCTAAAGGGAGGTTCTATCGTTATTATCAGACTGTTCCTACTTCAGAAGCAACAGTCTTAGCTGCTTTTGATGATGGCAACCCGACATTACTTGAGAAAATCTATGGGAACGGACGCGTGCTTTGCTTCACATCAACGATAGATCGGGAATGGAATGATTTGCCTATACATGGTGTCTATCTGCCGTTTCTTCATGAAACTGTAAAATATCTTGCACTAAAACAGGTAGGAAAAGCACCGGATTATTATGTTGGTGATGCTATAGAATACAGTGGTTCTCAAGAAAGTGCTGGTAAAGAGGTCGCAGTTTTCAATCCTGATCGCAAAGAGGAACGGTTCGCATTAAATGAGCAGGGAGGGCTTTTTTATGAGAACACAGAAAATCCAGGTATCTATTCGGTACATCGGTCTGGTGAGGAACCGTTCTATTTTGCTATTAATGTGGATACCGCAGAGTCTGACTTAACGCCTCGCAATCCAGAAGAATTGACCAGTATGCTTGTTGGCACTACTGAAACAGACCGAATACCGACTGAACTTACCCCTGAAGTTGTCCGACAATATGAAGAAGATGTTGAGAGGAACCAGAGTCTCTCTACTTATCTGCTGTTAGCAGTTTTTGCTCTTGCAATTTCAGAGATGTTCTTGGCAAACCGGGTGTAGATAGTGTATTTGCATATTTCACTATAATAAAAATGATGTGTCAGAAACAGAATAATTGACACATCATTTAAACCATATATCATAGATCATTGTAGGGTTGATTTGGTGTATTCAACGTGGATTCATAGAAAATATGTTGACTTTTTTGCAATTCACTAAATATGGTGCGTACGTGAAAGTGCATCAAGAGAAACGCGTCATCTGATTAACACAAGGATTTATCAATTGTTCATGGTGGGATGTAGCAGATTGAGTTAAGGAGAAGACAATGAAACTTTGTATTGAAAACTTTACAACATTACTAATGGTAGCAGTAATCCTGTTCGGTGGTTGCTCTGGGTGCGCGCACAAAACTTTCTTCGCAACCCCCGGATAACCCAGATAGACTATATCAGCATAACAACACTTATCAAACTTCTTGAAGGTACAGACGCATATCGTGATGAATTTAAGAAAAATACAAATACTATTCAGACTGACAGACGCAAACGCTTGGGATTGGAGTAAAACTGATGCAAAACACGAAGTGTCTTTTCCTATTTATTGTCCTATTTTTTGCCAATTTGTTTTGGAGTTATGTTCCTACTGATGTGCAGGCAAACGGAGATGATAATACATCAACGTTTGAGCTGTCCCTTAAACCGAAAAACCCGACAAAATGGGCAGAATGGCGACCTGAATATCAAAAGAATGTGTCATTTGTTGCGACCCTCAAAGGCACGACATTGTCAAATAAAGACGTTGCATTTGGTTCGGTGACTTTTACGTTTACGCTTAGCTCGGTATCTGAATGGGAAGGTGTGTGCATGAATTATGATGGGGAAACGGATACAGCCAATTCCAAAGACTTATATTTCCGCAAGATAGATAATCCCAACGGTACGGTGAAAAACACCATAACAGTACCAGGAGAGGTGGATGAGAGCAATAATCCGCTTACAAGTAGGACGTAGCAAATTGAGTTAAAAGGAGAAACACAATGAAACTTCGTATACAAACCCTTACAACATTACTAATGGTAGCAGTAATCCTATTTGCAGGCTGCGATGGGGATAAACAGAAACCACCAGAACAGGTTGAGGTGCCAACCGATACACCGCTTGAGATAACGTTGTCAGAAAAAGCACAGTTGGAAACGGTGCCGACCACCTTATATCCACCCGAAAACCCATACAAAAACCTAACGGCAACAGGAAAAACACCGCCGCCGGACTTTTACACTGACTATGCTGGTGACCTTATTTTATGGATACCTGAATTTGAATATAAGTTGGAGGATGAGGCGTGGCCCCCAGGTGCAAACAATAAGAGCTTGCCCATCGCCCCCAACCATGCGGAGAAATGGGGGCAATATGAACAACGCGAAAGAGAAGATTTCTATAAACTCAGGCAAAGAAAAGAAGATGTCACATCAGAAAAACGCAGGTGGGACATGAGCCGAGAAGTCGACGCGAAATTAGCAGACTTCAGGGCAGAGATAATGACCGAAGGTATGAATCCGCTGAATGCTGCAAAGTATTTGGCAGCACATAACATAAATACGGAGCATAAAAAGCAGTATGCGCAGCAAGCCCTTGATGAAAACCCAGACGATTACCACACGTTACTCGTTTGGACATACGTCCAACAGGATTTTGACACACAAAGGGAAGGCTGGCGGCGTTTATTGAAAATGCGTCCAAACGATGCTTACGTGCTTAGTAGGTTAGGGGATATAACATTTTCCGCAGAAGCGATACCGATACTGAAAAAAGCATATCAATACGCACCCGATGTGTCAAAAGACCACCCTGCTTTTCTAAAAAAAGGTATAGTGTTTGAATTGGCTCAGGCATACTTTTACTGGACCCGTGAAGATACTAAAGCATTGGAAACGTTGAAGTATTTGTCTAAGTATGACCCGGACCTTTCAAGCAGTAGGATTAAGGATATGCAAAAATATAACAAGATTGATAAGATTGTAAGACAACCGAGGGAGAAAAACGATGAATAGGGCAATAATATTCCTATTAGTTTTATTGTGTCTACAGAT
>JAAXHO010000060.1 GCA_012270795.1 Candidatus Poribacteria bacterium
CTCAACAGGTTCTATTCCTAAAGTTGGCATCAAAGTGCATCAAAAAGTCTTGATTATGGTACGAAATACTGCACAACCTAACAGGTTGTGCTACAAAGAAGCACCAACACGTTTCGTTCCTGTCGGGTTTCGCTGCGCTCTACCCGACCTACGATATAAATTGCACAATCTGGCAGATTATGCTACAAGTGTTATAATTATAACTGGTGATGGGGGACAGATGGGAGGGGTTGTGGGGTTGAGGACAAGGGATTTCTAATAGATAGACAATAGGTTTGGGGGGTGTGTGCGCGGAATCGCGGAAGGCACGGAGTGCGCGGAAGGCGCGGAGAAGAGAGCAGGAAAAGGTTTATTGCTTAGGATGTGGGTTTTCTGAGGTATGTGATTAATGGTGGTGTCTTTTCCGTGTACTCCGTGTATTCCGAGATTCTGGAATCCACTCGTGAAATCTGTGAGAATTAAGTTAATTTAGTCATTTGGGGCATCTCCCCAATCGGGGATTTGGAGCAACTCCCCATCCTTAAGTGCCGATTCATGTGCCACGAGTCCAGGGGCACAGTAGCGAACTGCTTCCCATACATTGATACGCGGCAACCGCTTCTGATTGACAGCATCCACAAACTCATGAACGAGGTATGCATGAGACCCACCGTGTCCACCTAAATTGTCTACAAGTTCTTCTGGTAGGTATTCGTGCATTTGGGTAGGTTGGATTGCTTCTCTTCCGTGTTTCGTTGCCCATACCTTTCCCGCGAGGCTCTGTTCATAACTGCCTTCTGTTCCATATATGCCGCTGGCACGTTCACACCCGGGATGACCAATTCTGCGAAACTCACAGATTTGCATTGTTGCTCCGTTGCTCATTGTGAATAGTCCAACTTCATTAGAATATGGGTTTTTGTGGATTGTGTCCAGCCGAAACCAGTCGTCATTCGGATAGATATATCCTTGTGCTGAAACAGAAGTTGCATAAGCATTCATGACGGAGATAGGAAAACATGTTGAGTGGGTTGGATAGTACATTGGGATCATACCGGATTTATCCCGCCCCCACTTTTCGCCCCATCGGTTTTTCAGTACATTGTATAGTCCATGCTCCATATCGTGGAAATACTCTGCGCGGCAATGAACAAATTCCCCGAATGCGCCTTCAGCTGCTTTTTGTCGGCAAAACACTGCCTCCGGGCGAAAATAACTTGTTTCACCGTTCATATAGATCATTCCAGTCCGTTCCACTGTCCTGACTAGCTGTTCACATTCGTCTAACGACATGGCTGCTGGTACGGCAGTATAGACATGCTTACCTGACTCCATTGCCTGTATTGCTTGCGGTGCGTGCATCCAATGTTGCGTGATAATAACAAGTGCGTCCAAATCGGATTTGCAGATGTCATCAAGGCTGGTGTATGTCTCGGAAATCTTAAACTGCTTTGCCCATTTTGACAAGCGTTCTTCACGTAAGTCGCAGAGTGCGAGTCGATGTACGTCCGGATGTGCTTTGTAAGATTGAATGAAAGAGGGTCCGAACATCCCCAATCCCACCATTCCGATGCTGATACTCATTTAATTAATTATCCTTTTTGTCTCATGTTCCTTGTGCATTGTTCGCTTTAACTTTTCATTCAAGTAAGGTTTGGAAAATATTAGGACTAAAATAATACCAATTCAAATTAATATTGTCCCATTAAGGAATTCCACTTTTATTGCTGGTTGGGGTTCCTCTCTTCGGTAGGAGCGACCTCCTGGTCGAGACCAGGAGGTCGCTCCTACCAGAACATTTTGACAAATGGCATCTTATTTTTAGAAATGGTATAACATTAAGCAGAATTCGTGTCAAGTGTCTTTTCGTTCAAACCAACCAATACAATTTGCATTTTTAACACCACAGATGCTATAATAGATATAACACAGAAATTGCCAAATTGATAGGAGGCACACATGAAGGATTTTGCATTCACAGGTGGTAGACCTGACCCGTACACATTTCCAACAGACGCATTGATAGAAGCAAGCGAAAAAGCACTCAAAAAATTAGGTGGACAACTTGTCAATTACCCTGGAGAAGCTGGTTACAGAGGTCTGCGTGAACTCGCTTCAATGCGATTTGAACGCAGAGAAGGTGTCCCGCTTCCAGTAGATAATACCTCTATCACATCAGGATCAATGCAAGCCCTTGACCTTGTGTTAGGTACTTTCATCAAACCGGGGGATACGGTCTTAACAGAGGAATATACTTACAGCGGCACACTCGGGATAATGCGGCATCTCAACGCAAATATCATCGGGATACCGATGGATTATGTAGATGGCATGAATATGGATGCATTGGAGGCACAGTTGAAAGAGCTCCAGCGGAAAAATGTCATCCCTTCACTTATTTACACTACATCCAACCACCAAAATCCCACAGGTGCAATCCTATCGCTTGAACGTAGACACCGAATGTTAGCACTTGCTGAAGAATACGACACACTTATTGTTGAAGACGATTGTTATGGAGATATTGACTTCGTACCCGACCCAACCCCTGCATCGTTGTTTAAGTTAGACACAACAAATCGGGTGATCTTCATTGCCACTTTCTCAAAAATACTCGGTGCAGGTGTCCGACAAGGTTACTTCGTTGCCAAACAACCCTATTACGGCATGATACATAATAATAGATGGGACGGGGGTACGAGTGCCCTCGCTAGTGCGATTGTAGCGGAATTCTTTATGGAGCATCTTGAATCACATCTTGAAACAACAAATGCTGCAGTTGGTGCAAAATGCAAGGCAGTTACGGATACGCTTGAAAAACACGTCAGTGCCCTATGTACGTGGACAAAACCTCGCGGCGGACTTTTCCTATGGATAGACCTTCCTGAAACAACCGATATGAATAAACTAAAAGCATTGGCAGCAGCAAAAGGAGTCGGTTTTAGCAATGGCGGTGCGTTCCACTATGCTGGAAATCCGGTGAAAGCGATACGGTTAGCCTACGCATACTGCCATGTTGACGACATTCCAGAGGGGATCACCTATCTGTCAGAAGCGATTCGCAGCGCACAAATTGCGGTTGTTGATGCCGCCGCAGATTAACGATGGAGGAAACCTTGCGTAATATCATTCTCTTCTCTTTAGATACACTCCGTGCGTCAAGCATGAGTTGTTACGGACATTCCAATTTAACAACGCCGCACATTGACGCGCTCGCAGCAAATGCGACTTTGTTTGAAAGCTGCATCAGTCCGCATATTCCTACACATCCCGCACATACGACGATGTTCACGGGAAAAGATGTACTAACGCACCAAATCATAACGCAAGGGGGACAACTCAATCTATCTGAGAGCATAAAAACGTTACCAGAACTCCTAAATGAAGCAGGATACTTCACAGTTGCAGCAGACAATTTGGGACGTTGGTTTCAACGTGGATTTCCAGAGAATCAGTACCGTGGATATAAATGGGAAACACGGTATCAGAATGCACGCAAAGCTGAGGCAGTGAATAAAACTGCTATTGAATTGTTGGAACTTGCACAATCGCAAGATAAGCCGTGGTTTGCATTTCTACATTACTGGGATCCACACACGCCTTATCTTCCGCCGACACCGTTTGAACGCATGTTTTATAGTGGCAATGAATGCGATCCTAACAATCGTAGTATGGATGCTGTCTACGCGTGTGAACCTTTTACAGATTACTTTCGGCAATGGATGTGCAAACCTGACCCTGACGACCCAGACAATATTGAGAAAAAACAGCTCTGGACAGACCGCAATTATGTCAACGCACAATATGACGCATCTATTGCATATATGGACGCATCGCTGGCGCAGCTATTTCAATATTTGTCGGACTGTGGTCTCATGGAAGATACGTTATTGGTTATCACTGCTGACCACGGAGAAGAACTTGACGAGCATCAACTCTGGTATGACCACCATGGATTGTATCAGACAAATTGCCATATTCCTTTGATACTCCACTGTCCTGAAGTCGTACCGATAGGTCAACGTCTTGAAGGAATTGTAACCTTGAAAGACATTGCTCCTACCATTTTGGATTATGCTGCACAAACGGAGTTCTCTGAACGTGAAGATATGGAAGGAACAAGTCTACGCGCCATAATTGAAAATGGAGAGGACAGCGGATCTTGTGATGCAATATACCTCACGGAATGTGGTTGGATGAAAAAACGGGGATGGCAAACAAGAAAATGGAAACTGATTGTAGAAACCGGTGGCACACCTGCTGTCTACAACACGCCAGATATTGAACTTTATGATCTGGAAGAAGACCCTGATGAAATATACAATCTCGCTGAAGAAGCGGATGATATTGTCCAACAATTGAAGGACGACATGGACACTTTCTTGACCAAACGGTTGGCTGAAACTGGACTACCGGAACCAACAGAAGCACAAGATATTACGATGCGAAAGATTGGAGATAAAACAAAGGCAGTGCCGCTGCCATAATACACTTGGTCGCAGATTTCTAATAAATAAAGGAGGGGACTCCGATTTCTATCAGGTTTATTTTGTTTTCGGTTTTCTGCTATTTTTTCACATTTCAATATAACCATCTGTAGGTCCAAATCAAGAAATCAACGGTATGAATGCTATATAGCATTCCTCGGGTAGAGCGCAGCGAAACCCATAAGCGTCAATTTAAGAAATGAACCTCTTGTTGGAGGGGTTTCTAACCCCGATTTTATGCCGTTCCGCTCTGCTATCGGGGTTAGAAACCCCTCCAACAAGGGGGAAATTTTGTTCCTGTCGGGTTTCGCTGCGCTCTACCCGACCTACGATATAAACAGTATTCCTATAAAAAATAAACAGTATTCCTATAAAAAAAATGAAATTAAAAAATAATTCTTATACTGCTAATTACATTATAGTCACTTGCATTTTTGTTTTCTTAGCAATTGGTTTGCTTTTTAACGGATGTGCTGCACTGCAAGAAGCACAGCAGCGTAGAGACCAACGTCTAAAGGATAGGCGCGATACGGATCAACTCCTATTACCGGTAACTGATGCAACCATCACCGTAAATCCAAAACCCTCTAAAGGCACACCTCACGGCGAAAGCGATCACTACTCATTCACTTTCGTTGAGGACTTGCAAAAACACCAGGACTTTGACGAAATTGAGGAACGCAACGCATTCGCAAGAAGTTCCCTCACATATATGGAAAGTCTTTATAGTGCCATGTATGACATTTTCGGATTTAAACCGAAGCAAAAAATTCATATAAAATTGCATAACCTCTATAGAGGCGGTAGAAGTATTGCTACAACAGGTTCATCTTCCAGCTATAGCATTCAGAATGGAGAAATAAGGAAGAATATTACTGACATTGAGATGGATTTTCCATTAGCCATGTATCAATCCCATGGAACACGTGTGCATGAATTGACACACGCATTTACAAACATCTATTTTTTTCCTACATGGTTCTCGGAAGGCATTGCAGTCCTGATGCAGGCTGAATATGCAAATGACGACGCGCACCCAAAATTTGACGATCTTGACCAAAACCTAAGAGTCAACCAAAATGGAGTCAACCTGTTAGAAGGCTGGGGTGGACACGGAGATCATCGAGCTGGACGAAATATCACGCAATGGCGATATAGATATGCATATTCAATTGTGTCTGAACTTAGAAAACTTTATGGAAAGGATTTTTACTTACGTGTTTTCGAATTAATGGACGAAGATCTACTTTATAAAAAGCTTTATGGAAACATGTCAACAAGTTTTGTTGTCTACTATTTCAGTCAAGCTGCTGGAGAAGACCTTGTTCCATTTTTTAAAAATTTAAAGTTTGATGTCCGCAAATTAGAAAAGGCAGACATTCTACAACAAATTGAAAAGCAAAAAGAAATGTTACGGAGGAAACAATGATTGATACAAAACAGAACCCACGGGCTCGCTATGAACTTTTTATACCGATACTTGTGTTGATATTCATTTTGGCTTGTGCTGTCGGGCAGCAATGGAGCGAAAACTATTCTCTTATATACGGTTCAAGGTCAAGTGACCCACTCATCATTGATGGTAGTTACAAGACTATAGGGCAAACACAGTTTGCTAACATGTCAAGAATTTATAACTTGGATACACATCCTCCTTCGGAAGCTGTTGTTCTTCTTCCTGAGGAGAAGAAAATATTTCGGGTTGTCATCCATTCAACGAACTTGGAAGAATTTAAACTGTTGGCACGTAATAAGGATGGAAACTGGGAGGAAATCCATGACCAACGCAGCAACAAAGATAAAATAATTGATATACGGTTTAAGTCGCCTGCTACTACCGATGCTATTAAATTAGTTGTACATAAGACATCAGATGATGCAGCGCAGAAACGAAAAAACCTAAAGATTGAGAGGGAAAACCGCGTGGCACCAGATGGTACAGTTCGGCGTGGACAGATGGTCTACAAAGTCTTAGGTCCTTTGAAAGCAACTGCAAAAATCTCAGAAATGGAACTTTACGGTTTCGCAGAAACGCCTATAAAGTAAGTGGAAACCAAAAAATTGATGCAATTATGGTATAGACGGCACAAACTGGAAGTTTATGCTACAAAAAAGATGCTTTTTCAAAAAGAAATGGTATAAATTAAACAGACCTAATCTCTATAATTACCTAAATTGTTATACCAAACTCACGTTCAATTTAACAATTAGTTGTATTTAATATACAAAATTCTACGTTAATATTCTTAAAACACAAAAAATTTTTCTTTTTCCATCAAAATAAATGAAAAAAAGTTTGCATTTAATTAATTTATGTGTTAAACTACATTTCACGATTTTTATTGTTTTGTGTTTCTTGTAAGGGTCAGGCAATTCTACTATTTGAAGAAACTTGGCATTCAATTTCTGCCATTTTAGATGGAGAGGGAACGAAATATCAATCCTCTTACAAGAAACAGACCATGTTGAAATGCCAAGTGACTGTTGTATCAGAGTTTCTAAAATCTGTTTTTTTAATTATCTATTTGATGAAAGGAATTACTCATGAGTGATGAAGTTATTTCACGCATAAAGCAGCGTCGACGTGAACTTAAGATGACGCAAACTGAATTGGCACAAGCTGCGAACCTAACACCCGCAGCTATTTCCCAATTTGAGTCGGGCACCAGAAAACCTTCTTTTAATACGCTTTCTAGCCTGTCAGATGCCTTGAAGGTAACTACGGATTACCTACTGGGTAAAAAAGAAAGGGGTTACGAAGATTTGATGGCGGACCCGAGGCTCAATGTCATGTTCAGAGGAATGATGAATTTTAAAGAGAGGGATAAAGAGACACTCTATGAATTCTACAAGTTTCTCAAATCCCAAGCGGAATCAGAAAAGAAAGATTCCGATGATTCCGAATAAACGTTTGCGCAAGGCGAAGGGGATCCCTGCAGCCGTAGCCTGGGGCATCCTTCGCGACTTGCGTATACAAGATTTTCCAATTGATCCACGCCAGATTGCATCGGAATTGCATCGGAACTCGGTATCGCTCTCTGGGAAAAAGAGTTGCCCGGCACTTATGATGGCTGTCTCATGCAGGTCGGTAATGCCTGGGGGATCCTCATCAATGCAAGCATACGTTCAGAGACGCGCCGAAAATTTACTATTGCACACGAAATTGGGCATTACCTGTTAGAGCACAACACATTACGCCCCTGTTCGCTTGATGAACAGTTTAATACTATGCTGGCAGAGCAGGAACAGGGTACAGCGCAAGCTCAGGCACAGAAACAGGCATATCTTTTGAGTGAACAACGAGCAAACCGATTCGCCGTTGAACTGTTGATGCCCACACCTATCTTTATGACTGACGCATCCGCCCTGACACAGGTTGGGTTGCCGGCAATTTCCACGCTTGCCACACAATACGGTACCTCTTTGACAAGTACTGGAATCCACTACACAAGGTTATCGGAACAGGTATGCGCCATTGTGTTTTCTGAGGCAGGAATCATCCGCTACTTTGCATATTCTGATGGGTTCCGAGAGAATAAGTACTGCTATCTTGTAAACGGGCAACCGCTGCATCCAAAGGCCTTGGCTTCCCAGTTTACCAATACAACACGTATTGGTGAGTTGATTGATGAAGTCCCGCTACATTATTGGTGCAGACCAAAAGAAAGTCAATTAAATTGCGATAACTCGGAGGGGGAAGACTATCAGATTATTGAACATTCAAGGCGAACCCCACGCACAAAACAGGTCATTACCTTCCTCCATCTTCCCTGACCTATAAATAGTTATTTTCAAGCGGGGAAGGTTGTATCACTTCCATGTCGTCGTCTGTCGTACGGTATTTACCGAGAAAACAAATAATGCTTACAAAAAATCAACAAACCGTTTATAATTGGATAAACGATGATCTTGAGTTACCGGTGTATGCAGAAGCATATAAAGGGGCATTAGAGCAACTGAACAAGAAATCATCGGGCTATATTACGTATGTATCCCATACCGGAAGGGATATTATGAATGGACTTGCATCAGATGCCGAAGGAATCACGCGGCAGCGGGTGCAATATGAACAACTTGTAGATAAGTTCAAAGATGATTGGAAAGATGAATGGGAGGAGATGGGTTTCATCCACCAGATGACATTCCAAAAGAACATTTAATCCCTAATGAAATCTGCCAAAAGATAAAAAAATTGATTGATGAACACAAAGAAGGTCGTCTTAGGGCAGAAGGAAAAGGGAGTTTATTTTTTACTACTTTTCTGGGATATTCCAATAAAGAAAGCATTCCGGATAACTTATCTCAGGAATGGTTGGACACACAAGATTGGTTTTTAAGTCATGCCCATTCACGCAAAAAAGGGTTCTCTATAGAGGCATCTGATGCAATAGAAAAGCATTTTCAATATCTTAATAACCATTTATATGCCGCTGCAGAAAGCGATATTGAACAGCTAAGGAGTATCTATGAAATCTTGGAAGAAGCCAACCGATGAACTTGTAAATAAGGCACTTGCCTCAATTAGAAAGGTAACTGCTTGCAAATATTTTTTCTCGCGCTTGGAAAATCCATTGTGGTTACAACCGCTTGCTGAACGTGGTCGTTTTAAATATCCGCCAAAAGCCCAGCGATTTGATGATGGCACCGTTATATACCCATACTGGCCGGAGATACGATATCTCAAGAACGTGTGTGCCGATTTACCGCATGAAGTTATCGATTTGGTTGTGAATCTGCCGAAAGTTGATAACCCAGTTGTCTATGACGGTATATTAGATATTGCTTTGCAGCTTCCTGGAGAATACTCTGTGAAACTAAAAGACAAAATACTTGAGTATGCTGGTATGGATCACCAATACCGAACTTATAAGTATGCATCACTATTGGAGCATTGGACAAAGGAGAATCAGACATCTGCAGCATTGGAACTCACCAAAATACTGATTGAGTTTGTACCTGATCCTCAGTCGGAGAAAAAACGTAAACAACGACAGGAAAGCGTAAGCGATTGGCGCAAAGCAGTAGGAACATTACTTCATCCTATTCCGAAATTTAGTCACTGGGAATATGCAAATATAATTTCTAAAGGCGTTCGTCCACTTGCTGAAAAGGAACCCTTTAAAATTTCCTGTCTTCTTATTGATACATTAGTAGACATGATTCATTTAAAAACACATAAGGAAGATCTTAATAATGAGGAAGACCATTCTGATACATGGTGTCCCCGTCTTTACTCACAAGATAACGACCACGAAGATCCTGAGAAAATACTTGTTCATACACTGACGTATACATGCGAGAAGGTATTTGAAAAACGCGACGACACGGTTGCAGTCTTAGACAGAGTTTTACGAAAGAAACCGAAGGCAATTTTCAAACGTCTACGTCAACATCTTTATGGACAATACCTGAATGAACAAACAAAACCGTGGATACGGGAACTAATTTTGACACATAAAGATTATGGGTTGTGGGAACATCATTATGAATTCCAGCAGATGGTACGATGTGCCTGTGAACACTTCACAGATACGTTACTTTCGGAAGAAGAACGAACTCGTATTTTTGATGCTATCCTTATGGGTCCATCAAAAGAAAACTATCTCCATTGGGTGGAGGGTTGGTTAGGGGAGAAATTCACAGAGAAGCGTTTCCGTGAACGTCAGCAGCGTTTTCATTGGATGCAGCTAAGACCTTTTGAACCTGTCCTCTTTGGAGAATATGAAACTCGTTTTCAAAAATTACAAGATAAAATCAACAAATCAATCTCCGATGATGATTATCCTCCTTTTAAAAACGAGGTAAAGACCAGTGGTGTGTTGGAGCGCAGCCCACGTACACCCGATGATCTTGATAATCTCACAGATGAGGAATTACTTGCCTTCATAAACAACTGGGAAAAGATCGACGAATATGTCAAAGGGAGCTCGTTTATAAGGATTAATATTGAGGCTCTTGCCAATGCATTTCAGTTTGTTTTCAAAGAGTCAATTATGCCTGATGTTAACAGACTGAAGTTTTGGATGAAAAATCGTGAACGGATTGAGAGACCTATTTACGTACGTGTCATGATTTATGCAATGCAGGCATTGGTTAAAGAAAAAAAACTTCGATCAACTCAACGAATGGTTAACATTCTGTGCATGGGTCTTATCACATCCAGACAGAGAACACAATACAGACTATTTACAAGGAGATGAATCACGCGAGAATCCGAGCTGGATCAATGCGCGACGAGCTGTCGGTGTCTTTATCGGGGTATGTCTTTCAAAGGATGTAGATGTCCCGATTGCTGCTCGGAGACAAATAGAAAAGAATCTGAGAAAGCTTTGCACACAGTATGATTGGAACTTGGATGAGAATCATCAAAACGGATTATATTGCAAGGATCCACTCACTGTAGGCATCAATAATACACGAAGTCGAGCGTTGGATGATCTTGTAAAATTCGGTTTTTGGTTACGTAGGCATGAACCTGAATGTGAAGTCCCCGAAGTAATAAAGTTTCTTGAAAATAGGTTCTCATCAGAAACAGATTATTCTCTGACACCCCCTGAGTATGCTATTTTGGGCAAGAATTATCTTTCTATTTGCAGTTTCAATGAGAAGTGGGCAATTGACCATAAGTCAGATTTTTTCCCGCAAGCAGAAAGCAAACGCCAAGAATGGTATGCAGCATTTAGTAGTTTTTTGCTCTGTAATGGTGCAGTTAAACCACTCTTTGAGATTCTTAAGGATGATTTCAATTTTGGCTTACAACATTTATCTGATTTCAAAAAGCATGATCTCATTGCACGCCAACCACTTGATGTTTTCGGTGAACGTCTTTTCAACTATTATTTATGGGAAATGTTCCCGCTTAAAGGTCAAGAAAGTTTACTTGAACAATTTTACCAGCAAACTGATAAAAAACGAGAACATTGGGCAAATTTGTTCAAGGATATAGGACATCGCTTGGGGAGTACTGGAAAACACTTAGACCCAAGTATGAAAGACAGAGTAAAGAAATTCTTTAAATGGCGTATTAAACAGGAAGAACCTATAGAACTCCGATATTTTACCTATTGGTTGCAATCTGAGTGTTTGGAAGTTAAATGGAGGTTGAGGTTTTATTCCAAAGTCATAGATGTATGCAAAGCAGAAGATTGCGAAGTAGAAAATTGGGAAATTTATCTAAAGGAGTTAAGTCAAATGCTTCCAAAACATACTGCACAGGTCGTTGAGTGCTTCTCAAAGTTAACCGATGGCATTGAAAATAAGAATATCTACATTCAGACAGAGGAAGCAAAAACTATCCTAAAAGCAGGGTTCAACAGCAAAGATTCAGTTATTTTCGAAAATGCAAAACGTGCCCTTAACAACCTACTCCGAGCTGATAAAATGGAATTTATGGATCTTGCGGTTGGCAAAGACAAACAAGCTTTAGAAAAATGATACTTGGAAGATATTTTAACAATTCAGGTGAAGGGAAGTCATTTCATTTTCAGTTTATTTGCAACGACACATCAGTTGACAGTAGAATATATGCTAAGTGAATTTTGAAGAATTCCTCAGCAAAATCTTAACAAAAGACAGAAAACATACATCAACATATCTCACCAGAAGCATTCAATTGTCGGGCTTCGTTGTTGTTGGAGGGGTTTCTAACCCCGATTTGAGATATACAGCAGCAGAAATCGGGGTTAGAAACCCCTCCAACAAGAGTACATTTCGACAATTGAATGCCTCTGCATATCGGACAGAATTGCATTGACATTTTGAGCATGGTGCTATATAATTCAATATATGCAACGTATCTTATAAATGCAATTTTGTATAAATTCACAGAGTAGCGTGTTTGGTAAATCGGGGTTAGGAACCCCTCCTAAGATTTATGGGATGGGTTGTAGAAAGATCGTAGATATATTGACATTAATTAGATATAGATTTCGGTGATAAGAAGATTACGAAAGGTTCAATTGAGGAGGAATTTATGACACAACCCAAGTATGTTTACTTCTTTGGAGGTGGTGAAGGTGAAGGCGATGCAACCATGCGTCTTTTACTCGGTGGAAAGGGAGCGAATCTCGCTGAGATGACGAATCTTGGCATTCCAGTACCTCCAGGCTTTACGATTTCCACTGAAGTATGCAAATATTATTACGATAACGATAAGAATTACCCGACAGGTCTTGATCAACAGATAACGGAGAACCTTCACAAGTTGGAAGAGGTTCTCGGTGCGAAGTTCGGTGATACAGAAAATCCGTTACTTCTTTCTGTTCGTTCTGGCGCGGCGGTTTCCATGCCGGGTATGATGGATACCATTCTCAATCTTGGTTTAAACGATGATGCTGTTAAGGGACTAATTGCTAAGTCTGGTAATGAGCGATTCGCCTATGATGCATATAGACGGTTTATTCAAATGTTTGGTAACGTTGTCTTACGTGTTGATCATGACGAGTTTGAACATCTGCTTGAAGAAAAGAAGAAAGCGAAAGGGGTTACATTAGATACGGAGTTGGAAGCTGCGGATTTGCTGGAACTCGTGGGTGAATTCAAAGCGGTCATCAAGCAGAGAACCGGTAATGATTTTCCGGATGAGCCGCGTCGTCAGTTGGATATGGCACGGGATGCGGTGTTTGAATCATCTGGTAACCAACGTGCGATTACATACCGTCGTTTAAACGATATTTCTGAGGAGCTTGGACGAACAGCTGTAAACGTTCAGGTGATGGTATTCGGAAATATGGGTGGTAGTTCTGGCACGGGTGTTGCATTTTCACGCAATCCGTCAACAGGTGCCAACCAGTTCTATGGTGAATTTCTGATGAATGCACAGGGAGAGGATGTTGTTGCAGGTATTAGAACGCCGTTGCCGATCTCGGAATTGAGAAATATTCAACCTGAAGCTTATGATGAATTAGTTGGTATTGGTCAGAAGTTAGAGAGGCATTATAGTGATATGCAGGATGTGGAGTTTACGATACAGGATGGGACGCTTTACATGCTTCAAACACGGAACGGCAAACGTACAGGGCAAGCCGCTGTTCGTATCGCAGTTGAAATGGTTGAAGAAGGATTGATTGATAAGGAAACAGCACTTGTACGTGTTCCTGCTAACGATCTTGATCAGTTATTACATCCGAGTGTGGATCCGGATGCGTCTGTTGAAATCATTGCACGAGGCTTACCCGCTTCACCGGGTGCTGCAGTTGGGAAAGTTGTGTTCACTGCCCTCCGTGCTGAAGAACTCGCTGCTGCTGGTGAAAAAGTGATTCTTGTGCGTACGGAAACTTCTCCTGAAGATATTGGCGGAATGGATGCTGCCGAGGGTATTTTGACTGCGCGCGGTGGTATGACAAGTCACGCTGCAGTTGTTGCACGTGGTATGGGGAAATGTTGTGTTGCCGGGTGTTCAGACCTTTTTATAAATGAGGAGGCTAAGGAATTCATTGCGGGTGGTAATCGTTATTCGGAAGGAGATTTTATTACACTCAACGGTTCAACAGGTGATGTTCTCAAAGGTCAAGTGTCACTGATTCAACCTGAGCTGAGTGGGCAGTTTGGTATCCTGATGGAGTGGGCAGATGATGTCCGTTCACTGAATATTCGGACAAATGCAGATACACCTGAAGACGCGAAAAATGCAAGACATTTCGGAGCAGAAGGGATAGGTCTTTGCAGAACTGAGCACATGTTCTTTGGTACAGGTATTGATGCTGTCCGTGAGATGATTTTGGCAGATGATACTGCAGAACGAAAACTGGCATTGACGAAGCTGCTTGCACATCAACGTAAAGATTTCATAGGTATCTTTGAGGCGATGGCGGGTTATCCTGTCACCATTCGCACTCTGGATCCGCCGTTACATGAATTCTTACCCAAAAACGAATCTGAGATCAATGATCTTTCGGAACGTATCAATGTTGACGCTCAGAAGTTACGTGAACGTGTGGAAGAACTGCACGAATTCAATCCGATGCTTGGGCATAGAGGGTGTAGGCTCGGTATTGTATATCCAGAGATCACAGAGATGCAGGCGCGTGCTATTTTTGAAGCTGCTGTTGATGTTGCCAAACGCGGTATCAAGGTTTTGCCGGAGATTATGATTCCGCTTGTTGGGCATATTAATGAATTTTCATTGCAACGTAAAGTTGTTGTGGATACTGCAGAAGAGGTATTTAAAGAGATTGGTACTCGTGTTGAATACCTTGTTGGTACGATGATTGAGCTTCCTCGTGCTGCGCTGACTGCGGACAAAATTGCTGCGGAAGCAGAATTTTTCTCTTATGGCACTAACGACCTTACACAGACAACCTTTGGTATGAGCCGTGATGATGCGGTCAAGTTTCTTGAAGACTATGTCAATAATGGTGTTCTTGAATACGATCCGTTCCAAGTTTTGGACCAGGAAGGTGTTGGCAGCCTATTGGAAATCGGCTGTGAAAAGGGGCGTTCTGTCCGTCCTGACCTAAAAGTCGGTATCTGTGGGGAACATGGTGGTGAACCGAATTCTGTAAAGTTCTGCCATGGATTAAACTTTGACTATGTATCTTGTTCACCGTTTCGTGTGCCGATTGCGTGTCTCGCTGCAGCGCAAGCTGTGATTGAAGCTAAATCGTAGATTTTTTTATCTTGTTCGGTTTTTGAATAGGCGTGTATGAATGTTCTACATACGCGCCTATATCTTTTTGAATGCCTTTCAGAATATAAAATAAAGCGGTTGAAATATAACGGTGCTATGTGGTAAATTATGATTACATTGAAGATAGTCAAAATGTTAAATCACTCCTGGAGAAAATGACATGAACTCGCAAGACATTTATACTTATGAACAGGAGTACCTATCTCCTGAAAAGACAAAAATGACTTTGGAGGAATTCCTTGAGAGCGATTTAGAAGGGTATGAATACCTAAATGGGGAGTTAATTCGCCTTGCTCCAACATCGGTTGAACACGGTGATATTAGTATGAATCTAATTTCACTTTTGAATACATTTGTTCGCGAAAATGAGTTAGGACGTGTTTATGCTCCTGATACGGGTTTCAGGGTTGGTGACAGATTTCTAATGCCAGATATCGCGTTCATTACATCAGAGAAACATCCTGATGATCGGAAAAAGGCATTCTCTATCCCACCTGATCTTGCTGTTGAAGTTGTCTCTCCTTCAGACATATTGAGCCGAATTCAAGAAAAGGTGTTTGCTTATCTTGAAGCAGGTAGTCAGTTAGTATGGGTACTTGAACCCCGAGCTAAAACGGTAACTGTCTATCGCTCTGAAACGGACATCACACTGCTAACGCGGAATAACACGCTCAGCGGTGAGGAAGTTGTTGAAGGGTTTTCTTGTCAGGTGGCAGAACTTTTTGAATAGAACTTTATGAACAGATAGAAATAGTATTATGATAAATTGAATTGTAATAGTGCGTAGAAAAAACACAGTAACACATCAAGGAGGAAAAAAATGGATGTACCAGAAGTTCATCAAATCATACCAGATAATCTTCCCGCTGAGCTTCCCAAGATGACTTTGGAGGAATTCCTTGAGAGCGATTTAGAAGGGTATGAATATATAAAAGGAGAGTTAATCCCTATGCCACCTACTTCAGTGGAACACGGTTACATTAGTGTGAACATAAGTTCTCTGTTACACTTTTATGTTCGTGAAAATCAACTTGGACGTGTTCTTATATCAGAAACTGGTTTCCGGGTTGGTGAACGCGTGTTGATGCCTGATATTGCATTTATTTCAACTAACCGCCTTTCCGATGATCTGAGCAAAGCATCCCCTGTTCCACCGGACCTTGCTGTCGAAGTAGTCTCTCCTACAGACATATTGAGCCGAATTCAAGAAAAGGTGTTTGCTTATCTTGAAGCAGGTACTCAGTTAGTATGGGTGCTTGAACCCCGAGCTAAAACGGTCACTGTCTATCGTTCTGAAACGGACATCACACTGTTAACGCGGAATGACACGCTTAGCGGTGAGGAAGTTGTTGAAGGGTTTTCTTGTCAGGTGGCAGAACTTTTTGAATAAAGACGCTTTAAATTTACTTTGAAAGGATAACACAATGTTAATCGCAGATGTAAATGAAATGGAAGGTAGGACATATCCTGCCCGTAGGTTAACCAGAAATCTTGTTGGTGGGGCATCGCCGATACAGATAGACGAATTTTGTATGGGGTTCGTTGTTTTGGAACCGAACGGTGGACAGGTGCCGTGGCATAATCACGAACAGGAAGAGATATACTTTATCGTTGAAGGCGAAGGCGAAATGTGTCTCGGTGAGGAACGGCAAACAATCTCCACAGGACAGATTGTTTTTATTCCTTCATGGGTTTTTCACCAGTTGACAAATACCAGCGACACACCGATGAAGATGGTCTATTGCTACGGACCTGCAGGGGATGTTGACCATTGGAAACAGGAACTTGCTGGCACGCTTCCGAAAGCTGGTATAGATATGCCACCGCTCCCTGAAGGTGCGGCTCCGCAATGCACTGATAAACCTTGAGAATGGCTGTCAGTTGTCGACTATCAGTTTTTTCAGTTGTAGTTGTACTGATTAACACATAAAGGAGCTTTAATGAAGAAAACAACTTTAGTTTATTGTTTATTTCTATTAGCAGTTTCGCTTTTCACTTTTCTACCAAAGGCTGCTGCGGTAGGCACATCAGAATGGGGGTTACCCGAAGGTGCCAAAGCGCGGCTTGGTAAAGGATATAACCATGAAATTGCATATTTCCCAGACAACTCTAAACTGGCAGTGGCAAGTAGCATCGGTGTTTATCTGCGCGGTAAATGGGAAGTTGGTCCGCAAGCTGGAATTAGGGCATCAACCTGTCGGTATCTATCAAGGCAAGAGCCGTGCAGCGCATTGAGATGGCAAAAACGCACTCGGTGAGTCTGTTGCAAGCGGTGTGTATTTTTATACACTCACCGCAGGGGATTTTTCTGCCACGCGCAAGATGCTAATACGAAAATAGACTGCATCGTAAATGTAATATCATTTCTATTTGAATGGGTGTGTAAAGTTTTGGTTTTTTGTCTGAACCAGGATTTACAGGATTTACAGATTTTCAGGATTTACCTCAACAGGTTTTATTCCAAAAGTTGACATCAATCCGCATCAAATAGCCTTGATAAGGTAATCCTTGTAATCTGTAAATCCTTGTTCAGACAAGTAACCAAAACTTTACACCAGGGCTATTCAGTTTTATAGTAGAATCCACAATTAAGTTTACACACGAAAGGACTACCCCCCTTTATCCCCCAGCAAGCGAGGGGAAATAGAACGAGGCAAAAGTGTGCAAATAATTATGGATTTCACTATAAGAATTATCAGTTGATGTGTGTTACTTAAAGTTTATATCGTAGGTCGGGTAGAGCGTTAGCGAAACCCGACATGTATTGTTTGCGGTTATCATGTCGGGTTTCGCTAACGCTCTACCCGACCTACGTATACAATTCACGAATGTAATAAATATCTGCCAAAATACCTAAAACTGAATAACCCTGCTTCGTAAAGCATTTCCTTGATATTTTTCTTGGTGGTGTGTATAATACTCATCATGGCACATTACGATGAACTATTCAAACATTTGGGGGAATTCTCACCCGACCAACTCGCAGCATTGGCTCTGAATACAGAGTATACACCCTCTCTATATTTGGGGGTTTAATTCATCCACCTGAATTTTTTCAGGGTGGTATATTGGAGGCACTGATGAGAGAATCACCTGTTTACGAAAACGTGATACAACGTGGCATAAAGCAAGGGATTGAACAAGGGATTGAACAAGGTAAGAAAGAACACGCCGTTGAAGCAATCCTCACGGTGTTAGAAGAAAGGTTTAAGGCAGATGTCGCAGAGAAACTAAAACCTTTTCTCGGGGCAATTGACGATCTGCAACGCCTGAATCATCTACTCCGAGTTGCTGCCCAAGCATTAGATATAGATGCGTTTACACAGGTCCTCTTGAACCTTGAAAACTGAGCTGGAATTAAGGATTGTAATGACAAATCATATACAAAAAGCACATCGTGTTGGAATCATTATGAACGGTGTTACGGGGAGGATGGGAACAAACCAACATCTCATCCGGTCTATCTTAGCAATTGCAGAAGATGGCGGAATCCCCATCGGTGATGGCGAAGTGATTATGCCTGATCCGTTTCTTGTCGGAAGGAATCCGGCAAAGTTAGAGAAGTTGTCTGAGTCTACTGGGGTTGAAAAATGGAGTACTGACCTTGAGGCTGTTCTTGCTGATGACGCATACACCGTATATTTTGACGCGCAAGTGACCTCGCGGCGTGTGGATGCGGTGCAGGCTGCAATCTCAGCAGGAAAGCATATCTACTGTGAGAAACCGACTGCCATAACAACCGCAGATGCTTATAGTCTCTATGAACAAGCAATAAAAGCAGGGCTCAAAAACGGGGTTGTTCAGGATAAGCTCTGGTTGCCCGGTATTCGAAAATTGAAACGTTTGATTGATGCGGACTTTTTTGGGAAAATCATTGCTGTGCGTGGTGAATTCGGTTATTGGGTATTTCAAGGTGATGCTATTCCAACACAACGTCCCTCATGGAACTATAGAGCAGAAGATGGCGGGGGGATTATCCTTGATATGTTTAGTCATTGGCGATATGTGTTGGACAACCTATTCGGCGCGGTCAATGGGGTATCCTGTATTGCTACGACCCATCTTCCACAACGATGGGATGAGTCTAATGAGATGTATGAATGTACTGCAGAGGATGCTGCTTATGCAACCTTTGAATTAGCAGATGGAATTATTGCTCATTTTAACTCGTCCTGGGCGGTTCGGGTACGTCGGGACGATCTGTTGACGATACAGGTAGATGGATTGAACGGTTCTGCTGTTGCAGGATTACGAGATTGTTGGATACAACCCTTATCTGGTACGCCGCGTCCTGTTTGGAATCCTGACATTGAACAACCGATTAATTTCTATGACGGTTGGTTGAAAGTTCCAGAGCAGGAAACATACCAGAACGCATTTCGAGCACAGTGGGAGTTATTCCTTAGACATGTCGTTTCTGACGAACCGTTTCCTTGGACACTGCTTGAAGGTGCAAAGGGTGTACAGTTAGCAGAAAAGGGAATGGAATCTTGGCAAACTCGAAAGTGGATAAAATTGCCCGAACTCTCAGCCTTATAAATGAAAGGTAGTGGAATTTTCGCTCCATCCTTCATATCTTTCACTCTTCCACTTACAATATCCGTGTCTTCTGTATCCTCAACGATTCACAATTTAGACAAATATTGCGTTCTCCAGAAAAATGTTGTATAATAACCTAAGTTGCTACTTTGTAGCATAAACATCCAGTTTGTGCATCCATAGAACGCAAACTGGATGTTACAAAAAAGAGACATTATCAATTAGGAACGGTATAACAAGGGGATTCTCCCAGATGGCGTATAGCAATTTTACTTTAGACACAGTGCTGGAGGCATTTGATTTAGAAGAAGTTGGTGCTGCGGGTATCTTCGCTGCCAGTGAACCGGTGAAACCGAGTGAACTGCTCACTGCAGTATTAGCGCGGAACATCCCTCTTGCGCTTGCTGTCGGTACAGAAAAAGTCAAATCAGAGTTAATTATTGCTAATGTCCTCGTTGAGCTCCGGGAACAATTAGAGCACCGTATTAGTTTTTTTTCAGGGATTGAGTTCAACGTTGATGTTGATGCCAACCTGGCTGGTGTGTGTGATTTTGTGATAAGTCTCTCGCCTCGTCAATTTACTCTAAAGGCACTATCATCCTCATTGTTGAGGCGAAAAAGGATGACTTGTTGGTTGGGTTGGGGCAGTGCGTTGCAGAGATGGTAGCTGCACAACGTTTTAACGCAGAAGCAGGGAATGACATTACTTGCATTTATGGAACCATTACATCTGGGATAGATTGGCTTTTCCTCAAATTGGAGGGTAAGAACCTCTACATTGATATGAATGCCTATCAAATCTCTCAGTGCGATACGATTCTGGGGATTCTGGTAAGTATGGTGGCACAAAAAGCATGAGAAAAATGAAAAATAAAAAAAAATACAATGGAAGGATAATCCTGGCAACAAAAGTAACTCTCAATAAAATTGATGACTATAGATGGCGTATACCGAAAAGTTATATGAAAGGTATGCGTGTAGATGGAATTGTCTATGCAAATGAAAAACTGCTTGAACAGACCAATAGTGAAGAAGCATTACAGCAGGTGGCAAACGTTGCACATCTGCCAGGCATAGTCAAACATTCACTTGCGATGCCCGACTTGCACTGGGGTTACGGATTCGTGATCGGTGGTGTTGCAGCAACGGATCCAAAAGCGGATGGTGTCGTTTCCCCTGGCGGTATCGGATACGATATAAACTGCGGTGTACGCCTGGTTCGAACTAACCTTGATGTGAAACAGTTAGAAGGTAGAGCGAAGGGACTCATCGGTGAACTCTTTGATAATGTGCCTTGTGGTGTCGGTTCTAAAGGAAAGATACAACTCTCTCTGAATGAAGAGCGTTATATGTTGGAGCAGGGCGCGCGCTGGGCGATTGAGAGAGAATATGGACACCCACACGACCTACAATTCACGGAAGCAACTGGATTTCTTGAACATGCCAATGCTGAGGCTGCAAGCCAAAGAGCCTTAGAACGCGGAAAAAATCAACTCGGTACACTCGGTTCAGGGAACCATTTCCTTGAAGTTCAATTTGTGGATCGCGTTTTTTATCGGGAAGCGGCGGATGCAATGGGACTGAATGAAGGCAACGTCTGTGTGATGATTCATACCGGTTCAAGAGGTTTCGGTTATCAGATTTGCGATGAACATGTAAAGAGTTGGGTTCAAGTTGCAGAAAGATATGGTATCAATCTGCCTGATAAACAGCTGGCTTCTGCCCCTATCAACTCACCCGAAGGTCAAGACTATATTACTGCGATGGCATGTGGAGCGAATTATGCGTGGAACAATCGGCAATGTATCATGCACCTTGTCCGCCAGACCTTTATAAAGTATTTTGACACGAGTGAAGATGAGCTTGGTTTGGAACTTGTCTATGATGTGGCACACAACATCGGTAAGTTTGAGAAACATGATGTTGACGGAGAGGAACGCGAACTGTTTGTCCATCGTAAAGGTGCAACACGTGCGTTTCCTGCTGGTCATCCTGAGATTCCAGAAAAGTATCAAAAAGTTGGTCAACCTGTGTTGATACCGGGTGACATGGGGACTGCTTCTTATGTACTTGTCGGGAATCCTGGTGCGATGGCAGAGACATTTGGCACAACTTGTCACGGTGCGGGTCGGGTGCTGTCACGCCGTAAAGCGATTGCCTTGACGGAGGGGCGTTCTATTCAAAAAGACCTTGAGGAACGGGGAATCTATGTGCGTGCAGAAGGCAAACGGACGCTTCGAGAGGAGGTCTCTGATGCTTACAAGGATGTTGATGAGGTTGTCCGCGTTGTTGACGAGGCGGGGCTTTCTCGGCGCGTTGCACGCCTGCGGCCGATTGGCGTTGTGAAGGGGTAGATACTTTCTATTTGACCTTTCTCAGTTTTAATTCGATCTTCAATTCAAAGGTTCTAATCAAGCAATTCTTACTTAGATGACATCAATGTCTATTTTTTCATCAGGTTGTTCAAAAAATGGGCATTTTTGCTAAACAAACAGTCAAATATACCCTTTTTCGTTGGCATAAAAATTGCTCATAAGTGATTAAGCCTCCTTAGGTGAGTCGGTACTATACTCTCAAAGATATGCCCAATTCGCACGTGTAAGGTTAGAATCCCTGAAACTTCTCAACCGGTTAAGAGTGTAGTTCCGACTCTTTTATTTTCAAGTAAGTTCAAGAATCAATTAGTCTGCGTAAAGTCTTTACCAATGTTCCCTCTGACAACCATTTCGCTGCTACACGCCATACACTTGTAGAATAGGTCGGATACACGTGGATCATTCCGCTTAACTTCCGTAAAGGAATTCCTTGCTGCATCGCCAATACATACTCGTGGATCACCTCACCTGCATTTGTCCCGACTATATGAACGCCTAAAATCTTTCCACGCCATTTTGATGCGATAACTTTCGTAAATCCATGTGTTTCACCATCTGCTACAGCCCTGTCAACATCTTTCTGTTCTAATGTGAACACGTCTACATCTCCATATTGCTCACGAGCTTCCGTTTCAGTCAAACCGCACCTTGCGACTTCTGGATCGCAAAATGTCGTCCAAGGCACAACAGCGTAATTGATCTTTTTGGCAAAAGGTAATAGGAAATTCCGAACAAGCAATTGTGCTTGAAATGCTGCCACATGTGTAAAAAGATAGTGTCCGATGACATCTCCAGCAGCGTATATGTGTTTCACATGCGTCTGAAGTTGTCCATTAACTACGATGCCACTTTTTTCTATTTTAACACCGATTTTGTCAAGTTCTAAACCTTCAACATTCGGAGCGCGACCTGCTGCAATAAGAATTTTATCATAGACCTGGATATTCTTTTCTTCGGATGTGGCATTTTCTCTATCTGAAAACATTACGCTAATACCATCATTCTGTTGTTCAACCTTAATAATGTTGGTATTGAGTTTGATATCAATGCCTTCTGAAGTAAGATATTCTAACATCCGTTCAGAAACATCAGTATCCTCTTTGGTTAGAATGCGTTCGCTCCGTTGTGCGATTGTAACTTCTGCACCTAACCGATGAAATGCTTGCCCCAATTCAATCCCTATCGGTCCAGCTCCAACAACCAGCAGCCGTTGCGGTAGTTCATTTATATCCCATACATTTTCACTGTCAAGGTATTCACAAGATTCTAATCCAGGTATTTCAGGAGCAAGCGGACGAGAACCTGTTGAAACTACAAATCGTTTACTCTTTAGTGTGCGTGTTTGTTTATTCTCAGAATCCTCCACGACAAAGGTATCGCGTGATTCAAAATGTCCATTTCCAAAGATGACATTAACCCCCATCTCACGAAATCGTTCAGGATTGTCGTGTTCCTCTTCAATAATATGTTGGGTGCTTTTCACATATTCTATTACCTGTTGCCAGTCAGGTTTTATTTGATTTATTGCAATACCATATTTCTCTGCGTTTCGGATGTAGTTTGCAACCTTCGCTGCTTTAAGTAGTGCTTTTGAAGGCACACACCCCGTCCATAGACAGTCACCACCGATGCGATGTTTCTCAACGAGTGCGGTTTTTTTACCAAGTTTTGCACCAGCAACTGCGAGTACAAGTCCAGCACTACCACCACCAATAATTGTAAGGTCATATCTTTCCACAGTCCTACCACCCTATTGTTGCTTTTACTGTTTCCGAAGAACTTTTCCTGGGAGTTGTTTCGTTACATTGCCATCTTTGATGACTGCAACGCCATTGACAAATACCCAGTTTACACCCACGGGGGGTTGAACAGGATCAAACCACGTTGAACGATCAGAGACAGTGATTGGATCAAAAACAACTATATCCGCAGCAAGACCTTTTGCAATTCTACCACGATCAGATAATCGGAATCGTTCTGCAGGAAAACCACTCATCTTATAGATTGCTTCTTTCAGACAGATTAACTGCCGTTCCCTGACAAACTTACCAAGATATTGTACGAAACACCCATAACTGCGTGGGTGTGGATGTGGTATATTGTAAACGCCATCGCTTGCAATCATCATACGTGGGTGGCTTGCAGTGCGATTCAAGACCCGTTCATTTTCTTCTGCAGAAGTTGCCCATGGCATGACAAAGGTCTCAATTGCTGATTCATCAAGAATGAAATCATAAGCAAATTCCTCGTTAGTTTTACCTTCTTTTATTGCTGCTTCTGCAAGAGTCAAACCGATATATTTTCCACTTTTGTTATAACCTACAATCTGATTTCCAATTCCTATTTTATCTTTCAGATATGGAAGAGACTTTTCACGGATATAAGGAATTTCAAGATTAGCTAACATCTCATCTGGTGCCCCTGTTTGGTATTCCATCGACAACAACATCGCAAGGTGTGTCATGCCAGCAGGATAAAGATAAGACTCAAACGTCAAATCAATGTCTTCTTTATCAACCCGATCAAGAATTTCTGCTGCTTCATCGTCAACACGTTCATGGGAAATATGAACAGGGATCTCAGCTTGTTGTGCAATCTCAATAGTTTCTTCCCATGCCTTCTTTCTACCGATTAGTTGGTATCGGATATGTGCGGCATAGGTCGCATCATAACTTGCAGCGACCTTTGAGAGAAATACCAATTCATTTAAATCTGCATTCGCTGAAGGTTGATAGTCAAGTCCTAAACATAGACAGCATGCGCCTGCATCCAGCCACTGACGTGTGGTTTTCTCCATTGCTATTAATTCATCTTTAGTAGCTGGACGGGGATCCCACCCCATCGCGCCAAGGCGGACAGCACAGTGTGGCACTTGTGGATAGAGGTTCGCGGGAATGCGACCTTCAAACATGTTGAGGTAATCTTCTGGTGTCTGCCAATTGAGTGGAACTTCATCGTCGCCATAAGCAAATTGTGTGTAGTGCCAGAGTTCGCGTGCCTGTTGTTGTGATAAAGGTGCCCATCCGAAGCCGTCGGGTGCAGTAAGGTGTGTTGTTACGCCTTGCATGACTGCTGCAAATTGATCGCGTCCACCGAGTAGAGAAATTTCTGAATGAACATGGACATCAATAAAACCAGGGCAAACTATTCTATCTTTTGCGTAAATTCGTTCTGATGTTTCCGCACTGCTAAGGTCACCGATTGCTGCAATGCTATCCCCTTGAATTCCGATATCAGCAACGAATGGCTCGCGTACACCTGTACCATCAATGATTTCACCACCAACAATTATTGTATCAAATTCCACAAGTCCCTCCTGTGGACACAATTTTATTATCTGAAGTAAGATTTATCCCATTATAGCATATTAATGGCACACATTCAATAATCTAATCAGGGTTATTCAGTTTTAGGTATTTTGGCAGATATTTATAACATTCGTGAATTAGATGCGTAGGTCCAAATCAAGAAATCAACGGTATGAATGCTATATAGCATTCCCCGGGTGTGAATGCCTTATGGCATTCCCCGGGTAGAGCGAAGCGAAACCCGACATGACAACCAAAAACGCAACGTGTCGGGTTTCGCTAACGCTCTACCCGACCTACGATATAAACTTTAAGTAACACATATCAACTGATAATTCTTAAAACTGAATAACCCTGTAATCTAATAGGGTTGTTTAGTTTTAAGAAAATATGTTAACATACGTTAATAGATTTGTTTGTTTATTGTCAGTTTGATATTCCCTTTGTCTGAACCAGGATTTTCAGGATTTACGGATTACCAGGATTACCTCATCAATAGTTTTTTGATAAAGATTTATGCCAACTTATGATATAGTGCGTAATTCCTCAAACTCATAATCCTGAAAATCTAATGGTTTAAACCCAAAGGCATTCCCAAAAAAAGCACTTGACACACATTGCCATACATGTTATAATGTATATTACATAACGGCTATGTGAAAAAAACATAAAAACTGACACATTTAGATCATCTGAAAAGCAAAATACCAAAATGTTACACTTCTTGAAAATAATATTTTTTAAAAAATTAGAAAAAATTACTTTTAACCCTTGCCATTACTGGGGTTAGAGCCAATTTAAAATGTTACCAAAAAAACGAAAAAAGTGTCCATTTGGTAACATTTTAAGAATGGAGCGTCAAGGTATAATTTGAATATATCTGTTCTGATTTAAAATAGATAGCAGATTCAAACTGTATCTGCTATACTAACTCTAAACCGCATAAGCAGATAAAATGTTAATTTAATTCTCTTTACAATTTCTCTGTGATATGTTAGAATATCACGGGAAAGTTAATTAGTAACTGAATATAACGCGGATAGTATTTAACGAAAGTCTAATTCACTTAACCTTATGACACTTTGCACGCTAAAACGGGTGCATGTATTTGGTGAAGACATTGATTGATAGGAATTTGTTTCGTCAGAAGTACTTACTTCATCTTATTAGCAATCCTTACACCATTTACCCATTTGCAGCGGGTGCAATGGGGGTATTTGCGTCATGGGTCTTTAACTTAGAACCCCAGATTCTATACTTATTCGGGAGTGCTGTGATCGGTATTGGGATTCCCATAGGTGCAATGATTACAAGGTGGACTACCGGCACGGAGGATATTGCTAAACAGGTTCATGAAGAAATATTACACGAAGCACAACAAAAACAGGAAGAGGAACTAAACGCGCTACACCACCAGTTGACAAGGGATGGCGACAGAAGAACTGAAAAGATGTTGGATGAACTCCGTTCATTGCATAAGTCCTTTCAAGAGGAAGTTCGAGAGGCAAGCTGGATGGCAAATCTGCCTTTATTGGTAAGTGCGGAAATAACGGATAAAGTATCAGAACTTTTTACACAAGCAGTGCAATGTCTTAAAGACACCCTGAAAATGCAGGAAAAATCAAGAGATTCTCAATTGGAAACTGTCAGACAGGTGTTACGACAACACAGAGAACAACAGATTGCGGACGTTCAACAGACCATAATCCAGCTTTCGCATCTGTATGCGCGTGTTCTTACTATCAGTCCTGATAGTAATGATACAGAACTTGGTCGTCTTCGCACTGAACTGGATGAGAGTCTTGCATTTGCAAAAAAGGTGGATGAACAGATACGGGAATTCACACCAGATACCGATAAGGAAATTAATCAAGTCGTTCAGTAAATATCATAGAGAGGAAATTGTAAAGTTTGCTCGTAGTATTGAAAAGATTAAGGTTGAGCAATCTGACACTATTGATGACCTTAATGCTGTTCGTGAACGAGTTAATGTTGATGATATGTATTCAGATATAATTTTAGAAAACAGATCAAAAGTTGAAACATCGTAATTCATTTCAAGATCGTAAATTTTAGATTATTATAGTAGATTTTAGAATTACCTGAACACTTTGAATCTATGTGTTTAGCAGACCTGATGGACTGCGTGTGTGTGTAGCACAACCTGTTAGGTTGTGTTCCGTATCTGCACAACCTAACAGGTTGTGCAGATACGGAAATGTCCAAGTAATTCTATGCTTTATTATATTATGGATTGGTTTTAAAGTTAACTATATTTAGGAGGAATTTCACAATGGCAAATGGCTTTACCCGTTTTTTTAGAGCAATATGGCACACACTCACCGGCCGAGCACACGAACAGGCTGACAAACTAATGGAAGACCCGAATGCAATTCGCGGTGCTTATGAAGATATAATCCAAGATAAGCAAAGGAATATCAAAACGTACAAGAATGCCATCGGTCAATTGATGGCTCAAGTTGAAAAGAAAAAGGGTATACTAAAAACCCTTACAGAGGATGTTGATAGGTTAGAAAAGTTGAAGACAGGTGCTATCAATAAGGCAAAAACCACTGCTGAGGAACTGCAAAAAGCAGGGACTCCTGAGGAAGAGATCAAACAGAATCCAGATTACGTGCGGTGCGTTACCTCTTTCAACGATTTTCACTCCACTTTGGAAGAAAAAAATGCACGTATTGATGAGCTTGAAGAAGATATTGAAAACGCGCAATCAGGCATTGATTCACACAAGATCCAGATACAAAGTCTGGCCCGGGAATTGGATAAAATCAAAACTGAGCAGTCCGATGCAGTCGCTGAAATGGTGATTGCCAAAGAACAGGAAGAGATCGCTGATATGTTATCTGGTATAAGTGCAGATGGGACATCAGCCGATTTGACTCGGATGCGCGAAATACGAGAAAAAGCTAAAGGGCGATCAAAGGTCGCACAAGAACTCGCTGGAACTGATACACGTGCTGAAGAGGAAGAATTCCTTGCTGCTGCACGTACTTCTGCTGCTTCCGATGAATTTGATTCGCTTATATTCGGCGCAAAGCAATCCGATACTGAGAAAACAGGCGAAGGAACACCAGAAAAAACTGAAAGTGATTCCGAACTACCGTTATAGATTGTTATTATGGTGAATTATTGAAATAATTCACCATAGTTGGGTAATATCTTGTTTTTGTAAGATTTTAGAGTAGTTGGGTAGTCTACCTGTTCTTTGTCTGAACCAGGATTTACAGGATTTACAGATTACAAGGATTACCTTATCAAGGCTTTTTGATGCGAATTGATGTCAACTTTGGGAATAAAACCTGTTGAGGTAAATCCTGAAAATCTGGTAATCCTGTAAATCCTGGTTCAGACAAGTGAAAAGACTATAGACATACGAGAAAAAAGATGGCGGACAAAAGTCATATCAATGTTTCTACAAAACTTTACACACCCAGTCCCGTAGGGACGATATGTTTATAGAAATGTGATAACCTATCTTTCTTGAGTTCCGTAGGAACGGCATATTTATTGTTGATGTGCTTTGAAACATATCGTCCCTACTAAATCAACGCTATGAATGCGCGTATGGCATTCAGCGGAACTAAAGAAATCACTGAAATATTAATTTAATCTTCATACAGATTGTACTACATTGAAGACATCCTTGTTTACACTAATACATCACATAATGGAGCAATTATGACAGTTAACACGTGGCATCAAGATAAAACCCCCGGTTCTTGGGAGAGTGTCTTAATATTATTGAAAGATTTTGAAAACCACGCACATCAGATCAAGAAAGACAAAAAGAACTCTCCTGTTTCTACTGAAACACCTGAATCATTCTATAAAATCCATAATGCACTGGTAAATGAAACTAACAAAATATTACAATCGTCTAAAGAAACAAAAATAACTAATTCAATTAAGGCTATAATAGATGAAGCTTTTGTTGAGGGATTATGGTTATCACTGGAACAGTATCCGGAAATCGTCAACCATCCAAGCATAGAAAATCTTGATACGGCTGGTTCTAAAATCTTCACACTCTTTACACCAGATGCACCATCAAACATTTCTGAGTGTGAACGCATCAAAACACAATTACAACAAAAATTCAAAATTACACCAGAGTCAGCAGAAAAACTAAAACACAAACTTTCTATACGAACTGCTCCTTTAAGACATCGACATCAGATTATGGACAGTCTGCAAACACGATATAAGTTGGTGTCCGACAATCCTAATCTGGATGATGATATTCTTTCTTTTTTTCAATGTCTGTATCCAGGCGCGCCATTTGATGTTGGTGAGGTAAAGCTAATAAAAACCTGCTCTGCTCTCTATTTCTGTTTGCCTTCTGTGATTAAAGAAAGTGTTGCTAAAAAAGATGCTGAACAAGAAAAGGATACAACAAATTCAGATGTAAAACAGCATACAAAAAAGAAAATAAGCTATGCACAGTTTCTCCGAAAAATATGGCAGGTAGAACCTTTTGCCCATTTTCCAGTATTCGGTACATTTGATGCGGAACATTTAGACATAACACTACGCAAACGGATTGCAGAAGACACGGGTCTATCATTAGAACTTGTGACAACAACCCTCACGCGTATGATCGGATTTCTTCCGTTAGAGGAGCTTGATAAGTTTCTCATACACGATACTTGGGGACATCAATGGCAGGAAAGTTTATTAAATTTTGAGGAACTCTACACCGAATTATCACTTTTTGGTCGTCCTTTATCCTTCACCGAATCTGCTTCTGTATTAGGTGAACAGTTGTCTTTTTTTGATGCTTTTGTTAGAACCGATACCGGTGACATTCAACTTGATACTGAAAAACTGACAGAATTTATTGATGCTGAGTTATATGAGCGTTCTATCATAGCATTCACCCCCATTCTCGCGGAAATGTTAGCGGATGTTGTTGAATACAAATTCTTACAATTGTACCCTGACCAAGCACATCTCATGCCAAGTTCCTCGCTCCTAAAAGATTACCCGAGCAAACTTGATTTGACACTTGAGGATCTCAGAAACTGTTTCGTCCGTGCCTCCGAGGCATTTCAGACTTGGGTGGATTCTGATGAAGCTAAACATAGGATTCACACTGAGATTGTTGAGAAATTTGATATACCTGATAGAGAAAAAGAACATAAAGGTTTAGATCGCCTCCTTGTAAAAGCAGTGAATATCTGTAAAGAACGACTTGAACGTTTTTATCAACTGGATTGGTCCTGGGAGAAAACGGAAAATAATTGTTTACGACTCAACGCATTTAGCTTTACTGCATTAAACTTTCTGCGGATTCATACTGCTTTCCTCCAAACTTATGAATCATTGTCAAAAGTGAAAACTAAGTGTGGTTTCAAAGATGCACTTGTATTAGCAATGGGGACATTTTTTGAAAAAGAACCGCAAAGTAACATCTGGAAACTTGACCAGTTCTTAACAGAAGGATTTCTCCCCAGATGGAAAAAGTTAGCACAAGCCGGTTGATGTCTTTAAAAAAAGGGGGAAACCCAATCGCAATTAAGGAACCTTCTTACCAATTCAGAACTGATGCTGGACTGCTAATTAACTCAGGTACATCACGTAGTATTGTCCTTCACGGAAATATCCACGACCTCTTTTTTATTGAAGAAGATAATGTTGAGGATTACATACCCCTTGTCCCCTTTCTTACGCGTAGTTGGGATATACCTGGTTTTATCCTTATAGTATATGAACTCAATGGACCCCTACGTTTTCTGCATGAAAAAGACCGGGATAAACTCAAAGACGCTTTTAATGTGTGGCGTGGCAATACTGAATCTTCAGAGAAAAAGATTTCCAGTCTATATGCACTCCCCAAAGACATGGAGCGCAAAACCAGAAAAGCAGCTAAATCCTTAGATATATCTGATGGATTGTTTGAGCAATATCTGAACGATGCGATCGGCAGTCCAACATTAGCACTGGAACTGCTACGCCAATTCTGTTTGATTTCTCGTTCCACCAATATTCAGGGTAAAAAGTTCTTAAAAGAAAAATTGGTCATACTTATTGAAGCCACGGACATGCTGCTCCCCGAAGGTGAAATCCGAAGTCTCAACTTAGCCGATAGACACAGAATCAGTATCGTTCAGGATTGGATATCAGATTCCGATTTCATGAAGGCTACTGACACCGTCGTCTTCATAGCTGAGTCAAAAAGTTTGATTAATTCACGCATTATACGGCTTCCGCAGGTTGTTGATGTGGAGGTACAATCTCCATTAGTAGATACGCGTAGGCATTTTATCTCATGGTTCAACCGAACCCAGAAACCTAAAGGTAAGGAATTAAATCTATGGGGTAGTCAGTCGCAGCTGGCGGTGTTAACTGCTGGTCTGTCCATTCAGGCATTACGACAACTCCTCGTATCTGCTTGTTATTCTGGAGAAAAACTTCAACCGGAAGATGTTATAGAGAAGGTCTCGGAATTTATACAAGCTCAGTTAGGTGAGGATGTTGTTGAGTTTAAAAAACCCGCGCATTCACTAAATGATATAGTTGGAAACACAAAACTTGTAGAATACCTAAGAACACAAATCATTCCGCGCATCACGTCAACAGGAAAAGATTCACTTTCAGGATTGAGTGTTTGCGGACCTATCGGCAGTGGCAAGACCTTTATCTTTGAAGGATTAGCAGGAGAACTGGATATCCCTGTGTTAATATTGAAGAATATCCGCAGCATGTGGTTCGGTCAAACAGATGTAATTTTTGAACGTCTGAGGCGTTTGTTGATGGCACTCGTAAATGTCTTAATTTTTGTAGATGAAGCGGATACACAGTTTGGGGCGGTAGGAAGGGACGCACACGCAACTGAACGTAGACTTACAGGAAAAATACAAGCGATGATGTCTGATCCGCAATTACGCGGTAAAATCACATGGCTATTGATGACTGCACGTATCTATAATCTCTCGCCGGACCTCCGAAGAGAGGGAAGGGTTGGTGACATTGTGATTCCTGTTCTTGATCCCACAGGAGATGATCGAGAGACCTTTTTACGCTGGACGCTTAGTAATGTCTATAAAGGGAAGATACCAGAAGAGGAATTCAAACTCATCCTTTCACAGACAGAAGGCTATTCTGCTGCGAGTTTCGCTTCTCTCCGCGCTGACCTAGAGGCTGTCAAAAGTCGAGAAGGTGAATTATCTATAAACGAAATCGTTGACGTTATCTCTGATAGGATACTCCCCAATATAGGTCCAATTCGTCAATATCAGACCTTACAAGCCTTTCTCAATTGCACTCGTAAATCCCTACTGCCAGGTGATTACTCACCGGAAATCCGAGAATCATGGCGGCAACAGATAGCACAACTTGAAGCCATGGGTGTTAGCGGATAATAGGAAAATAAGAAGAAATGAAAGGAGCAATTATGGGGATAAATAGAAAATCTGAGAATTGGTTAGTATTACAAAATGCATGTAGTTAAATACTACGAGTTAGCGGATGTTCCCGATTTTCAATTGGAAACTGGACACGTTGACCAGTAAGTTGAGATTCATAAGCCCCTACAATCATTTCTAACGCTGCAACTGCGTCCTCGGCAGAAGATATTGGTTTTCTATCGTTTTCAATTGCATCAATCAGATCCATTATTGCGAGTTCATTACCCTGAAAGAAAGGCGTGTTATCAAGTTCAATAGGTTGCCATTTCTGATTAGTATTTGAAGGGAGGAATACCGGGTGTGGATAGTGCATAATCCTATTTGCCACATCTCCACGCAGTGATAGTATTCCATCACTACCAGCAATATCCATTCCATATCTTCCTGTGCCTGCTTGGTCTTTTCTTGATTGGAAGTAGCCAGCAACACCACTTTTGAAAGCGAAGTAGCTATTGACGCAATCTCCTGCCACAGGTCCGACAGGTTCAGTGGGTTGATGGTCATCGCCAAAAGTTACCTCTTTCCCGTCTTTCGTGACGTGAGATCGCATCCATTTCACATCACCGACATAGAATCGCATGAGGTTGAACAGATGTGTGCCAAGTGTAATCATGTCTTCACCGCCACCGCGTCTGTCCTGCTTGCCACTTGCATAGATAGCTTGAACTTTCCCTATCTTACCATCGTTGAGCATATCCCTGATGGCATGTGTCGCGGGAAGATAGACTGCTTGATGAGCTACAGCAACCTTCAAACCTTTCTGATTTGCAGTTTCAACGATAGTGTCACCGTCAACAAGTGAACTCGTCATCGGTTTTTCGCAATAGACATGGCATCCAGCATTAAGGCACGACATAACCATGTCAAGATGTTCTGGAACCCATCGTGGACAAACACTGACTATATCCAAAGCTTCTTTTTGTAACATCTCATGGTAATCGGCATAACTCCGCTTTGCGCCCGTTTCTTCAACAGCCCTTGCCCTACCTGCTTCATCAGGATCGGAGATCGCGATGAATTCTACATTTTCAATATTGTTGTAGACAGTATGCAGTCCGTGTCCATAGTTACCAGCCCCGGTATGGCCAATTGCTGCTGCACGGTATGTTTTTTTATTCAATATTTTCCTCCCTTTCTAAATAGATTTTACGGTCTAAACTACTATTCTATTTCTTTAGACTGATTGTATTTGCATGTTTAGCGAATTCAATATCCAACAGGGTTATACCATTTGCATCATGTGTCTTCATGTCAATTGTGACACGGTTATATACGTTGAACCATTCAGGATGATGGTTCATGGATTCCGCTACTAATGCCAGTTGTGTCATAAAGCCGAAAGCAGTAATGAAGTTGTCAAACTTGAATTCTTTATGAAGTTTGCCATTCTGTAGGGACCAACCGTTGAGTTGTTCTAAATAGTTCTGAATTTCGTTATCTGTAAGTTTTTTTTGTGCCATCTGAATCCTCTCAAAATTGTATCGGTAATTATTTTTAGTGGAATATTCCGTTAGATTAGGTTAAAATTGTATTAGATACATAAGATTATATCAAGTTAATTTAGTAGTCGTATAGATAAGGAGAAATAAATGGCACTTGCTACAACGTTATATTTTCCAGAGGTAGGTCCACAGTGGCATGATTGGGTTCAAGTCATCAACGTTGGGACTGAGGAAACCCGTGTGACAGGGATTGCGAGGAATGCTGCTAACGGTCAACCCACTTGGTCTGATGAGAAAGAGATTGCCCCATTTGAGTGTTGGACTCCAAATGTAGAGGCGATCAAAGTGAATTCTTCTATGCAGTTGTCGGCGGATCAACCGATAGTTGCTGAGCGTCACATGCATGACGATACAAACATATTGGATTTTGTCGGTGCGGCGGAAGAATATGAAACAGTTGGTTTACGTTTGTTCTTTCCAGAATTGGTGCCGGGTGCTTTAGATTGGTTTCGTTTCCTGAACGTTGGTGAAGCAGACGCATTGGTCAATATCATCGTACGCAATAGACGCGGGGACATCGTCAGACAACACCATCATGCAATTAAACCGCAATGTTGTTGGGATATTGCAGAAGGTTTGATGGGGAATGTACAAGGGACCCTTGAGGTGCAGAGTACACAACCTATTGTTGGTGAACGTCATCTACACTATCAGGGTGGGAAAACTTGTGTTGGACAATACGGGCAAGTTATTACAGATGCCCCTCGGACACTCTATTTTCCTGAAGTCGGTCCAGCATGGCAAGATTGGGCTGTTATCGTCAATGTCAGCAGAGAAAGGGCAGAGGTGACGATGATTGCACATGAAGATGGTACGGGGAATCCTGTGACAACCATGGAACGTGAGTTGGATCCCTTTGAGTGTTGGATGCCGAAGATGGAAGACATAAAAATCAAATCATCTATTTTGGTTCGTAGTGATCAACCGATTGTAGCGGAACGACACATGCACAGTGGAACAGCCGTAATTGATTTACCGGGTGCATCAGAAGAGAGTGGGCATGTGGGGCTTCGTCTGTTTTTTCCTGAGGTTGCAAGTGGTGCAAGAGATTGGTTCCGTTTCCTAAATGTTGGAGAAGATGACGCTTTAGTTAACATTATTGTTCGAAACAGAAAGGGTGACATTAGGAGACAGATTCATCGTAGGATAAAGCCGCGTTGTTGTGTTGATGTGGACGAAGCTGCAATGGGGAATGTCAGAGGCTCCGTTGAGGCACAGAGTTCACAACCCATAGTCGGTGAAAGGCACTTGCACTATCAATCGGGACACAGAGGTGCAGTAGTTGGTACTTATGGGGTTGTTATTGGTGAATAAGATATGAATTTAACTGGTAAAATTGCGATAGTAACAGGGGCGGGACAAGGCATTGGTAAAGCAATTGGACTCAGACTTGCCAATGCTGGAGCAGCTGTTGCTATTCTGGATTTAAACTTGTCATCTGCTGAGGAAGTTGCAAAAGAGATTGAAAAGATAGGTCAACGAGCACTACCAATTCAAGCTGATGTCTCACAATCTTCCGAAGTCAATGCAGCTGTTGACGATGTGCTTTCCGAATTTGGACGTGTTGATATTCTTGTGAACAACGCTGGTATTGCTGGAAGAACTTTACCCCTGACTGACCTTGAGGAATCTGATTGGAATGCTGTTTTGGGTGTGAACTTGACAGGAGTTTTCTTATGTTGTAAAGCTGTCATTGGTACGATGATTGAGCAGGATTACGGTAGAATTGTTAATGTTGCATCTATTGCGGGTAAAGAGGGTAACCCGACAATGATACCGTATTCAGTGTCTAAAGCGGGGGTTATTTGTTTGACGAAAGCACTTGCGAAAGAGGTGACAGACTATAACATCCGTGTTAATGCAGTATCTCCTGCAGTGATTGAAACTCCAATTATGGACGGCATGGCACAGACTACTATTGACTATATGGTAAGTAAGATTCCTTTGGGACGTATTGGCAAACCTGAAGAGGTTGCTGCTGTCGTCAATTTCTTAGCCTCGGATGAGGTAAGTTTTGTTACAGGTCAGTGCTATGATGTAAGTGGTGGTCGGGCAACGTATTAAATAAGGGTTAAAAAGGACAATAAAACAAGGTGAAGTCTACAATAAGTCTGTTCAATGGGACGAGGAACCGATAAAGGAGAAATAGATAGACGGGTACGAATACCCGTCTATGCGAGTCGGTTTGATTATTCTGCAATGCAGTAGAGATGCTTTGTGCCGCGCAGATATAATTCTGATCCGACGATGGCAGGGGATGCGTTAAAACTTTCATCAAGTTGGTTTTGTGCAAGTATTTTGAACTTGGGACCGTCTTTTATGACTGCGACGACTCCATTCCTTCCTGCTATATAGACCTTGCCAGCAGCACCGACGATAGATGCATACACTCCTGATACCCCTTGAACCCGGACCGGTCCATACAGGACATTTCCATTGCTAATATCAATTGCTGTGAGGATATTGTCATTCCTTTTCAAGAAATAGATAATCTCATCACTTAGAAATGCGGAGGGGACGTAGGGTGTGTCACGGTCATAATGCCAATTAACAGCGTTGGTTCCGGTAATATCACCTGAGGCGAGTTCAAGATTTATAGATTGTAGGGAACTTCCCCTGTGACCGCTGATAACGTAGATATTTCCATCTTTATACATCGGAGATGGGATAACATTTTGTGTCATGCCCCCACATTCCCATATTAGATCGCCATTGGTTAAATCGTAACTGCATGTGCGTCTTGTAGCGGGAACAATGACTTGTGATTTTCCGTTGTAATCAACGACGATTGGGGATGTCCAAGTTGTGGGTTCATCTCTGTATATTTTCCAGATTTCGTCACCAGTGTATTTATCTAGTGCGGTGATAAAGGATTGTCCTTCGTGGTCTTGTAGGATGACAATTGTATCACCGTGTATTATAGGACAACTTCCTTCACCGAATGTGTTCCTTTTCTGCATGATTCCGATGTCCTTCTCCCACTTGATATTTCCCTTCATATCTAAGCAGTAAAGGCCTCTGGAACCGAAATATGCATATATGTGTTCACCGTCAGTGATTGGGGAATTGGATGCGAAACTTGCATCGTTGTGAATTCCTTCATGGGGTTTGGTTTCACGTAGCGTTTTTTGCCATGCTACGCTTCCATCACTTCTGTTTAGAACGAGAAGTTCAAACTTATAGGGAGGAAAAGTTCTGTTTCTATTTCCTCTCCTGCCCTGTCTTCTTCCGGGTTGTTCTTGTTCGGGTGGGTTTTCAACTTCAGGGGTTTCGGTTTCCTGTACCTTTCCTTGAATTGCGGTTTGAATGTAGACTTTATCTTTCCAGATGATGGGGGTTGCATGTCCTAAACCGGGGATTTCTACCTTCCAACGTATATTCTCGGTTTCACTCCAGGTCGTGGGTGGATTGGCATTAACGGCTTTGCCTGTTGCAAGTGGACCTCGCCAATGATGCCAATTTTTTTCAAAACTGGTTGCATGTGTTCCATTTTTGGCATGGTTGTCTGCGATTGTTTTTGATGTATATATCGCGAACAATGTCAAAAGACAGATGCAAATCAAGAATGCTACAAATTTTTTCATTTTTCTTATCCTTATATCGTATCAGAAACATTAAATTATTTTAATCCAAGTTATACCAATTCTAAAAATATGGTCTCATTAAGGAATTCCACTTTATTATTGCTGGTTGGGGTGCCTCTCTTCGGTAGGAGCGACCTCCAGGTCGCGACCTGGAGGTCGCTCCTACCAGAACATTGCGACAAATGGCACCTTATTTTTTAGAAATGATATAAAAAACAGAAAATCTAACAAATGACTAAAATATCCTCCACAACCATCCCATAGCGATATATTCCCACTCAAATTCCTAAATATTTAAATTAATGGGTGTTACTAAGAGTTTATATCGTAGGTCGGGTTTTGATATCGTTTTAACCGACCTACAACATTGAACTCTGCCAATAAGATAAAATAAACATGATTTTATTCAGCGATGCAGTATAGGTTTTTGGTGCCGCGCAGAAATAATTCAGAACCGACAATTACGGGTGATGCGTTGAAACTATCATCCAGTCGGTTTTGTGCGATAATTTCGAGCGTTGGTCCGTGTTTTAGTACTGCTACAGTGCCGTTGCGGCTTGCGATGTAGACACGGTCATCTGCCCCTGCGATTGATGAATAGACACCTGAGATTCCATTGACTCTTTCTGGTCCGTAATGTACTTGTCCGGTATTTCTATTAATGGCAGTGAGAATGCCGTTATTACCTTTTAGGAAATAGATAATGTCACCCTTCAACATAGGTGAAGGGACGTAGGGTGTATCGCGATTGTATTCCCATACGACCGCATCTGTGCCTGTAATATCACCTTTAGCGAGGTCTAGGTTTATTGCTTGTAGGGATGCCCCACGGAATCCACTGATGATATAGACATGTCCATCCTTGTATAGTGGCGAAGGAATAACATTTCGCGTCATACCGCTACATTCCCAGATAACTTCCCCGTTTGCTAAGTTGTAGCTGCGTGTTCGGTTTGTTGCGGGAACGATAATTTGTGATATGCCATTATGTTCAACGATGATAGGGGATGTCCAAGTAGTGCGTTCATCACGGAGTATTTTCCAGATTTCGTCTCCGGTGCGTTTATCAAGTGCCGTGATAAAGGATTGGTCTTCGTGGTCTTGAAGAATGACGATAGCATTGTCGTGTAAAATGGGGCAACTTCCTTCACCGAAAGTTCCGGCTTTCCTCATTTTTCCAATATCTTTTTCCCACTTGATATTTCCCATCATATCCAAGCAGTAGAGTCCGCGGGAACCAAAATATGCATAGATGTATTCCCCATCAGTGATAGGTGAATTGGATGCGAAACTTGAATCGTTATGCATGCCTTCATGTGGCACGGTTTCGCGAAGTGTTTTTTGCCATAAGACATCTCCGTTACTTCTGTTGAGGCATAGAATATCAAACTTGTAGGTAGGTAGAGCTCTACGTCTTCTTCTACGTTGATTGTCTTCAGGCGGTGTTTCAGTTTCCGGTTTTGGCGGTGCACTCTCAATTGCGGTTTGAATAAAGATCTTATCTTCCCAGATAATTGGGGTTGCGTGCCCTAAACCTGGTATAGGTACTTTCCAACGGACGTTTGTGTCTTCGTTCCAGGTTGTTGGTGGATCGGCATTTACAGCGGTACCGTTATTATGTGGTCCACGCCAATGGTGCCAGTTTTTCTCATAGTCGACTGATAGTTCTTTTTTAACTTTATGGCCATCAGCAATAGTATATGTTGTATACACTGTGAATAAAGCTAATGCACAGATACACATCAGTAAAACACCAATTTTCTTCATTGTTTATTCTCCTTAAATAAGCGTTTTGTAGTAGTCGTGTTCAAAACTACCCTACTAATATTGTTTAGGTTAAAATGTCTTCAATAACAAGGGATTGATCTAATTCATTGTTTGCGGTTTCAAGTTTTTCTCGACTTGAAACGACACAAATTGTTGCTTTATCAAGATTTTCTTCAAAAAGTTGAATCAATGCACGTTTGACTTCGTTTGGCGTTGCCCTTCGGAGTTGTGCGTAACGTTGTTCACGCATTTCATTTGTTTGTCCACTGATATGATACCACTGTGCGTTACTTATTGCCTGACTCGGCCGAATCGGTTTTTCAGCATTTTTGGCAGATGAAATGATGGCTCTGTCAATATCAGTTTGTGTCCATTCTACCTGCTTGATGTAATCTATTGTCTGCTCAAATATATTGATTGTGCGTGCTACGTGCGGGTCTCTAAATGAGGATTGGTATAGAGCTGAATCGAAACCGCTATAAGAAAGTCTTGCACCGTAGGCATTGCCTTTAAAACGGATTTCACTCAATATGTAATCCATCCGCACGAGATGCGTTCCAATTGAGATTAATGTTGAATCCGGATGCGAATAATGCGGTGCTGGCATTACGTGTGCACAGTGTGCGATCTGAATTGGTCCTGCTAAACCTTCTCGTGGTGGTGTGTTGTATGGTTGATAATCAATCTGATCTATATCTATCGGTTCATCTTGCATAGCACTCAGCCAATCATTGAGTTTTGAACGCGTTGTTTGGTATGCGGAGTCGGAACCGACAAACCCCGCAGTCACACGTTGTCGATTTAATAAGAAATCACGTATCTCTTCAATATGACTCATTAGAGCTGCGTTATGTTCGTCAAAATCCTTGAGTTGAGATTCACTATGTCTGAGTTGTGGCAATCCGTGAACGATTTCAGATAGATGTCCTTGCGGTGAGAGTCCACGTGAAGCATGATGAATTGCAGTGCTTGATCCGTCCTGCACCATTTCTGTTTGGTATTCAGCAACAGCTTGTACCATTACATCGCGAAGTCGTTCAGTATCGCGTGGGTTTACCGAAAAAACGTAATCATATAACACATCAAGTGCTGCATCAATTTTATCATCAACTGCTTTTAAATGGAAGTATACGTTTTGCAATGAATGGTTAGGGTCAAGTGCATGTGTACGAAAACCAACACCACAGCGGATACCTCCAGTAACCGCTGACTTTCTCAGTGCCATTTGTGTATAATCCATTTCAGCGGCACCGAGTTTATGAATGGCATCAATATATCTCGGCATATAAGTCCAAAGGTGTTGTGGCAACCCACGAATATCAAAATCCAACACAAAATAGTTAACACCATTTGAAAAAACATCATTGTGTAGGAAATCTCTACCACAAACCTTCTCAATGGTAGTCGGTATATGTTTCGGTTTTTCGGGAAGGTCGTTGACACTAAGCTGCGGTAGCTTTTCTAAAGCTTCGGGTGGATTTGGTTGTCCATTCATACGTTCTAATTCAGCAGCATCAGCAGCGATCTTTAGCATCTGTTCGTCGCTGAGTTGTGATCGGATGTCCTTAGTGCGTTTTTCCAATTCAGCATCAAGTTTTGCCTGCATGTTTGGGTCAGGAGAAAGGATGCTGGTCAATCTGTGCGGGTTATCCAACAACCGTTCCTGAATCATTTCGTTGAAAATAGCAGGATTTTCTTCCCATCTTCTGCGAATAGTAGCAAGGTTTTCTTCCATTCTCAAGAAAGTATCTGAATCGTTGTCATATATCCATGCGTTGATAACCCGGTAAAGCATTCGTAATGGAAACATCGGGGAGACTTCTTGGTAAAAGAGGGTTGACTGTTGAAATGCAGCTTCTACCAATTGGCTATCAAACACATTATTAGCAAGTTCTGTCAAAGTATCTGTGACCAAAGTTATAAATGCTTCGGTTCGATCTTTCTCACTTCCCTTTATACCCACATAGAAGGTACTATTTGGACCGATACTACCTACTCCCGAAAAGATGATATCCGTACCCAGTTTTGAGTCTATAACGGCTTTTTTAAGTGGTGCAGCTTCATTTCCAAAAAGGATTAAACTTAGGATATAGCACATAACTAAATCATCAGGATCCGTAGCATCACCAATGAGCCAACTTAGTAGTATATATGTTTTCTCATTCAGTGATTCATCTGGAGAAACGGGGTATGTATCACGAATAGTCTGGGGTGAATTCCATCGTGGTTGTTGGGTAACACCTGGAATCAGGGGTGTTGAAGGGGTGATGGTTTCATTTTTTGGAATTTTATCAAGTTTATCAGCAAGAAATTCAATATAATCTCTGGTAGGAATATCACCGTATAAGAGGAAGTATCCGTTGCTTGGATGATAATAGGTTTTATGGAAGTTTTTGAGTTGTTGATAGGTTAATTCAGGAATTGCCTCGGGATCTCCACCGGATTCTTTTGCGTAAACCGTATCTGGTAATAGATTGCTTGATGATGCGCGATATAATCGTGATTCTGGGTCAGAAAAAACGCCTTTCATTTCGTTGTAGACAATACCGGTAATCTTCAGATCGCCAGTTGGTTTTTCAGGGTCTATAGGAGTAAGATGGTGTCCTTCGCGTTTGAAAGTTTCCTCTGTCAATAATGGATGAAAGACGGCATCAAAATATACTTCCGCAAGGTTAAATAGGTCTTTTTTGACATTACTTGCGACTGGATATAATGTATGATCAGAACTTGTCATGGCGTTTATGAAAGTAGCCATGCTCATCTTTATCATTTCAAAGAACGGTTCTTTAACAGGATATTTATGTGATCCTGCTAAGACAGCATGCTCAAGTATGTGGGGTGTGCCTGTGTCGTCTGATGGGGGTGTTGGGAAACTGACTGAGAAAAGGTTTTCTGTGTCGTCTGTATAGAGATGCAGTAACCGTGCCCCGCTACGATGATGTTCTAACTCAATTGTTACTGCCCGTAGTTCATCTATGGGTGTGATGGCTTTGACTTCAAACCCGTTTAGTTTTTGTCCTGGTTGTAGGTCGATTGGCGGGTGTGAGGTCCCGCCATTTTCAGCTGCGAGTTTTGTATCCATTTTTCCTCCAGGGTTATTAGGATCGTACATCTAACAAATAAATTGTCTATGAGTATTGATTATATATCCTCAATTACAAGGGGTTGATCCATTTTTTGATTTTCTGCTTCCAATTTCTCACGACTTGCTATGACGCAAATTGAGGCTTTATCTTGATTTTCTTCAAGAACTTCAATGAGCGCACGTTGGACTTCCTTAGGGGTTGCACGTCGTAATTGAGCATATTTTTCTTCAATTATATCATGTGTCTGTCCTTCTAAATAATGCGATAGTGCTCTGGATGATGCCTGATTGGGACGAATACTTCGAAGGTATCCTGATGAATTAGCAATAATTGCACGGTCAATATCTGTTTGTGTCCATTCTGTCTGGTTAACATAGTCAATTGTATTAGCAAACACATTAATTGTACGTGCGATGTGCGGATCACGCTCAGATCCTTGATAGATCAAGGATTCAAACGGGTTGTATGAGAAAGCATAACCGTAAGCATTTCCTTTTAGTCTGATCTCAGGTCTCATGTAATCATTCCTAATGATATGTGACCCGATTGTTAAAAGTACCGAATCTGGATGTGAATAGTGTGGAGCTGGAATTATCTTTGTGCAATGTGCAATTGGAATAGGAGCCGCTAATCCTTCACGCGGTGGCGTATCAAAAGATTCAAAACCTATCGGTGCTGGAATTATTGGTTCATCACGCATTTCGTCAATCCATTCGGCAAACTGTACACGAAACATATCAAAAGCGTTGTCAGAACCGGTAAAGCTGGCAGTAACCCGGTTCTGAACCGTCAGAAACTCACGAATCTGTTCAATATAACTGATGAGTTCTTCATAGGAGTCATCAAAAGAATTTGCCAACATTTCATTTGTGCGGAGACGTGGTAGACCATAGACAATATCTTTGAGAAAACCGCGAAGTGAGAGTCCCCTTGCAGCCCGATGGTTAGCGGCATGTGGCCAGTAATAGTCCTGTTTAGACGCTACTGCACGTTTGAGTATCTCACGGAAACGTTCTTTATCGCGCGGGTTTACCTCAAAAATTAGATCATGAAGGATGTCCAATGCACCCTCCATCTTTCCATCAAGTGCTTTCAAGTCAAACTTCATGCCAAAAACTGCATGTGATGGACCAAGTGTATGTGTAGTAAACGTCGGTGAACATCCTATGCCGCCAGTTGCGGCTGCTCTACGTTGTGCGACCTGTTCGTAATTCATCTTACCAGCACCGAGTTTACTAATGGCATCGGTGTAACATGGCAGATACTGCCAAAGATGTTGTGGTAATCCCTGCAAGTCGAAATTGAGTGAAAGATAGTTCACACCGTTTGAAAAGATGTCATTTCTGAGTAGAGGACGACCTTTGACCGTTTCAACAGTAGTAGGAATTTGTAGAGGTTTATCAGGCAAGTCAGAGATACGCAGTTGCGGTAACTTCGCTAAACTCTCAGGTGAGTTCGGTTGACCGCTGAGACGTTCAAGTTCAGCGGCATCTGCAGCAAGCTGTTTCATCTGTTCATCTGAAAGTTGTGCGCGAATTGCTTTTAGGCGTTCATTTTCCTTTGCATAAAGCCTCTTCAGTTTACCTGGTTCAGGTTTAAGGATGGTCGTCAACCGATGTGGGTTGTCAAGAAGCCGCTCACGAATCAAATCATTGAAAATCTGTGGATTTTGTTCCCAACGTTGACGGACAGCAGATAGGTGTGTCCCCATCTTTAAGAATAGTGTTGGGTCCTTTTCATATATCCATGTATTAAAGACATGCATCGCCATTTGAAACGGGAAGTTTGATGTAACTTCCTGATAGTCATAAGTGATCTGTTGGAATGCGGCTTCTACTTGTTCATGGTTGATATCTGCATTCGCAATTTGAGTCAATGTATTCATCACCAATTCCACAAAAGGTTCAATGCGATCTGCTTCACTTCCGACTAAACCGATACTCCATGTCCTATTCGGTCCCATCCTACCCCTTAAGAAATTGTACCGTATGTTGATTCCAAGTTTGGCATTGGTAATTGCTTTACGGAGCGGTGAACTTTCATTGCCAAGCAATATCCTGAGTAATAGTCTGAACATGATAGCCTCTTCAGGATCTGTTGCATCTCCGATGAGCCAACTCAACATCAAATAGGTCTTTTCATTTAGGGACTCGTCAGTCTCTATTGGATATGTATCCGTGACGGTTCTCGGGAATTTCCACTTTGTCTGGCGTGTTGTTTCTTTTCTTAGAGGATGTTGCCGTCCATTTATTTCTGTCTTTGGCATCGCCGCCAGTTTATCGGAAAGGAATGAGAGATATTCGTGTGTGGGTATATCTCCGTAGAAAAAGAAATAACTGTTGTGTGGATGATAGTATGTTTCGTGATAAGACTTCAACTTTTCGTGCGTTAAATCAGGTATAACAAGCGGATCCCCAGCACCATTGTTAGTATAGTGGGTGTCTGGTAAGAGATTATTCTTAACAATTGTCCAAAGGTAGTATTCAGGTTCCGTCAAGCCAATTTTCACTTCATTATAGACGATTCCGTTGATCTTTAAATTCTCTGTCGGTTGGTCTGGGTCAACTGGTTCAAGATGATGTGCTTCACGTTTAAAGATTTCCTCGGTCAGAAGTGGATGAAAAACCGAATCAAAATGAATTTCTGCAATATTAAATAGGTCTTTCCTGACATTGTTTGAGGTGTAGTAGAATCCGTGATCAACACAGTTCATTGCATTCGTACTGTCATAGGACGCTAAGCTCATCTTCATACTTTCAAATAACACACCTTTTACTAGATACTTACGAGAACCCATTGTAACGCAGTGTTCAAGGATATGGGGCAATCCTGTATCATCATAAGTTGGTGTTATTGGACTGATTGAAAACAGGTTTCTGGAGTCGTCTGCATAGAGGTGTAGCAACCGTGCGCCGCTATGTGGATGCAAGAGTTCTATTGCCACTGCACGTAATTCATCAATTGGTGTGATGGTTTTGACTTCGAATCCGTGAAGTTTTTGTCCTGGTTGTAGGTCGATTGGCGGGTGTGAGGTCCCGCCATTTCCAGTTGCGAGTTTTGAGTCCATTTTGTCTCCGGTTTTATTCTAATTTATTTCTTTTCTAAGCTTGCACAAATAAGTTCTTTGTCATTTCGTGCGAAGACGTGCTTATATGCAAACGCTGGATGCGCCCATGTAACGCCGCCCCTTTGGTTCAGTTGGTCTCGCGTCGGTTCAATCAATTTGGCGCGACTGATAATGTTAAGTCCTTCGGGAGAAAGTTCTGTGATAAGGAGTTCACCCCGTTCATTGAACATCCAGACTTTGTCTTCGTTTTGGACAAATTGAATGGTACTCCAGCGTGCGACTGGTACTGCAGATAGGTTTTCCCACACCCGATCTCCAGTCTGTGCGTCAAGACACCTCAATTCTCCATAACTGTCTACACCGTATATATGATCTTTGATCCATATTGGCGTTGACATAGTTGTTTGCAGTGCATCCGTATTTCTTTCATCTTTCCCTTTTCTATGCCATCCAAGTTCAAAATCCAATTTGTTTGTTGATAGTTTCAGTAGAGCTGCCCCTTCATAGAAGTTCGTAACAAACAATTGATTGTTTTTATAGATTGGTGTTGCAATGCCGATTTCCCATCGGGTTGGGGGCATAGGATATTTCCAATGTAATTCACCAGTTTTTGGGTTCAGTGCGGTTACATTCCACCCGGTCCAGCATATTAAGACGCGTTTTCCAGCCTGTTCAATGATAATCGGTGCTGAGTAAGAAGCGTTATCTTCAAGTGCTTTCCATTTCTCATCACCAGTTTTTCGGTCAAACGCAACCACGCATGCTTCTGGTTTTCCGCCTATTTGGACGATGAGTAGGTCATCTTCAACGAGTGGTGCGCAAGCAATACCCCAAATTGGCATATTGATGTTGTATTCTGTATTTAGGTCTTTTTTCCATTTGATGTTGCCGGTTGCTGCATCGAAGCAATGTAAATGTCCCATCGCGCCTAATGCGTAAGCGAGACCTTCATGTATCGTCATTGTAGCGCGCGGTCCTGCAGAATAATCTATTTTATAAATACAGTCATAGGTATAAGACCAGATTTCATCTCCTGTTTGCCAATCAAAGCACAGTACACGTTCAACCTGTTTCGGTTTTGTGAGTCTGTCAGTGACGTAGACACGTCCATCAGCGACTGTCGGTCCACTGTAACCACTTCCAATTGGCACACTCCATCGTATAGGTATTTCTTCACCTTCAAATTTATCTATGATACCCGTTTCGTTCCAAACACCGTCCCTATTTGGCCCACGCCATTGCGACCAGTCATCTACTGCAGCAGAACATGCTATCAACAAAGTAACTGCAAGCATGCCTATAAATCGTCCTGTCATTTTTCTCATCCTTAATGTATAACTCCTTCAATCCTTACGAAGATTTTTTGTGCTTGATGCTTATTCTAATTCAATTCCTTCAATTATATTCTATCATTTTTTTATAGGTGTGTCAATCTGAAAAATTTGCAAGCCATACATGCATGCAATGGTGAGGGAAGATGGAGACCTTTGGTAAGAGATAAGGATTCCCATAACGATAGCATATAGGAAGGGTACTTCCAATTAGTAATGGGATATTATCATTTAGATATGGTATAACATCGGATAGAACTGAAAACGTTTTGGAGTAGATAAGAAAACAGGCAGATACCCAAAACGGATATCTGCCTGTGATAATGTTCCAGCGAGTGGCGTTATTCTTCAACGTCCTGTTCTAACGCCTTCAGCACCGATTCAGCAAAATCTTTGCCATAGTTGGCGGAGACCAACTCTCTTGCCAATTGCCGTCGCTGCGCGGGGGTCGCCCCCCCCTTGACACCTGAAACAACTTCACGCACCTTAGAAACAACAGACTTCCGCAACTCAGCAGTGCGCCGCTGCAACTGCTGCCGTTCCGCTTCGGTCGGGAAAAACTTTTCAAACTCCGCAGGGGTCATATATTGAGAGATAAGCACATCAAAGTATTTCTTATCTACATCTTTACGCCACGACTGTAACTGTATTTGAACGTTGCCAATAGTGTCCATCGCAACATCGGGTGAAGCAGGATCAGTCGGCACGGGCTCAGTCGTATCTGGTGAAGCAGGAACAGGATCAACCTCTGGTGAAACAGGAACAGCAGACTCGGATGGAGAATTCATCGGCACGACAGGCCCCTCAGAACCTGACCGATCCCGATTCGTCACATACGGGGGCAACTTGACACCAACAATTTGCTCCTCACCATCTACAACTTCTATCACAAGATAGTCACGATACTTTTCTATGATTTGCGGAAGCTGTGCTTTCCATTCCGCAGCCTTCCGCTCTCTTTCAGGTTTGCCACGATTCCACTCTATAAAAAACTTGCGATTTTGTATAATGTTCTTCGCATTTCTTATAGCCATTTCTAAGAAACGAATCCTTTCAGGAGCATCGTTTTCTGCATCCGAAAGTAGACGTTGAAGTTCTGCCTCATATTCTTTGAGTTGTTTCTCATGATAAAGTAACTGTTCTTCATCACTCATCACAAGATACGCTTCATGTTCTTCTGCAAGCTGACGCTTATACGCTTCAAGGCTCGCTTTTTCCTCAGTCATCTGTTGAAGATATGCCGCACGCTCTGCTTTCGTTTCCTCAATATATTCGGGACTAAAAACCGTGTGCCCATGAGCGATAACATAATCATAGTGCCTCAGCAATCTATCCTCGCCCGGTTTTAGCGGTTGACGCTTAAGTTCAAGTTTGCCTTCAAGATATTCAATATGCGCTTTATCACCAGCTGTTTTTGCTATACGAATCTGATCTTCAATATCTTGTATTATCTCTTGACGATAATCCTTAGAACTTTCGGATAAAGACTCCTGCATGTCGCTTCCCTCCTTTTGCTCCGTTGTGGGTTGCTGTGCCGTCTCTGTCGGTGGAACAGAAACATGTTGTCTGTGCAATATAAACCACACGCAAAGACCTAGCAAAAGCATAAATGCTACGAAAATTAAAAAACCGGTTTTCATGAATGTCTCCTCCTTATTGCGTGCCTTGCAACTCGGCTATGTATTTTTGATAACCTCTTCAAAACCATCGGGAGGCGGATTATCTTTTTCCCACTGTCCCAGATTAACACCATCTCTAGCGGCTTTATGTAAGCTTTCTAAATATCCGGGTGCCGTCACTTCTAGAGCCTCGAATTTCAATCGTCTCTCTTCAAGCTCTTGGCCCCTCTGCTCTTTCTTATAGAGTTCCGTGCACACAGCACTCAGCTGACCTGTCAATTCCGTATATTCTTTTTCAGGTTTTTCTCTCGCTTTCTCAAGGGTTTGGATATCTTCTTCAAGACCTTTAACCTTTTCCTTGGCCTTCTCTTCCTTATCCGCAGCCTCTGCGTAAGGCGTATAGGCTGCGTTCTTTTCTGCCGCTGCGGCAGTTGTTTTTGCTTGAGCCGTTGTCCACTCGTTCACAAGATTTTGCGCCGTAGGACAATATTCAAGGTGAAGCGAAAAGCAATAGTCGCAATCCCCTACATGATCAATGAAATCATTATACAACTTATTGCTTTTCTTAGAAGCCTCCCACCACGCCCAAAATTTGGGATAGTAAACCTTTGCGGCTGCGTCTTTTTCTTTTGTCGCAGCTGCCAACTCTTCTTTGGCTGTCCTTAGTGAAGCCCGCTTAGATTGAAGCTGTGCGTCAAAAGGTTTCAGCTTCGCCGCTACCTTATCCAGCTTTTTAGTTAACTTCTTCTCATCAGCTCCAGCTTTTTAGTTAACTTCTTCTCATCAGCTTGCAATTCCGAAATAGATTTTTCGTTAAGCTCCTCCTCTTCTTGAATTTCAAGAATCATATGTGTGATGATACCCGCTACTACAGATAGGACGACAGGTAACGCATAAGTTTTTAGATACGGTACCAAAGGCACTAACCAAATAGGAATAGCAGCATACACCAGGGTGGTAATACATAATAAGGCAACAAGTGCCAGGACCAAAAAATTGCGTTTCTCAATATGTAGTCTCAAGGTAGACATTTTATTTTCTCCTTTTTTCTGTGATCTGACATTTTCAGATCTTTGTCTTTTATAATTTTGACAGTCCCAAAAGGAGAAGTAATCAAATGTCCTTTTGGGCCCGCTGGTTTTCATATTCCTATAGCATCGGACTAATGTCTGTGCTATAATGAAAACCTGCCCTGTCATAGCTACATTATGGCATGGCTACGCGCTGAGAGTGCCTCTTACACACTTCGGCGCGCCCCCACCTTGGGGGTTTGCGTGCCCTGGCGCAACACACCTAAAACGTGCATTTCTAACGCCTTGCATTAAATATAACACTTTTGCACTTTCAACGCAACAATTTTTTTGAAATTATGGTAGATCATACAATTAATTCTACATTCTGAGTTGTAGGAGCGACCTCCAAATCAAGAAATCAACGGTATGAATGCCATTTAGGCATTCATACCGTTGATTTCTTGATTTGGCGTATTCTACCAAGCGCATTCCCCGGGTCGCGACCGGGAGGTCGCTCCTACCGGAGAGGTTTTGAAACGAAATGGACATAAGTTTTGTGGTATCATTATTTATTGAATACCTCTGCATACCAAATAGGGTATGTAAAGTTTTTTGTCACACAGAATCGCGGAATTCGCGGAGTACACGAAAGACACTGAAAAGACATCCCATAAACATTATTACCAAAGAATAACCTATAAATAAGTAAGACGATCCGTTGCAGTGGTCTTTTCCGCGAATTCCGCGTACTCCGCGAAGTCCGTGATTCTGAAGCACACCGTGAAATCCGCGAAGTCCGTGATTCTGATAAAATGGGTGACAAAAACTTTACACATCCAGAATGTGAAACCAAAAGAATGGAATTAATGCTCATACCGTGTTATAATATATGGGTATGATATTTGGATAAACAAGAGATGAGCATGTCAAATTCTGAACGGATAAAACATCTACGGAAATTACTGAAAGAAAAAATCCTTGTGCTTGATGGTGCAATGGGTTCGCTGCTACAGACATATAGACTCACGGAAGAAGATTTTCGTGGGGATCAGTTTTTATCATATCCATGTGAACTCAAAGGTTACAACGACCTACTCTCCATTACCCAACCTAAAATAGTCCGTGAAATACACACTAATTATTGTCAGGCAGGGGCAGACATAATTGAAACAAACACCTTTACAAGTACTTCCGTTTCAATGGCAGATTATCAGCTTGAGAATGTTGCATATCAAGTTAACTACGCAGCAGCACGGATTGCGCGTGAAGTAGCCGATGAAAATTCTACTCCAACGAAACCCCGTTTTGTCGCTGGCAGCATGGGCCCCACCAATCGCAGCTGCTCAATCTCTCCAGAAGTGAATGATCCTGGATACAGAAATATCACCTTCTCAGATCTCGTTTCTGCTTATACGACACAAGCAGAAGGATTGGTAGATGGTGGTGTTGATTTACTGCTTGTAGAGACGGTGATGGATACCCTCAACTGCAAAGCAGCACTTTTTGCAATTCAAACACTATCTGAAACACGGAAAATTGAGATTCCTATCATCGTATCTTCTGATAGAAGTGGAGGTGGCGGACGTAATCTTTCAGGGCAGACGGTCGAAGCATTTTGGAACTCTATTAGACACGCAAATCTACTTGCAGCAGGATTAAATTGCGGTTTTGGTTCAGAACAGATCCGACCTTATTTAGTAGGAATGTCTAAGATCGCAGATATACCAATCATTTGCTATCCGAATGCTGGTCTCCCGAATGAGCTTGGACATTACACACAAACACCTGAAGAAATGGGTGATTGGATACATGATTTTGCCCGGAATGGCTTCGTAAATATCGTTGGCGGTTGCTGTGGTAGCCAACCTGAACATATAGAGACTATTGTAAAAGTCGCATCGGAATACCCGCCACGTAAACCTGAACCACAAGAACGTGCATGTAGGCTGAGCGGTTTAGAAGCATTCAATATTACTCCCGATTCGCTTTTTGTCAACGTAGGTGAAAGGACAAATGTAGAAGGATCACGAAAGTTTGCAAGACTTATTAAAAATGAAGATTATGAGACTGCATTAGAGGTGGCACGTGATCAAGTTGAGAACGGTGCCCAACTGATTGACATCAATATGGACGCGGGGTTATTAGATGGGGTGGCCGCTATGATCAGGTTTCTAAACTTGATAGCTGCAGAACCGGATATCAGCCGCGTTCCTATCATGCTTGATTCCAGTAAATGGGAGGTAATTGAAGCAGGTTTAGAATGTGTTCAAGGTAAAGGCGTAATCAACTCAATTAGTTTAGAAGAGGGTGAGAAAGACTTCTTAGAAAAAGCACGTCTGATTATGAAGTATGGTGCAGCAGTTATCGTCATGGCATTTGACGAGAAGGGGCAAGCACACACACTTGAGCGAAAAGTAGAGATATGTCAAAGAGCTTATAAACTGTTAACTGCAGAGGTCGGTTTTCCTGCTGAAGATATTATCTTTGATCCAAACATCCTTACAGTTGCTACAGGAATTGCCGAGCATAACGAATATGCACTTGCTTTCATACAAGCATGTAGTGAGATTAAGTCTACCTGTCCACATGCTTTGGTGAGTGGTGGTGTCAGTAACATATCATTTTCATTCCAAGGCAATGACACGGTTCGCGAAGCAATGCATGCAGCTTTCCTTTATCACGCAATCAATGCTGGATTGGATATGGGTATTGTCAATGCAGGACAACTTGCGGTTTATGATGATATACCGAAACCATTATTAGAGGCAGTGGAGGATGTTATATTCAATCGGCGAAAAGATGCGACAGATCGACTATCGGATTTGGCAAGTACTTTACAAGGAAAAGGAAAAAAGAGGAAAGTAAATCGAAAGTGGCGTAAGTTACCAGTAGAGGAACGTTTAAGCCATGCGCTTGTTGAGGGTATAATTGAATATATTGAAGATGATACAGAGGAGGCGCGTCTAAAACATGAACGACCGATTCAGGTTATTGAGGGGCCATTGATGACTGGTATGGACCGGGTCGGTGAGCTTTTTGGAGATGGGAAAATGTTCCTTCCTCAAGTGGTTAAAAGTGCACGCGTGATGAAGAAGGCAGTTGCGCATCTCATTCCATACATTGAAAAGGAACAGGCTGAAGGTGCTATCCAGTCCAGAGGGAAGATCGTGATGGCAACTGTGAAAGGTGATGTGCATGACATAGGGAAGAATATTGTTGGAGTTGTGCTTGGTTGCAACAACTATGACATCATTGATCTTGGCGTGATGGTACCAGCAGAAGATATATTGGGAACTGCAAGGAAGGAAAACGCAGATATTATTGGACTTAGTGGCCTCATCACGCCTTCGTTAGATGAGATGGTTCATGTTGCTGAAGAAATGGAAAGAGAAGGGTTCAACATACCGCTTCTCATTGGTGGTGCAACGACCTCTAAGGTACATACTGCAGTTCAAATTGAACCTGTCTATGGAGGTTCAACGATCCACGTCAAAGATGCTTCGCGAAGTGTTGGTGTTGTCGGTAATTTGATGAATATTGATAACCAACAAGAATTTGTCAAAAAGACTCGAGAAGAATATCGTGATATACGTGAACAGCGTGAAAAGAATAGGAAACAAACAAGATTATTAGCATTTGAAGTTGCACAGCAGCGTAAATTTAAGCCAGACTGGGAAAAATACGTTCCGCCGAAACCCAAGATGGCAGGAATAAAAGTCTTTGATGAATATCCTTTAGAAAAACTTGTTGATTACATTGACTGGACACCGTTTTTCACGACTTGGGGTTTAAAAGGTAAATATCCAGACATATTGAAAAATAATGAAATGGGGTCTGAAGCAAATAAACTATTAAAAGATGGAAGAAACCTACTGAGAACAATCGTTGAACAGAAGGACTTAATTGCAAAAGCCGTTGTAGGCATCTTCCCCGCAAATGGGGTTGGGGAAGTTACAGATATATTTGTTGATGAGGAAAGAAAAAACACAATTGCTAAATTACCTCATCTCAGACAACAAACGGAGCAACCATTCTCGCGCCCTAACCTAAGCTTGGGGGACTACATTGCACCTTACGACACAAACCTTCAGGATTATATTGGTGCGTTTGCAGTTACAACAGGAGTTGGAGTTCCTGAGCTTTGTGCAGCGTTTGAGCAAAAGCATGACGACTACAACAGTATCATGACGAAAGCATTGGCAGATCGCTTAGCAGAGGCATTTGCAGAACACATGCATCAGTTAGTACGGACAGAACTTTGGGGATATGCAGATGATGAAATGTTAGATAACGAAGCATTGATTGCTGAAAAATATAGGGGAATTCGGCCTGCTCCTGGTTACCCCGCTTGTCCAGATCACAATCAAAAACGAATTCTGTTTGAACTGCTGAATGTTCCTGAGAATACTGGGATAACACTCACCGAAAGTCTTGCTATGTTTCCAGCTGCTTCAGTTAGTGGGTGGTATTTCTCACATCCAGATTCAAAGTATTTCAGTATTGCGAGAATTGGTGAGGACCAGGTTCGTGATTATGCTATACGTGCAGGAATGGATTTTGAAACTGCGCTGCGTTGGCTTAAACCGTTATTGAAATAGTGTTGTATCAGCAATTGTAAAAAAACTGGATGGTAATTTTTGGAATCACCATCCACTGGGACTTTATAGTTTTTGGAACTTAATGATGTTTCAATTCAGTCATTTTTAATTATATAATTATAATACCAATTCTAATTAATATTATTCCATTAAGGAATTTCACTTTTATCGCTGGTTGGAGGTCTCTCTTCGGTAGGAGCGGCCTCTCGGTCGCGACCGGGAGGCCGCTCCTACCAGTTCTCCACAACTAATGAGACATTATCAATTAGAATGGTATAACTTATGATTTATGTAAGCCAATAACGTTTCCACTTGGATCCATGAACATTGCAAAAGAACCCATATCATCAGGAATATCAGTTGGTGGTATCAGTATATTTCCACCATTACTTTCCACTTTAGCGACTGCTGCTTGAAGATCCTCTACTGAAATATATATAGTAATCTGGTTTGTATAAGGCATTTCATCGGTTGTTGGAAAAATATGACCCTTTATTCCTTGATCCGAACCTGGATTGCATAAGTGGACACCGTTTGTGTTAGATGAGATATCCCATCCAAAGAGTGATCGGTAAAACTCACACAATTCATCACCGTTTTTGCCTGCTATTTCAAACCACATGACTGGATTTGGCATTGTTGCTATCTCCTTATTGATAACATAGTAAATATAGGGTGAAATATGGAAATAATAATACACCTGAGTTGTAGGGGGGAACTCCGAATCGCGACCAAACCCTTTGTTTGTCGCGATTCGGAGTTCTCTCCTACAACTCAGAATGTAATATTAATGAATTAATTGTAAAACCTACTATATATAAATATTAACGGGAGTTTGCATGAATAAGGTACGATGAAATCATATTTTAAAGTCATGTTGACCAATAAGAATTATCATACTATAATATATATTGAACATAAATAATGCTCTAATTCACTAAACAGAATAGAGAATAAAAATCAGACTTAATACAAAATTTTCTATGATATTAAAAAATAACTTCACATCTTTTTGATAGTTAAATATCAACTTGCTCTATTAATATACCACATATAAGGAAGAACAATGAAACTATTCGTCCCTGGGCGTATCTGTCTTTTTGGTGAACACACCGATTGGGCGGGTCGTTATCGATTGAATAATGCAGAACTGGAGAAAGGGTACACTATAATAACCAGCACAAACCAGGGTGTTTATGCTCAAGTACAACCTCATCCTACAAATCTGATCATAAAAACAACACTGAGTGATGGCACACGCTACGGACCTTATACCTTACCCATGGAACCGGCAGCACTACTTGCGGAAGCTGAAAAAGGAAGCTTTTTTAGTTATGCTGCAGGTGTGGCATATCAAATCTTAACAAATTACCGTGTACAGGGATTAGAAATTGATAACTACCTAACCGATTTACCGGTAAAAAAAGGACTCTCTTCCAGTGCAGCAATTTGTGTGTTAGTTGCCCGAGCATTCAACCGAATCTATGACCTCAAAATGACCACACGAGGAGAAATGGAATATGCCTATCGCGGTGAGACGACAACGCCATCTCGGTGTGGTAGGATGGATCAAGGTTGTGCGTATCAACATCCTATACTGATGAGCTTTGATGGCGACCTAATTGATGTCAGAGAGTTCAGTGTTCCAAACAACCTCTATATGGTGATTGTTGATTTGGGGGCAGGTAAGGATACCCTCCTCATCTTAAATCAGCTTCATCATTGTTTTCCGTTTGCTGAGAATGAAATGCAGCGAAATGTACAGCATTACTTAGGCCCTTTGAGTGCCGAAATCACTCGTTCAGCGTATGATGCGCTGCGCCAAGGTGATGCTGAAGCAGTTGGTAAACTTATGACGCGAGCACAACAGGAATTTGACAAACATCTTATCCCAGCTTGTCCATCACAGTTGACTGCCCCCGTTTTACACAAAGTTCTCAACTACGAACCGATTCAACCTTATATCTGGGGTGGCAAAGGAGTGGGTTCACAAGGGGATGGTTCAGCACAGTTCATCGTAAAAGACGAAGAGAGCCAACGCCGCGTCATTGAGATAATTGAACGTGATTTGAAGATGTCATGTTTGAAACTTGTTATTGAAGCGAGTCGGCATGTTCGCAAGGCAGTGATTCCTGCAGCAGGCTTTGGCACACGTCTCTTTCCCGCGTCAAAAGCAATGAAAAAGGAACTTTTTCCCGTTATAGACAGTGATGGACGTGCAAAACCCGCAATTATGGCTATCATTGAAGAGACTATCAATGCGGGGATTGAGGAAGTTTGTCTTATCGTGCAAAGTCGGGATATAGATCTCTTTGAATCCTTCTTTAAAACACCGCCGCGTATTGAACATTACAACAAACTGAGTAAAGAAAATAGAGCTTATTGTGATTACTTGTTGGAACTTGGCAGTCGTATCTCATTTGTTACTCAGGACGTTCAAGAAGGTTTTGGACACGCGGTTTATTGTGCAAGGGATTGGGTTGGTAATGAACCTTTCCTACTGATGTTAGGCGATCATCTCTATGGGTCAGATGAACCGCAATCATGTGCGAAACAGGTTTTAACTGCGTATGAACAGGTAGGACACAGTGTCGTAGGATTAAAAGAAACTCCGATTGATGAGCTTTCTAACTTCGGTTGTGTTACTGGTGTGTGGCAAGATGAAGGTACCATGCTGTCAGTAACTGAGTTCTATGAAAAACCAGATCCAGAATATGCAAGACTTCATTTACATATAGATGGAATGGATGAGGACAAATTTCTTACTGTCTTTGGTATTTATGTGATTGAACCGCAGATATTTGGGTTTCTTGAGCAGAATATTGAACACAACTTCCGTGAACGTGGTGAGTTTCAACTTACTTCATGTTTAGATGATTTACGAAAAGCAGATGGGTTTTCTGGATATGTCGTCAAGGGACGTAGATTTGACATTGGACTGCCTGAGGAATATAGACAGACTGTGATAGGATTTAAAAATGTGTAATAAGCCAAAAAGATAGGAGAAATGTTAAAAAGTGTATTTAATAGTGCCTTCTGAATAAGATGCTACTTCATAGGGTCCAAAAATAAGACGAATACCGATCGGATTATCTTTGTCAGGAGGATGTACTTGCCAAATTACATTATCTAAACTATCTTTCAACCAGTAATTGTCCTCTTTAATCCGATTGTTTACTTGAGTTAGTAGTTCTCCTATTGAGATACCTTTGGTTTTCAAGTATTCAGTTAGGGATATGTCTTTATTGTTGTGGAGTGTGTAGGATACGTATTTGGTCATACCATGTGCCCCACCTGCGAACTCGTAGTCTGTAATAAGAATACTCTCATACTCGCCAACAATAACACGTTCTAAGGTAATATCAAGTGTGAATGGTAGTGCTACACTTTTAGGATATTTTCTTTCGAACTCAATAGCACTTTTGAGTATAGTTTCCCTTCGTTCGTTGATATATTCTTCTATCGTATCTTGTTTTTGGTGACCTTCAAGCCACTTAGGTTTTTTGAATGTCAAACTAAAAGCGGATGTGTTAGAAGGTGGTTCAGAAGTATTTGCGTTCTTATCATCCCTTTTATGAACTAATACCCAATACAGACCGACTAAAACTAAAAGTATTACAATACTTGTAACTATGTTTTTGGCTTTCATAATATTTCCACCTTAGATACATTACAACAGATAAATATTATGTTATACCATTTCTAAATGATAATGTCTCATTAGCTGTAGGGATATGGTAGGAGCGACCTCCTGGTCGCGACCGGGAGGTCGCTCCTACCGAAGAGAAGCACCCCAACCAGCAATAACAGTGGAATTCCTTAATGAGACAATATTTTTTAGAATTGGTATTAGATTTCAGTACACATTGGTTGACATTGTGCCTATTTTTCCAAAGTGCCATCTGTAGAATTTGCTGTTAATTTGATTACTACAATCGTCAAATCGTCATACTGCTCTTCGTCTTGTACAAAGTTCTGAACATCATCTACAATATGCTGAATTACCTCTTCAGCAGTACTTTCATCTGGTATTCTGGCGACCAATTCATTGAAACGGTCGGATCCATACATATCGTGGTTAGCGTTGAGAGCTTCAATCAATCCATCCGTGTGGAATATAAAGATATCTCCCTCTTCTAAATCTACAGTTGTAGCTTCGTATTGAACATTTTTCCTACTTCCGAGCGGTAAGTCAGTATTTTCTATTTCAATGATTTCGGTCCTGCGCTTGAGTAGTGGGTAGGGTTGTCCCCCGTTTGCATAGTCAATTTGTTTTTTGTTTGCATCTAATACTGCTAAATTAAGAGCTATAAAACTGGGTCCATACATTCGAGGAGCCAATCCATCATTAAGGTTTCTTAAAATAACATCCGATTCAGACATAAACCTTGAAACTTCATGTAACATACCGTTTGTAAGTACAGCATTCATTGCCCCGCGTATGCCTTTTCCTGCGGCATCTGCGACAGCGATTGCAGTTCTACCATTTTCAACTGTGAGATAGTCGAAGAAGTCGCCTCCGACTTGAGTCGCCGGTATAGACATACCAGCAATATCAAATTGTTGTATGTCTGGTGCTTTATCGGGTAATAGTCCCATTTGTATATTTTGTGCTTCGTTTATTTCTGCACGGATACGTTGCATTTCAGCTTCTTCTTTTTCTCTCATTTCAATGCGTAATTGTGCAGTGTGTCGACGGTTCACAACTAACCTAAAAATCAGAGAACCGACAGCAGCGATAAAAATTAGTGTTGGCAAATAATTTCTCCAACGGCTCCAAATAGGTTGATCAATAGTAAAATTCAGGACAGTAGGTTGTTGTGTATATGGCCAACCTTGTCGAAAACCTTTTATCAAGAAAGTATAGTTACCGGATTTTAAACCTTCATATTGAATTCGTGGAGGGTGTCTATTTTCCCCGAGTTCTTCTGGCAAAAAGGTTTGCTTTATATCCCCTTTTAATAAGGTTTCATTAGGTTGTTTTATGTTTGAAGAAACAGTTGACCATTTATTATTTTCGACCCCGATTAGTCTGAACCTATATTCCATATCATCACGGAGTGGGTTTATTCCTTCAAAATTGATAGTTATATTTTTTATTCGCGCGGGTAGTAGTTCTGTCAAATCAGTAAAAGTGCGTTTCCCAGAATCGGCAAGGAAAGGTTCTGTGAATGTTTTTCCTGCATCAACGGATGTGATTCGGCAAAATGGTAGTACACCGAGACTTGCACGATACTGTGTTGCTCCTCCTTCGCTACCGAACCATAGGTCTTCTTCATTTGTCGCGTGAATACTTGAAACGTTGTTATGTATGAGTCCATCTTTAGTTGAAATAGATAGGAAACTGTTCCCATCATATCTGACGACACCGCCCCCCCATGTAGCAAACCAGAGATTACCCCAATGGTCTTCATGGACATCACGAAGATCATCCACAAGGAATCCATCCGAAGTTGTATAAGTCGTAACAGTTTCATGGTCATACCGTATTGCGCCTTGGGCAGTTGCTAACCAGAGATCACCGTTCGTTGTAATTTGGTGTCTTCTAACGTCAATTACATCAACAGATATTGCTTTTTTTAGTTCTGTGCCAGAGTAAGTTTTTATACTGTCTCTAAAAACAAAGGTCATCAATTCTGTTTCACCTGTTTCCGATTCATTTGAATTATCCTCTTGACCTACCGTAGGAGTAGAATTTGGGTCTATAACCCCATTGGTTTGTATCGTTAGCAGTGGTGCACCACTTGCTGAACCTGGTAGTTCAGTCAATGCGTTAGCAATTTCAGGATTATCCCAATACATCAGTTGTCCACTTGAGGTATTGTAAAACCATTGTACATCCTGTTCATCAGAAGTAGGGGATATTGGTATGACTGATTGCAATGGTAGCAGTTCTGTATGGATTGTTCCAGTAACTTGACCTGTATTTATCTGGATATTTGAATATCGTTTTACATCTCCAGTATCATAATAACACCAAAGTCGGTTGTGCGTGTCTGTGTGAAGTGCCGTAATTACATCAGGCGGTTGTGGTAGAGATTTGATAATAAGAAATTCAATCAACTCAAAAGTTTCACGGGAAGTAAAGCGGTATAGTCCATTACTTCTTGGTAAGAATAACCACCCCCCTAAAGATATCCAAGGATCTGTTCCCATGGAAACAATTGGCGGAGAATCGTGAAAGAGGGGTTCTCCCCCAGGCCCTATTTCAGGTTGCATCATGAGAGAAAGATCTTCAAATTCTCCGTTTCTATAACGGTAAACTCTGTAATAAGTGGACTGATTTTGAACTTGAAATGGCTTATCTATAAACCAAATATATCCATCGGCTTCAAATATTTTTATTATATCAATGCGTCTATTATATATCTGGTTTGTAATATTATCATCATTGCCAAGAATTGTATGTTTTGTTGTATGTTCAACTAACGGATATTGAATAAGTTTTTCTTCATCTGCGTTGTACTTTGCCACACCCCCAGGGATACTAAGCCACAGAGTCCCAGAACTGTCAGTGTACATCAATCGAACACTGTTACTTCCTAAAGTTGCCCGTGTTGTGTGATTAACAATGACGGGTTGAGGTTCGAATGAAGTAACACCGTTATCATGTCCAAACCATATTTTACCGTCTAATCCCTCAAAAACGGTCAAGATGTTATCACTACCTAAACCATTATCTACACCGTAGACTTTTGGTGCTAATTCTGGTGAGTCGGTAAGTGGTGAATCCAATTGAAAAACACCTGTACTGTTATTTTCAAAAAACTTATTATCATATAAATGTGCGCCAGACTGACTTGCAAACCAGAGTTTATTCCATGCATCTTCAATTTCAAAAGAGCCATGTAAGAAATAATTTGGGTTGGCTTCTACAGAAAAACTCCTTAATCGCTGCAGTTTTTCCCCATCCCACCAATTCAATTGTTGATGATCCCTAAACCAAATTCTTCCGTGAGAATCACTCTTTACATTTACATTTTGATATTGCATTGATGTTGTATTCTCGGGTGTTCCACTTTGTTTAGGTGTTTCAATTGATTTATTAAGAATTTTCTCAAATTGTGTACCGTCATATTTTAGTAGAAGGGATTTTCCACCGAACCAAAGATTATCGTCTCTGTCTTGAATGATCACTTGGACTGACCGATCTTTTGAAAGGTTTGGCAGATTTTCGTGTCTTCTCAGTGTTCCAACCTGCCACATATTTGTGTCTTGCTGAAAACTGATAATTAGTACACCTTGGGCATCGCTCCCACCTATCCAATAAGTGTCATCGTTACTTTGGAATATGACATTTATTTTAGCAATGGAGGTCGCTGTAATGTTTATTGGGTAGGCTTGTGGTATTTCCTCACTATTCAACGCAGAATATCGCGTAATAGAATTGTTTCCACCAATCCAAACATCCCCTACATTGTCAATAGCAAGACAGTTTCCATCATTAACATAGGAGAAAGTCTGACCATCATATCTACTTATAACACCTTCACCTTCTGAAGGATGCTGGCTTAGAAACCAGACATGTCCCCACTTGTCCTCTACCATTTTTTTAGTCGTACCACGAAAGACGTTTGAATCACCGGAATACGGAATAAAGGTGTTTCCATCAAATCGACTTACCCCCCCACGGTCAGAACCGAACCATAACACGCCTCTGCTATCCTGAAATATTACGGGTACAACTGGACCGACAAGACCGTCAGCGACAGTGTATGTTTTCATTTGTTCAAATGCTTCAATAGATTGTGCATTAACAATGAAAGAAATGAAAATAGTAATGAGGATAAATTTTTTCATAAGATTCATAATAAACTGCTATTTCAGGACTTACGCAAATTTGGGTGTTCCTGTTTAGAATTTTGTTTGTTCAAGGATTTTATCCCGGATTTTTTGTCATTTTCAGGGATTTACCCCCCTTTATCCCCCCGCAAGCGAGGGGAATGCGTAAGTCCTGTATTTTTTACTTACCCCAAGTTGCTCTATATAAGTAACGTAAACTTCCAGTTTGCGCACTCAGTAGCACAATCTGGAAGATTATGCTACTTATGTGTCATTTAGATTTACTTAGTAGAAAAATCTCTAATCCGTGTTATTGCCTCTTCAATGACTTTATCAGGATATGTAAGTGAAATTCGGAAAAAACCTTCACTCCACTGCCCATATCCGAGACCAGGTGTAACAACGACCCCTGCATCTTCAAGGAGTGCAGTCGCAAATGCGCGGCTTGAACCATTAAATCGTTCTGGAACTGGTGCCCAGATATACATTGTGGCTTTTGGTTTGTCTATAGACCAACCACTTTGTGTTAATGCATCTACCACCATGTCTCTACGTTTTTGGTATATTTGGTTCAGTTTTGGTGTAACTTCATCAGCGATAGAAAGAGCTTTGGCTCCAGAGAATTGTAATGCACGCAGCGACCCGTTGTCAATATTATCTTTTACTTTTTTCACTGCTTCCACAACATTTGGATTTCCTACAACAAAACCTAATCGCCAACCTGTCATATTAAAAGCTTTGCTCAAAGAGAAGAATTCTACAGAAACTTCATCAGCTCCATCTATCTGTAAAATACTTGGAGAACGATAACCGTCATAGGTGTTTTCGCTATATGCGTTGTCGTGTGCGATCAGGATATTGTTCTGTCTTCCAAATTCTACAGCACGTTTAAAGAAGTCTAAATCAGCAGTTGCTGTCGTTGGATTGTTTGGATAGTTTATCCATAGCACTTTTGCAAGACGTTTTACTTCATCGGGAATATCGTCAAAGTCAATATAAAAACCATTATCTCGTAAAAGTGGTGCATAATATGTAGTTGCACTTGCAAATACATGCCCGATGTTATAAGTCGGATAACCCGGACTTGCTGCTATTCCAACATCCCCAGGATTTAGAATGCCCAACGCCATTTTCACAATTGCATCTTTGCTACCGAGTGTTGTTACAATTTGATTATCAGACAACGATACATTAAAGCGATGTTTATAGAACCGCTGTACTGCCTCTGGGAATTCCGGTACTGGATTATCACAACCGTAGCGATGTCTATCTGAGTCCGATGTATCTTGAATAGTACTACATAATGTATCAACAACGGGGTCGGGTGTTGGGATGTCTGGATCACCAATTCCAAGGCTGATGACATCCACACCACGTTCTTTGGCAGCTTTCATTTTTTGGCGAATATCCACAAATAGATATGGTGGAAGTTTGTGTAACCGTTCTGCAAGTGTAATCAAAATAGTATGTACTCCTATCAATTTTCCTTACGAAAGGATATTCTAAATTTTAAGTATGTTTTGATTGTATCAACCAAAACGTCTTTTATCAAACTGACATTTTAGTAGATTTAAGAATTACCTGAACACTTTGATCTATGCGTTTAGCAACCTAACGGACTGCGTGTGTTGTAGTACCGCTTGTTAGGTTGTGTTCCGTTTCTGCACAACCTAACAGGTGGTGCTACAGGCTTTACTATATATCAATTATATACCTATTCTATTTCAACGACTTTATATTTCAAGATAGTTCCACTTTGTCCAGTGATTATACCAGATCGTGAACTGCTCATTTGGATTGCTGTTAGGTCTGTTAGCGTATCCGTTCGTTGAGGTCTCCAATTTTCTCCGCTATCCTTCGTGTGAAGCACAAGCCCGTTTTTCCCGACAATCCAACCTTCCTCTTTTGTAATAAAAAACACATCGTAAAGGAAGTTTTGTGTATTACTGACTTGGCGGGACCAACTTTCCCCACCATCCTTTGTATTGAAGACAAAACCGTCCTCTCCAACAACCCAACCTGTATTTTTTGTGACAAAATAGATCGCATTTAACCATATATTCTTGTTTCTATCTGTTCGGGAGAGATGGTGTGTTAGTGTAGAAAGCTGCCACTTTTTGCCGCCATCTACAGTAAATAACAAGGTTCCAAATAATCCAACAATCCACCCATCATTTTTTGACGTAAAATGTATATCAAATAGGTTAAAAGGAGTCTCACTTTTCTGTTTTATCCATGTTTTTCCACCATCGGTGGTGTGAACGATTTCGCCAGCACTTCCGACACACCATCCGGTTTTGTCATCTACAAAATAAACTGCAAGTAAATCCTGTTCTGTATTTGAGGTTTGTGGTAACCATACTTTTCCGCCGTTTGTCGTATGTAGGATCACACCAGCTTCAGCGACTGCCCATCCTTTCTGTGGTGTTACGAAATGTGTTGCTCCGAAACATTCCGCTGTACGGCTATCTTGCGCGTGCCATTTATTGCCACCATCGTCTGTTTGGAGAATCGTACCCCGATCACCTACTACGAATCCACTGTTTTTTGAAGTCATACAAACGTCAAAAAGCAAATGCGTTGGACTTGATTGTGCCTCCCAAGTGATTCCACCATTACGGGTATGTAGGATAGTACCGTTTTCACCTACCACCCAACCGAGTTTTTTTGAAACAAAATCAACACCTAATAGGACACCGTCTGCGCTGTTATGAAACCGCGGTCCTCCGCGTTGATGCTTCCATACGCTCTTTTTATCCTTTTTCAAATCTGACTTGGTATGAAGAACAACTCCTAAATCCCCAACTATCCAACCATACTGACTATCTACAAAATCAACATCATAAAGCGTAAATGTATGTAAAGGTTCTTTACCAAGATATTCCGGTTGACCGTATTCTTCCCTATGCCGTTCGTTACTTCCATCAGTTACAAATTCCCAATTTTTCCCACCGTCTACCGTAACATACAGGCTACGTTTATCACCTATCACCCATCCAGTCATTCTGTCAATGAAACATAAGTTAAAGAGGGCTGATTTTGTAGAGAATTGTTCATGCCATGTCTTTCCACCATCATTTGAGTAATAGATATATCCTGGAGGTTCATTCTGATTTGGCGTGCTGTAGGTGACAATCCAACCGTGTAAATTGTCTATAAAAAAAACACCTTTTAGTGATTTTTTACGGAATGTGCTACCATCAACTTGGCTAAATGTTTTCCCACCATCAACAGTTTTTAGGATTGTTCCCCAATCACCGACTACCCATCCAGCATCCTTTTCCAAATATATACTATGAAGATTATGTTGAGTACCTGTTTCAATCTGTTTCCAATTTGTGCCACCATCAGTTGTGGCAATGATCACACCCTCTTCACCAACACACCACCCGTTATTGTTGTCTTTAAAAAACACTTTCCTTAATGGTTGCCCATAGATACCACTCTGTTGTCTATTCCAATTTCTACCGCCATCTTCTGTATGGAGTATAATGCTTTCTGCCCCATCGTTATAATCAATAACTTCCTGACGCGAATGATGAGGAACCTGCCCGACTGCATTTCCCACTGCCCATCCATGTATTTCTGTAACAAAGTGAACATCGTTTAATCGAGCGTTCCAATCTCCCTTCAAAACGGTTTTCCATTCACCGATGGTTTTTTGGGGTGTGTTTGAGCAACCGAGTAATAATACTATCGCAATTATGCTGCATAGAAATAGGCTTGATAGCACTCGTTTTGAATGTCTATTGCCTCTCTTCAAAAAGGACTTCGCTGACATCGTGTAATCCTCTGGAAGCATTTACGACCCACCTTGCGGCTCGGATTGCCCCTTTAGCAAACGCTTCAGGACTATGCGCGCGGTGGACAACACTGAGTCGTTCCCCCTCTGTAGCAAACATGACGGTATGGTCCCCGGCAATGTCACCCCCGCGAATTGCATGAATTCCGATCTGATTCTTCTGACGTGGTCCGATAATACCGTGTCGTCCGTAGACACCGACTTCATCTAAATCCCGTCCTAATGCATTAGCAACAGTCTCTGCTAATCTGAGTGCAGTACCACTGGGTGAATCTGCTTTGTGGTTGTGGTGCGCTTCTATCACCTCAATATCATAGTCATCGCCAAGGGATTTAGCAATTAATTCAAGTGCTTTGATCATTACATTGACACCAAGGCTCATGTTTGGTGCCATGACACAGCGTATCTTTGATGCAAGTTCATGTATTTCTGCTAATTCGTCTGAACTAAATCCTGTGGTAGCAAGAACCATTGCTTTATCAGCTTCCACAATTTGTCGGAGATGGTTTAATGATGCTTCCGGTTTTGAGAACTCTATGACAACGTCACCATTTTCAATAACATCGCTGAGTTTGCTGGTGATGTTAACACCTAATTCATTGATACCCGCAACTATTCCAACATCGTTTCCGATCTCTGGATGCTGTGCGTATTCAATCGCCCCCACAAGTTGCATATCCTCTTGTTGCGTAACACCTTTGGTAATCAGTCGACCCATCCGCCCACAGGCACCATTCACGATAACATTTATCATGGCACAATCCTTTAGTTTCTTGTTGCTCAATGCATACGGTCACGACTTGTGCTAATTACTATTCA
>JAAXHO010000213.1 GCA_012270795.1 Candidatus Poribacteria bacterium
AACCCCTCCAACAAGAGTATTCTAAAAGTAGGTGGCAACTTAGGTTATATTACATAAGTCTGCAATTTACTACGAAATTGCCACATTATTTATATGTAAAAGGAGATATTTTCATGTTTATGTTTAACAGATTATTGGTAATGAGTTTCTTTTTGATAGCTGGTTTACTACTAGCAAACAGCATTAGTTATAGTTATGATTTTGCCTTTGAAGCAGAGAACGCTGACACAATTGAAGCTCCAATGGAAGTAGCTGATGATGATCTTGCATCTAACAGAAAGTACGTTTGGGTAGAAGGTGCAGCTGCCAGTAGCGATAGAGATCATCAAGGATGGGTGGAATTTGTAATCAACTTACCTGAAGCAGGAACCTATGCGCTTTGGGGTAAGGTAATAGCTTGGGATGGAAATAGCGATTCGTATTGGGTAACATGGCAACCTGCTGACCCTGATGAAGACGCACAACAAACACAAAACACTGAATTCAGATGGAATGTAGTTCATGGGAATGAGTGGCACTGGGACCGAATAAATCATTGGTTGGATGGTGGTACATTTGAAAGAGAGTGGGAATTACCAGCAGGGGAAACAACTTTACGAGTTGCTGGTAGAGAGGACGCAACAAAACTGGATGTAATCTTTATCACCGACAACCTCTCGGAGGATGAAGCTGAAGTCAATCCACGTAACCCTGGTCCCGAAGACCAGTTAGCAACCCCTGTTGAACCTAAGGAAAAACTTGCAGTAACATGGGGTAAACTCAAATCACAAAAATAGTGTTGTTATATATATTCTGTAATTTTTTATTCATTGTTGTTGTAGTGTGTTCATTAAAAGACACCACAACAATAATGGATAAAACACATTTGAAAGGAGATTCTAATGAAATTATGCACATCTCTTCAATGCTTGTTCTAATAGTCTTATTAATGATAACTCCTGCACTGCAAGCTGATGTTGAAATCGCTTTGGAAGCTGAATTAGCAGATACAATACAAGCCCCAATGGAAATTACTGATGATGAAACGGCTTCTGATGGAAAATATGTCTGGGTGGAAGGTGTAGCTGCAGGAAGCGATAAAGATCATCAAGGATGGGTAGAGTTCATTATAAATATTCCCGAAGCTGGAACGTACGCATTATGGGGTAGTGTGATAGCATGGGACGGAAATAGCGATTCGTTCTGGGTTACCTGGCAACCTGCAGATCCAAATGAAAATCCACAGCAAACATAAAATACTGAATTCAGATGGAGTGTCGTTCATGGTAACGAATGGCATTGGGACCGCATCAATCACTGGTTAAATGCCGGAACACATGATCGAGAATGGGTGTTTGAGAATCCAGGGGAAACGGTTTTGCGGATTGGAGGTAGGGAAGATGCCACCAAATTAGATGCTATTTTTGTAACTTCAAATGCGGATGCCACTAACGCTGCAGCTGCTAACGTCCGACTCCCAACTGCGGAAGATCGTGAAAAACAGATTGAGGGTTTAGCTGTTGATGCAAAAGGAAAGGCGACAACAGCTTGGGGCACACTGAAAAAGTCCTATTAGCAACATCTTTCATAACAATCCCATCCCAGTTAGAAGTATAATTAGGGACAAAACGATTATTTAGGTTATCATGAGATGTTTGTATAGGGAAAGAGGTTACCCTTACCTTTTTCCCTATGAAACGCTCATTTAAAAAGATATAATAGTGTTTATGATAATAATGAAAGTTCCAATTGTCAAACCCACGTTCAAATTGAATTATTCGTTCAGGTCGTCCCAGTTGAAATTGTAAGTTCTCGGTTGTCTGCATATCTCGTTTAACGAGTGTATGTGTCAAGAACGCAACGCCAGATAGAATGCCAACTAATGCCAGTTTTCCTCTGAGTTTTACAGATATACTTTCCGCAGAAATACTCATATTCCACAATATTCCTACAATTAAAACAAAAATAAGCATTTTTCTTACTTTCATACTAAGAATTTTGGCAAAATGTTAGCTTTTTTGTGTGTTATACTTGACAAAAAAGATATTTGCAAGTATCCTAATTAAAATAAAGTATCCCCGCTATCAAATATAACCTATGTCAATAAAAAAATAATGACTGATAGGTTGAATGTTTACAATGATATGCCTTATATTTGATTAGCGATGACTTGGAGCGTGATTAGCATGCATCCTACGGGAACAGTACCCCCAGTAGAAAATGTACTGAATTATAGCATGGAATTGACCGTTGATGACGTAAAAAATGAGTTATACAATCGACACCACCCGAGTTTAACGTCTCTTGACATAGAGGTACACGCAAAAACGATACATAAGATAAGAACTTTAAAGCAAAAGCATAACGTTGTGATGTTAGGTCACAACTATATGGAACCATTGGTTTTTGGACTCTCCGAAAAAGAGGAACAGGGAGATTCGTTAGGATTAAGTATGTTCGCTGCGAAAACGGAAGCACCATACCTTATTTTTAACGGAGTTCCGTTCATGGCAGAGACCGCAAAAATCCTCAGTCCGGATAAGACAGTATTAGTGGCAGACAAGACCGCAGGATGTTCACTTGCCGACAACTTCGGTGCAGAAGATGTTAGAAAACTCAAGGAACTATATCCTGGTGCACCTGTAATGATATATGTCAATAGTTATGCTGATGCAAAGGCAGAATCGGATATCTGTTGTACATCAGCAAACGCCGCACACATCGCCAAAACCATGCCCGGTGATACAATCATTTTCGTACCAGACATCTTCTTTGCCCAAAACTTGGAAGAAGAACTAAAAGGTGTAAAAAACGTTGTTTATCCCGGTAAAGACAACACGGCTCGCGGCGCGGTCTGTGAAGTTCATGAGAAATTCACGCTCTCTGATCTGCTTGCAATTCGCGAGTCGTTTGAAATACCAAAAGATCACCCAAAGCGTAAATTATACGCGCATTGGGAGTGTCGTCCAGATGTTCTACAAGAAGCAGATTACTACGGTAGCACAAGTCAAATCATGAAGGATATCGCAGCACGGGTAGATGACGACAGATTAGAAAGAGCCTTTATTGCATCTGAGTGCGAATTAACCTCCAATTTAGCACAAGAATTTCCTAAAGTTCAATTCTGGACTGCGTGTTCAGTACGGTGTTCACACATGGCAAAAGTGCGAATTGACAAGATCGCAGGTATATTAGATGCCATTGACAACGGTGATGACCTAACAGATTATGAAGTTACTTTGGATCCAGAAGTGATTGACAAAGCACGTTTACCGATAGAACGGATGCTTGAAGCAAGCGTATAGAACGGTAAGTATATAAGACTTGATTTTCTCATGCCACGCAAGACATAAGGCGCGGGATATAAACCGCGCCTTATGTCATTAAGGTGATAAATATAATGGGATAAGAACAAGAACTAAAACCTTGTTATGACAGATATACGGTGGGAATCACCAACATTCCCATCAGGGACGAAGGCATAATCAAATTGGAAACCAACATTTGCTAAAGCATCTAATCCTTTTTTTCGGATGCCGATGCCAATTGATAATCCGTCACTTGGGTTCTCATTTGATCCAAGTCTATAGCCGACACGCGCTGCAATGATATCGTAGAACCATCTTTCTATACCAAGGTGAAAACTGGGGTCTGCGTCAATAAATGGGAAATGTGCATCTGCTACGAATGACCATATCTCATGGGGGGCAGTTCCATTGCCCTCCATTTCAACTTCCTTCCAAGTTCTGTAAGCGAGTCCAGCACGAAATGCCATGGGTAGACTTTCGTCAGGGAGACTTTCATCCCGATCAGCATCTTCAAAGAAGAACCCCGCATTTTGCATACTAATTCCGATGCCGAGATGATTGTCAAGTAATCGCAGAATGAAACCAATATCTGCAGCCGCACCATATACGTTTTGTATGTCTAATTGCTGAGAGATAAATTTCGCTGTCCCTCCGATGGATGCTGCTGAACCGATTGGATATGCCAGTGATAAACCCGTAGAAAATCCACCTACTGTAACAGCACTATCTGGAGTTTCAGATGGACCGATGCGACGTTCTATCTCCGTGAAACTTCCGAGGAAACTTGCCCCCCAAACGATTTTGTTTGCACGCTGTGCATATCCAATAGATTGACTGCTAATATCAGCTACCCAGAAGTGTTGCATTGCGGTAAGTTCGCGCGTCTGAATGTTAATTAGACCTGCAGGATTCCAAAAGATGGTATTGATATCGTTTGCAAGTCCTGTGAATGCGCCGCCCAATCCAACAGGTCTGGTGCCTGGTTCAAGTTTAAGAAATGCTGCCCCAGCGGTACCTGCACCGTCATGGATGTCTTGTGCGAAACAATATGGTCCAATTAGTAGTACGATAAAAAATACGACTACTACAACTACACTTTTGTGCATTATTTATCTCCTTTTTCTGTTGTTCCATTAATAGAAGTGCTTAGTCAACGACAAGTAACTTACCAACGGCGTTTGCACTATTCCCTGCTCCATTGACCGCTTCTAAACGGAACACATAAATGCCGCGCGCTACTGGCGTTCCAGTTTGGTTTTCCAAATTCCATTTGATCTGCGTATCATTTCGTTCTCCTACTGTAACATTGGTATAGGTTTTTGAATACACAAGGTCACCACCCCAGTCATAGATGTATAGTTTTAGTTCTACAGATTCATCTGTAGAAGTGTTTAGGTCAAACGAGATAAATGCCACATCTTCCTTAGAATGTCTGAGTGGGTTTGGCCAACCGAAAGTCTTACCTTTGAATGAGAAGGATACAGACATCGTATATTCACCGATATCATATTCAGATGAGTTCCCAGCATTGTCAGTGACACGTATATCCAAATCGTATTCACCTGAACGTGTGGGTAAGAAGTCTGCAGACCACACACTCCATGCTGGCTGTTGTGCATTACTTTCATCCGTAGCGAGAACGGGTTCAATGGGTTGTCCATCCGGACCGGTCCCAACGATCTCAACAAATTTGACTCCAGATGCAGGGACGGGTATTTCCCCTTCACCCCCTTGAGCACCACCTGCTCTGCGAACTCCTTCTGGATCGGATGCTGTGCCTTCAAAAGGAATTGCTTCATCGGTGAACTCATTCTTACCGCCATCGTTTGTTACAATAGCAGTCGGTGATGTGGTTTCATATAGGAATGTCGTTGTAATTGAACCTTTAGGTGCAAAACCCAGCAGCTCAGAGTCATTACCAATTCCCGTGATTTGTACCCCGTATATACCTTCAATATTCAGTCCATCAGATTTGAAAACAATCGTATCTATGCCGTTCTGTTGAGTAGTACCCGATACTTCTTGTCCATTTGGGTTGGTGATTACAATTCTTGATTGTGAGAGGTTAACGCCTAAGCCAGTGTCTGTAACACTCGCTTGAATGACGACACCACCAGATGTTGATATAGCACTCGGATAATCTTCCAAATCAATATCGGTAAGTAACGGTACATCGTTGATTAACAGTGAATTGGGATCGATTACTGGTGCACTTGTATCATAAGTGAATACCCTTTCATAAGTTTCCTCACCATTACCAGCTTTATCTGTAGGTGTAATAGTGATTTTGTATTCACCATCCGCAGAACCATCATCTGCCAGTGGAACTGTAAGACGGAATACAAGCGTTTCAACTTCTCCTGTCTCATAAGAAAGTTGTCCTTCAATCTCTGTTGCATTCGGTGATAGTTTTTCAAATGTTAGCCAATCTTCATCAAGATTTTCCCAATCTATACCTGCTTCGTTATCAGTAATAACTACTCGGATTTCCACCAGAGAATTATTTACTTCAGGTTCTGATACGATGAGATTTATTGCGTCAGTTTCAATTTCAGGTGTCTGTGTGTCGTAAGTAAATGTAAGTTGTTGCACTTCTCCGCTACGTCCTGATGAACTTATGGGTGTAAACTCAATCGTGTAGACACCGTCCTCCGAACCATCTGTTGCAAGTGGACGAACCAACGTATAGACTAAACCATCTTCTCGTCGGTTCTGTTGGCCAGCGATAACCTGACCCGAAGCGTTCAACAAACGGACTGTTGACAAATGACGTTCATCAGCAGTCTCAAGCAAGACTCCAATCTCTTTAACCTCTTCATTTGTATACGCATCATCTTGCGGAGCAGTAATAGGAGATGTAGAGATAACTGCCGGTAGTCTTCTGGACAATAGGAAACTCCGATCAAATACCGAACTACTTCCGTTCCCTGCCCTATCAACTGCCTGAACACGAATAATATATCGACCATCAGCAACGAGTTGATTTGTCCTTAGTGTCAACTGTGTTGTGCCATTACTGGAAAGTTCACCAGAAATTTCTACACCGTTTGGATCGACAAGTATTGCAGAAGTTGCATCCCAATCAATACCGCTTCCCCCCTCATCATTCAGATTAACCTGAAACTGCGTGATGTCTTCGGTTAGAAGTGCCCCATCTTCTGGAACAGTCCTGACCACAGTTGGTGCCTGCGTATCATATATTATAGGGTGATTCAGTGAGAGAACATTCCCAGCTTTGTCAACCACTTCTATTTCAACTGTGTATTGACCGTCTCGACTTCCATCAAGTGGTAAGGGTTGATCCAGCGTTAGATAAAGTTGGTTATTTGTATCATTCGTCAATTTTGTTGGGATTATGCCACCACTTTGATTGCGAAGTCTAATGATCTGGTCGGCAAGTGTTAAGTCAGCAGGGCCAACATCCTGAAGTGTGAATTCAAGTTGCGTTAGACTCGCACTGATATACGATACCGGTTGGCTGAGATCTATCGGCGAAGCGTTTGTAATCTCTGGTTCCTGTGTATCGTATATAAATTCACGGTAGATCGTACTCCCTTCACGTCCCTGTTTGTCTACAGGCGTTACATACACAGCATATCGCCCATCTGAGCTCCCATCACTTGATAGCGTTAAAGGACTCCAAGCGAGTACATCCGTTCCATTTGTAGCAGTGGTGCCTGGAACAATTATTCCGTCAAGAGTCGCTACCACGATGTCTGAGCCAGTTAGACTATCAAACGACAATCCTGTATCTGCTGGATCAAGCAAGTTTGCTACTATCACCATATTATCTGCATTGACATAGGTAATGTCTCCACTACCAAGCGTAACTGTATCACCGATAACGACTGATTCAACATCCGGTAGAATAAATTCAAGTGTAAATGCGTATTGATTCGGACTTCGTCTTGCATTCCCAGCAATATCTTGAGGAGTCACAGATAAGATATATTGTCCGATTTTGGTTAATCCAACAAATCTTAATGTCATTTGTGATACACCATCATTTCCTAACGTAAGTGGAACGGTTAAGTCGTCTGGATCGAGCAGTGATACAGATGTATTCGCAAAGTCTACGCGTGTTGCTTCATCAAATTTTATTGTAATTGTATCAACAGATTCCGTAAGATCTGCGACCTCATTTTGGACAAGTACTGTAGGATTACCGGTAGTATTTACCTCTACAGAAGATATTTCTGGTACTATTGAATCGTAAAGAAGAGTGAATTGAGATGTGAGTTGATTACCTGCCTTGTCAATCAATAATACATGGAGTGTGTAAGGACCATCTTCACTTCCATCGTTTGCAAAAGGCTTGTTTATAGTGAGATAAAGCTGATTTGTAAGTTCATCAAAGGTGAGTACAGCAGGTACTGGCTTTTCATTTCCATCTAACAAAGCAACTACCTGTGAAGCATAAATCAATCCGGCAGGTCCTTCATCCTCTATGGTTAAGACGAATTGTTCTAAACCTCCACCAACATAAGAGATAGGTGCGTGAAGGGTCACAGGACTTGCTGAAGTTATCCGCGGTGCTTGTGTGTCATATATGAACTGACGATTGACAACAGTACCTGAACGACCTGCTTTATCCATCGGTGTAATTGCAACTGTGTATATTCCATCTGCAGTCCCATCCGTAGGTAATGGAATGGGGGTCCATATTAACTGATCTGCTCCATTTGAGGTCGTAGTTCCGGATATTTGATCTCCTCCTGAATTTCTAACGACAATAGAAGAACCACCATCTCCGAGCGACACTCCGACACCGATAGGATCTGTAATAGCTGCAACTACTCTGGGAATAGAACTTCGTACATATACAGTAGAACCAAATTTTCCATCAATTACGACAGAACTGACTGATGGAAGTGTCATATCTAGTTTGAATTGGTATTGAATAGATTGTGGAGCAACATTTCCAGATTTATCCTGTGGGGTAACGTTAAGTGTGTAAATCCCACTCTGTGTCAAAGGGACGAAATGAACCATTAATAGAAGCTCGTCATTTTCCTCAAGTGTAAGTCCAATATTTTCTCCATTTGGACCTGTTAAAGTGACTGCTGTATTATCAAAATCAACTCGCATTGCATCAGTGAATTCAAGTGTAAGGTTATTAATAGAGTCTGATAGTTCAACTATCTGGTGTTGAATAAGATCGGCAGATGTCTCAGCAGCGTTTGCCTTCACAGTTGCTAATCCAGGCACCTCAAACTTCAGTCTAAATGGGTATGGAATTGCACCTTGGATAGCATTCCCTGAAATATCTTGTGGTAAGATGGAAAGCGTATATAAACCATTTTGAACTAAGGGCACAAAACGGACTAACAACTTTGTTCCTTCATCGTTTTCTATTGTCACTGGAATTTCTTGCCCGTTTGGACCTGTCAATATAACACTGGTATTCTCAAAGTCAACAAGTGAGTCTTCAAGAAACTCAAGCGTAAAACCGTTGATAGATTCAGTAATTTCAACAATTTCATACGCAGTGAGTTCTAATGAAGCGTCAGCAATGATTGCTTTCACAGATGAAAGGTCTGGAACAGGAAACTTCAATTCAAATGGATACTGAACTGTGCCTTGTGCGACATTCCCAGAAGTATCTTGCACCGCCACAGAAAGTGTATATTCACCACTCTGTGTCAAAGCAACAAAACGAACAACTAAATCTGAACCCGCTTCACCTTCAAGTGTCACAGGTATCTCTTGCCCATCAGAACCAGTTAGCGTAACTTGCGTATTTGTATAGTCAACTCGCATCGCATTGGCAAGTTCAAATGTAAAACTTTTGATTGAATCCGTTATTACCGTCGTCTGATACGCAGTAAGCTCCACCGATGACTCCACAGTGTTAGCCTTTACAGCGGACAAACCTGAAACAGGAATCTGCAATCTAAACGGATAAGAGATCGCACCTTGAACGACGTTACCTGCAATATCTTGTGGTGTGATTGTTAGTGTATACAGACCACTCTGCGTTAATGATAAGAAACTTCCTGTTAATTCGTCTTTTCCGTTATTTGCTAATGTTAATGAAATAACAGAATCTTCCGGTCCTGTTAGCGTAACCATCGTGTTAGCAAAGTCAACGCGAGTCAATTCATCAAAACTGACTGTTAGTTTGTTGATGTTTTCTGAAAGTTCTGTAATCTGATACGGTGTAAGGTTTAAGGGGGTTTCAGTATTCAGAGAAACAGAAGATATTTTAGGTGCTTGTGAATCATAAATAATGTTGTGTTCAACGTTCTTAAGGTTTCCAGCTTTGTCTATTAGATTAACATTTAAAATATATGCACCATCAGCACTCCCATCAGTCGGTAGTGGAGCATTGAATGTGTAATAGAGTTGATTCGTCCCATCATTTGTTATCACTCCATTAACCCGTTCACCGTTTTCATTTTCAAGCGAGATTGATTGCATATCAAGATCAAGTAATGCAGGACCAACGTCTTCTACTGTAAACTGAAATTGTGTCAAACCTTCACCAACATAAGATACGGGTTGATGTAGTGTAACGGGTGTTGCATCGGTTATACGGGGCTCCTGTGTATCGTAAATGAAGTGTCTATTCACAACTGCACCAGAACGTCCAGCTTTATCAACTGGTATTATGGAAACCGTATAACGTCCATCAGCACTCCCATCTGTAGGAAGCACAGAGGGAGTCCAAGTTAACTGATTAGTTCCGTTAGAGGTGGTGATGCCGGACACAATCGATCCATTATCACTATTAACAGTGATTGTTGATCCACCATTCCCTAACGCTAAACCTACATCTGAGGTGTCAGTAAACGTAACAACTATATTTGTGTCAGCACTATTTACATAGACATTCGTACCAAGTCTGCCACCAATGAGGACAGAACTGACTGTTGGAAAGGAAATATCAAGTCTGAACTGGTAACGTATACTTCTTTGGGCAACGTTCCCGGTTACATCTTGAGGTGTGACCGAAAGTACATATAGACCACTTTGCGTTAACGGTAAAAAGCGAACTATTAATTGGGCATCTTCTATTTCTTCTTGTGTAACAGAAATTTCTTGTCCATCAGGTCCAATTAGAATTACGTTGGTGTTTTCAAAGTCAACACGAGTTCCATCTGTAAACGAAAGCGTTAGACTACCAATAGAATTAGAAATATCAGTAATTTGATATGAAGTAAGATCATAAGAATCATTAACTGAATTTGCTACGACAGAGCTTAGTCCTGGTACTTCTATCATAAGTTTGAACGGATACGGAATTGCACCTTGAGCAGCATTTCCAACTATATCTTGCGGTGTAATGGACAACGTATACAGACCGCCTTGAGATAATGTGACAAATCTTACCACGATCTGGTCTGTCCCGTTGTTCTCTATTGTCAATGGAACGGTAGAACCGTCCGGTCCAATTAATGTTATCTGCGTATTTGCAAAGTCAACTTGCGACAATTCAACAAAATTGAGAGTCAATTGATTGATCGATTCAGTAAGATCAGTAACTTGATAAGGGGTAAGATCTAAGGGAACATCGGTATTTAGAGAAACAGAAGCCAGTTGAGGCGTTTGTGAGTCATATAATATCTTGTGTTCAGACTGATAACTATTACCAGCTTTGTCTTCAAGGACAATCGATAAAATGTATTCACCATCAGCAGTACCGTCTGTTGGTAATGGTGAAGCAAGTGTAAAGAATATTTGGTTGGTACCATCATTTGTAACTTGTCCAGCAACCGGTTCGTCATTATTATTCTTTAATCCTATCATTTGCTCACCAAGATTTATCAATGCTGGACCGACATCTTCAACGGTGAACTGTAATTGAGATAAACTACCACCAATATGTGAAATTGGTTGATGTAGGGTTACTGGGGCAACAGATGAAATTAGGGGTGATTGCGTATCAAATATGAATGTACGATAAGCAACATTACCTGTGCGACCTGCTTTATCTTGCGGTGTTACAACTACGGTATAACGACCGTCTGCACTACCATCGTTCGGTAACACAACCGGTTGCCATACCAGTTGATTGTCGCTGTTCGTAGTTGTGAGACCCGGGACTGTTATGCCAGATTCACTCAACACAACAATGCTGGATTCTCCATCACCTAACGCTAATCCCGATCCAGTTGTATCAACAAACGTTGCAATAATTTTCGGCTGACTTCCATTAACATAGGCAATAGGATCAGTCTTCCCTCCTATTAGTACTGTACTCACTACAGGAACATCTATTTCTAATTTAAACCTGTAAATGAAAGGTGAATCAGAAACATTACCCACATTATCACTTGATGTAATCGTTAGGGTGTATGTCCCAAGAACAGTTAGATTTTGGAAATTCAACGTCAAATTACTTGCACCATCATGCGTACGATGCAAGACGATCTCTGTGGCATCAGGTGCTGCTAAAGTAATTAATGTACTTTCAAAGTCTACATCAGAACTATCAAATTCCACATTTATCTGTGAAAATGTATCGTGGATGTCAGTTGTGCTACTGATTGAAAGTTGTTGTTGTGGGGCAGTTATTGCATTAACACTATCAATTGATGGAAATTGTGTGTCCAAAACAATCGGAAAATTCTCCAGAAAAACTTCGCCAGAAAAATCTCTAATAATCGCAGTTATTGTATATTCACCATCTGCAGTTCCATTACGCGGGATAGTTGCTTCGGTACTCCAAGTCAACTGATTGTTTGCGGGATCTGAATCAACCTGTGCTTGTGGGATAGCTGTACCATCAGGATTTCTAACAACTATTGTTGATAAGTCATAGTTTATTCCGGATCCTATATAATTAGCAATCTCTACTGTAATGTCACTCAAACTGCTGACAGTACCCCTTGCCGGTGTTGTTAATCGTACTTGTAGTTGTGTCTGACTCACCAGATAGAACTGACGACGTACAACACCACCAACATTACCTGCAAGATCAATGGGTGTAACTTCAATTATATAAGTTCCATCATCAGAACCATCTAACGCCATCGGTTCCAATAACTTTAATTTTGCTTGATCTTTGCCGTTACCTGAAACATTCACAGGAACTTCTACTTGAGTTTCACCAACTACACGCTTAAGAAGAAATGAACTCTGAACGAAATCAATCCCACTTGTCCTCTCGGTTAGGTTTACGACTACTTCCGATAAATTATCTATTGTTGCATTTGCAGCTGGTACTGTTGAGGAAAGTGTAGGAACTTGCGTATCGTAGATAAATTGATAACTGGTAGTCTCTATATTACCAATAGTGTCAGCTGCCTTAACATTTAACATATAAGTGCCATCTTGACTGCCATCGGTATTCAGAAGTGGGTTGCTTAAAATGTAAGTTAGCACACCGTTTCTCGTATCTTGAAATGTGTTGCCTGTTATATCTGTTATGCTCCCATCAGGATTTGACTTGCCAAAAACGACTGAACTAATCTCCTCTAATCCAGAAAGTGCTATACCACTTCCAGATTCACCATCGTTATAAGTAACCACAAACTGATTAAGAGGAAGATTATGATATATTCTATTTCCAATAATAGTAAAAGGATTACCATCACGTGTAGGACTCAACATTTCAATTTCAGGGGCGAGATTATCAAAACGAAATGAAATCTGGATGGGGGCGGTATTGTTGCCAGCTTTGTCAGCACCAACAATTTCTATATTATATATACCATCTTGCAATCCATCTTCAACTAATAAAGGTGAAAGTAGTTCCCAACGTATTTTATTGTCGTCAGGACTACTCTGTTGACCGAGTACAGAACTTCCACTAGGACCTATTAGACGTATCGTTGAACCTGTATAATTCAGTGCAATGTTATCTTCCAATGTGGCTTCAACATAACTTGTCTGACCGCGCAGACTGCTTCCAGGTGTAAATTCACCGTTGTTAGTCGCAACGTTCTTTAATATAGGGGCTGTATTGTCAAAAGTAAATCTTATACGTCTTGTGGCAAGGTTGCCAACCTTATCAGAAACAAAGACTATAACATCATATTCTCCATTTTCAGTACGTTCGTCTAAAGGATCGCTGAGTGCAAGGGTCGCTCGGTTGCCAATAGACAACGAACCTGTAAGGTAACTTCCACCAACAGGCCTAATTAAGACATCTGTACCACGCCCACCCAGATCAACGCCTGTACCACCAGGATCATCAGCAGTGAAACTAATTGTCTCTATCACATCATTAACAAATTTACCTTCGGTAAGAGCTGTAGAAGCGTTGAATGTAATATCAGTAAAGCTGGGTTCTTCTGTGTCAATTGTAATAGCACCTGTTTTCTCTGTTACAGTTTCATTTCCGCCTTTGTCTATTACCCGTATTTTCAAAGTGTATTGACCATCTGAAAAAGTTCTGCGAGTTGCATCATCCCCATCCCAATAATAAGTATGACTACCAGATGTAGTTCCTAACGCAATGGCTCTTCCAATGTTAGCATTACTGGGGGATCTTTGGATTTCCAACCATGCTTGTGCTACGTCTTCGTCTATACTGTAGTAAATAGGAAGCGAATAGAGGTTTGGTGAAAACTGTGTGTCATCAATATTTATAGTGATCTCTGGGGAAGTGGTGTCAAGGGTAACATCAGCTGTGCGTTCCATTATCTCACCTGAAAATAGACCCCTGTTGCTGGGGGTAGTTGTCCCGGGGTCAACGGGTGTGAGAACAACCGTTATCGTGTAATCGCCATCTGGGGAAAGGTCTACACGATCACTATTCGGATCATTGGCTACTTTCTGAAGAGTCCCATCCCATATATATTGAACAGTTTGGTTTTTGGATAACCTTTGCCCGCTTGCCGTATCTGGTCCCATGGTAATCACTCTACCATCGTCCAATTTAATAATATATGTATATTCTTGATCTTCTTCGCCAAAATCATCAGTTGTAAAGGTAATTGTTAACTTCTCTCCATCATCCTCTCCATTAAAAACAACATCGCCATTTGCATCTACAGTGAGACTCGACAGACCTGCCCACGCATTTGGTTGTATAACAAACAACCCAACAATCAAAAGAAAAATGAAAAAAGACGACCAACGAAAACAAAAAAATAAATTGGTCTCCTTTCTGAAGTAAGACTGAACAAAACTATTTATGAATTTTGACACGCGTTTTCCCCCACTATCGCGAAGTTCAGATTATGCTAACTTATAATTCTTCGCGTAGATTCAAAAATTATTTACTAAATTGACACAGAAATCTATAAACTTATTTTTTAGACGCATTATTTATAATTAGGTTGATTAAAACCGACTCAATAGATTCTGATTCAACTTTTTATATGTGGGCAGGTAAACAACCTACCCACGAGTTATCTATCCAACATCACCATTTTCAATCATGCTCAACAATGCTGAATCCTCTGTTGTCAGAGGTAGCGTAATTTTTGCACGCTGACGACTAGATTCATAAGTAGCAAAAATTAGCTCCGTAGCTTGCATCGCTTTACGTCCACTCAGTTCCGGTTCACGACCCGTCTTTACACTATCAATCAAATCAAGCACAGATAGGGTGGTGTCGTTACCTCTCGGCGTAACATCACTCAGATCAGGAGTTTCCCACTCACTTGATCCTTCTCTTAACAAACGCACAGGCGCACCACCACCAACATCAACTATTCCTTTCGTACCAATGACGCGGTTTGAGAATCCTTTTAATGAGACCCCCCCTGTAGTCAGCAATCCTTCAACTCCGTTTTTCCAACGGAACCACGATAACCCGCTCGTTTCAACAAGAGTACCAAAAACTCTACGTTCCCCTTCTACATCTATTTGACCAATAACCCACTCAACAGGTTCGTCATTATTATAAAAATGGAACATGTCAAACCAGTGCGTTCCCCAGTCAAGTAAATTCGGACACGAACCTTCAATGCGCCGAATTTCACCGATAGTTCCATCGTTTGCTAACTGTTTAGCTTTGATAAATTGTGCACCAAAACGACGTTGATGACAGAACGTTATCACTACATCATTGTCCACACACGCTTGGTATAGTGCCTTTGCATCACCCCATGTTGGTGCCATAGGTTTTTCACAATGTATGGCTTTAATCCCGCTATTAGCAGCTGCAATCACCATATCCTTGTGCAATGCTATCCACGTACACACACTAACAAAGTCAAGCGATTCCTTTTCAAGCATCTCATGGTAATCTTCATAAGTACGTGATACATCAAATTGTTCTGAGAATTTGTTTCGCGCCTCTTCAACAGGGTCTGAACATGCTACTATTTCCACATCAGTAGAGGCTTTATACCCATTGGCGTGAGCGCGTCCACGCCCACCGCAACCTATCATGCCTGCTTTAAATGTTGCCATTAATATTTCCTTTCGTTGTGATCCGAAGATCTTTCTATTCTTTATTACAATTAATAGATCGTTGGTGCCTAATAACTATATTGTTTGATCCGCAATAGTCCGGTTGGAGGTTGACCTTTGAAAAAATCAATGCTATAATGTATCACAATTCAGATTGTTACTCAATATACTTTTTCTAATGTATAATTAAACCTATAATCTACGATTTCAAAGTGAACTACATGAAAGTTGTAACTGCATCTGAAATGCGAAAAATTGACACAGAAACCATAAAAGGTATCGGCATACCCGGGATTGTTCTCATGGAAACTGCGGGGAACGAAATCGTACGTCATATTAAACTGCATTATTCAAACGCGCACCGAATCGGAATCTTTGTAGGGAAAGGCAATAACGGTGGAGATGGACTTGTCATCGCACGACAACTTGCACACATCGGATGCAAAGTATACATCTTCCTTGTCTCACCAGCGGATAGTTTCACTGAAGAAGCACTTACCAATCTGGAAATAGTTAGAAAATTGGGTTTGCACATTGAGGAAACTTTGACAGATAATCCGTTCAGCAATGGATTGGAAAGAGATACTTCTAAAGACCATGAGGTCTTTACAGAGAAACAACTAAGCTTTATAGAAAACTGTGATTTACTGATTGATGCAATTTTAGGAATAGGATTGAAAGAAAAAGTAAGAGAACCCATAGCAAGTATAATCAATACAATTAATAAACTCAACAAACCTATCCTCTCGGTTGATTTGCCTTCCGGTTTAGATGCGGATACTGGACAGCTATTGGGGACGTGTGTACAAGCAGATAGAACGATTACGATCGGTTTGCCAAAAAGAGGATTGTTGCTGCATCCAGGGGCACAACTTGCAGGTAAAATAGAGATTGTAGACATCGGTTTCCCGACAAAAGTCATTGAGGAACAAAATATTGAGTGTAATTGGACAACGAAAAGAGACACAGTAAAGTGGTTACCTACACGTTCACCAGATTCTCATAAAGGCACTTATGGACGTGTGCTTGTGGTTGCAGGTTCAAGAGGCATGACAGGAGCAGCAGCACTTGCCAGTGAAGCTGCACTTAGTACTGGTGCAGGATTGGTGACACTCGCTATTCCTAAAAGCCTAAATACAATTATGGAAGTAAAACTTACAGAAGTCATGACATTGCCTTTACCTAAAACAGTAGCAGGGAGTTTAGCAGAATCAGCAGCGGATCAAATCCTTGAGTATGCAGCGAAAAACAGGTCTGTAATTGCTATCGGTCCAGGTTTATCCCAACATCCTGAAACAGTAGCACTCGTCCACCGATTGATTGATACGAATACAAAAAATCAACTTGATTTAAAGTTTGTTATTGACGCAGATGGTCTGAACGCCTTGGCACAAGAAACAGAACTAATCCATCTAATTGGTAAGAATGCGGTACTTACGCCACATTTGGGTGAGATGGCAAGGTTAACAAACTACACTATAGAAGAATTAAAAACAGACAAAATTCGTGTAGCAGTTGAATTCACGCAAAACTATGGTGTAACACTTGTACTGAAAGGTGCCCCCACAGTAATTACATATCCCAACGGTGATATATGGATCAATTCCACAGGTAATCCAGGCATGGCGAGTGCAGGAATGGGAGATGTATTGACAGGGGTTGTTGCCGGTTTAATAGCACAAAAAGTACCAAGCCGAAACGCTGCAACACTTGGTGTATATTTACACGGTTTAGCAGGTGACATCGCTGCTAAAAAATTAGGGACGCATGGTCTCACTGCCAGTAATGTGTTAAGGGCAGTACCACAAGCAATATCTTCTTTGATATCCGAAAAATCAATTTGTGAGGTAATATGAAAACATATAAAATCTACTCTGTTGCAGCAGCAGACGCATCAACGGCATTCCAAATAGAATTGGATCCACATGCAATTGCTGCTGCAGCAGAACTCGATCAAAATAATACTCAAGGAACTGAAAGGGAAACAATCCTACAAAAACATCTCGGTGAAGATTATGAAAAAGGGTACCGTGGTACCGCCTGGGGTCTGCACGGAATCTCAGTAGGACTGACTCCAGCACGTTTAGCTCAAATGTTGAACGCACACAATATATCTTATGATCCTTGTGCTGAACGAGAAACTTTTGACCACAGTATGATGGTTAATGTTGAAGAGGAATTAGCAGCCCAGTTAGAAACTATCCCTGATACCGTATTGAAATCTATTGTTGATGAATATAGAACAGAGTTGTTAAGTGAATAGTGTGAAAGCACTAATAATCGGCAACAGAACCGTCAGTTAAACGACTATTCGGCCAATTAAATCCTCTACCTGCACTACTAACTTCAATTACCTTTGCTTCATCAACTTCAACCCCTAAACCAGGACCTTCAGGTAGTGAAACATAGCCCTCTGCGTCCATTTCCCATGTCTTATGTGCAACCCCAGCTGGTAGCACATTCTCATAACCTTCATGAATGAGGAAAAATGGCACTGCAGCAGATAGATGAAAACTTGCTGTTAGACCGAGATAGGACATTGTGCAATGCGGTGCTATCGGTACGTGATGCGCTTCAGCAAGAGCAGCAACCTTCTTGACCTGTGTGATTCCACCCCCATGTCCAACATCGGGTTGGAGAATGTCAATCACTTGTGCTTCAAGGATTTCCCGCACCTCCCATATTGTGCGGTCACGTTCACCTGTAGCTAATGGGACAGGCACGAATTCACGTATCTTTCGCATCACTTCTATGTTGCCTGGTACCCATGCTTCTTCAAGAAAAAGAAGATCGTCCGATTTCAGGTTACCCGCAAATTGTTTTAATATAGGAGGTGGTAGGCAGCTATGCGCGTCAAACATCACCGCACCGTCAGAACCGACCTTCTCGCGTGTATCATGAACTCGCTGCACCATATTAGCAATTTCATGCGGAGTCCCAGCGAAAGGTTTTGAACCCCCGGGTCCGGTCTTTATCGCTTTTGGACTCGGATATTTCCAGATCTTATCCCGGCACGGTCCCCCTAACAACCGATATACAGGGACACCCCAAAGTTTACCAGCAATATCCCACAGTGCCATATCAATTGCGGAAATCGTATGTACCATCAATCCACCACCACGTATATTACGGTGCGATCGAAACATCCTTTGCCAGTGATGTTCAATTCGCGTTGGATTCTCACCGATAATCATTCGCGAAAGAGAACGCGCCAATTCACAAGTGACATTTGTCTCCATATTGTTGATCTCACCCCAACCTGTAACATCCATGTTGGTTTCAATCTTGACGTACGCTTTTGCACCCATTGGAAACGCTTCAAGGTTCGTCACACGAATTTGTGAACCTTTATCTTCATATTCTGCCATGTTCAATACATCCTTTCTATGTTTTTCTTAAGTTTTCCACAATTCCTAAAGTTTGTCAACTACTTACTACACAAGGTTAGGGGTGTGTAAAGTTTTGGCATGTGGCGATTCTGTACCCAAATCCACACTATCAGCCGATAGCCGACTGCTGAAAGTCATTGGATATATATTGGAAATTCCAATAAACAAACACAATAAAACAAAGCATCCTAACACCACATAATGTATAATATTACTATGAAAATTAAAATTCAAAATCTCAACTCAAAAAACATCTTAAAATGAAGAAAATTTCCCGAGAAAAACTGTTCCAAAAACCTGAAAAATGAAAAAACTGAAAAATTTTTAACGTTTTCGAAAAAAACCTCTTTCAGACCTTTCAACGACTGGGCTGAAAGCCAATTTGCAAAACATACCACGGTATGTTATTTCATACCACGTGGTATGTTTTGCAGAATCAGTACTATCTAAAATTGAAAGTTTAATTTCATTAATTCAACAAAAAAATAAACAAAAAATGTAATGTATACAGAACTTACGCATTCCCCCCGCTTGCGGGGGATTGGGGGGCGGATAAAGGGGGTTCTCAAATAGAATTGGTATAATAACGTGAGTTTGATAAAACAATTCAATTTTGAATATGGTGTTTCGTAGACGTTCATCTTGGTTGAAAACCAGAACAAGTCCCTTGCTCCGTAGGAGCAATATGTTTATAGCAACTGTCCAACACAGCACCCCGCTCCGTAGGAGCGGTATGTGGTTTCAGCACACATAGCACTCCGCTGGAGTGCGAGAACTTGAAAATCCGATTTTCTATAAACATAGCACTCCGCTGGAGTGGTGCGATTTATTCGGTTTCAAATTTGAGTAGGTGTGATATAGCGTGTTGGATTCCTCTAAACCATTCAGTCAAACCCACTTTAATATTATTTTCAAACTCACGTTATAATATAAACAATACTATAAAAAAAGCAAATAAACCACAACAAACGTTAAAAATACTTGACAAACATTATCATGCATGTTATAATATACTTCACACATGAAACTTATGATAAAATATTATAACCACATCTATAAAACTGACACATTCTACTCATAAAAGGATAACAAATTTCAAAATGTTACACTTTTCAAAAAAATATTTTTTCAATTTACAAGAAAACACCCGTAACCCCTTGCTAACACTGGGTTTACAGCACATTATAAATGTTACCAAAAAAACGAAAAAAGTGTCCATTTGGTAACATTTTAAGGAAAATCGTCCAATAAAAACGTGAAATAAACACAACTTCGTAGAGAAAATTAACAACATCTCCCACAAGAAAATGTAATCACTGGGGTTGAAAACACCTCCCACACAACAGTGTTTTTTGACAATTGAATGTCTCTGCAAGGTAAATTAATCTTATTGTATCAATTATTGGATTTTGCTAAAATACTGTTGCACAATAAAAATGTTACGCACAATGAAATCGGAGAAAGACAATGGCGGAAACCGTTTTTGTAGGAGATCATGAAGTTACATTTCCAGGACCACACCTTGGTGTGTTAAGGGATTGCAATGCTGTGCTGGAATCAGCAGAAGAGCTGCATCAACAAATAGCAGAAGATGGGTATTTACTTGTTCGTGGGTTAATAGACAAAGATAAGATGATTGCTGCACGACGTGCTATTCTTGAACATGCTAAAGAGAACGGAAAAGATGAAGTATTTAAACCGGGAACAGAAATGATGGATGCTGTCGCAGGTCCTGGTAGTCCGGGACGAACAATGGGAGCCCAAGATGTCACACACCATCCTGATGTTTTGTCAGTATTGGAGGGTGATGAGCTTTTTGCTTTCTTCCGTAAGTTCTTTAGTGGGGATACCCGTACCTTTGACTACAAGTGGCTTCGGTTTGTTCGTCCTAATGGTTGGTCTGGACCACATTTTGATTTCGTTTACATGGGGAGAGGATCAAAACAACTACATACCTGTTGGATTCCCTTCGGTGATGTACCTGCGACAATGGGGACGTTGACAGTGCTTGTCGGTTCGCATAACCTACCAAGTTTTGCACCCGTACGTGACACCTATGGAAGAACTGATGTTGACAAGGATGGAACACCAGGCCATTTTGGTCGCGACCCTATGGCAATCAGTGAAAAGTACGGTGGAGAATGGCAAACAGCGGATTTTGAAATGGGGGATATCATCGTCTTCACAATGCACACAATGCACACATCTACAAAGAATCTATCAGATCGGTGGCGAATCAGTTGTGATATCCGGTTTCAACCTGCAGAACATCCAATTGATGAACGATGGATCGGGAAAAATCCCATTTCTCACACAGGTGGACAAAAGATATCTTTTGAGGAAGCTAAGAAACAGTGGGGATTGGAATAGGTATGTAAGAATTTCTCATTACAGTATTATAACTCAAGATACCGTATAGTAGCATAAACTTCCAGTTTGTGCATCTATTTCCAAAGTCTTCTCCGGAGACTTTAAGGTAATCATTTATTCTTTAGGTATACATATCTGTTTCTGTCGCTTACTCCGTTGAGTAGAGTTCAATAATTCCTGTTGAGAACGAAATTTTAATATCAAAATGTGACAAGAAATTTAAGCCTAATACACCATCTATAGTTGATCCAATAGGTAAGTCGTGGCATAAGACATCAATGTTTTCAACAGTCTCTCCAATTGCGGTTAATTTACGGACGGTTATGATTTTTGCAGGTAAAATACCGCTGCCTGTGGTAAGTAGCACTACTTGTTTTGGATTTGAGAGATCGTATCCCAAACCTGAAGCAATTTTTGTTGGAATTGAGGTGTCTGATGATCCTGTGTCTAAAGCAACAATCAAATCTCGATAGTTACCACCATTGATACTTTCAACTTTAATCGGTAATCTGATTAACCTTTGTGAGTGATTAAACGAAATATGTCCCATTACAGTAAGTAATGCATTCCTTCCGGTAGTTCACCCGTATAACGAATCGCTGCACTGCCATTATATTGTCCAGAGACTTCATAAATATCATCTCGAGCTTCACTATGAGCAAAAACAATCCCTGACAACAGTTCAGTATTTTCACTGTGTTCACAATCAATGATAAACAACCACTGATCGGGATATTTCTCAGTCATCTCTTCAAGGGTCATTCGTTGGTTTGACATTTATGTTTCCTCCTTTTGCGAAGATATCAATATCACGACTAAAGTCCATATAATTATATCACATTTCAAGGGATATTGCCAATCATTTCAATAGCGACCAATCAGGTTTGTCTTCGGGATCACCGAGGGGACCGTGTGCGTTACGGATAATACGACGTTGTGCGTCATACCAATCCGTGTAACTTGTCGCAGGTTGGAGTTTGTCGTTACGGGCATCCATAAGGTTTATGAGGGTATTTTCCATTTCGTCTGCCAACGTTTTTGCGTTGGGATCGTCAATCAGATTGTTCATTTGCAGCGGGTCTGCTACTATGTCACATAACATCCGTTTGCCGTTAAGCCAACGCGCATAACTATGGGTTTTTGTGCGGAGGCCACGCCACTCGTTGCCATCAACAAGGTAATCATAAGTAGCACCAAAGTTCATCGTCAGGACAACTTCCTGTTTAAATGCATCCCCTACTCCTCGCCAAGAGGTCGATAAATCATAACCTTCCACAGTTCGCGGTATTTGAATATCACACAGACTGCAGAGTGATGGGAATAGATCAACAGGTGAAGTAAGTGTATCACATAGACGATTACCTTCAAAAACACTCGGTAAACGCATAATCAGTGGCACTTTGATGGATTCCTCGTAAGGTTCTCTCTTTGCCCAGAAATTGATACCTTGTGCACCGCCTTGTGTGCCGTGGTCAGAACCAAAAACGAGTAGTGTGTTTTCAACACGTTCTGTCTTCTCAAGATATTCCATCAACGCTCCTAACATATCGTCTACTGCTAAGATCATAGCAAGATAGTGTCGGTATGCATTTTTAGATCGTTCTCGTTGGTTTTCTGACACGTTTTCAGGAAGATGGAGTTTGTCAGGTAATCTGTGTCATAGTATTCCTGCGGGGCATGTTCATAAGGAGTATTGTGTGCTTGATGCGGAGATATAAACAAACAAAATGGCATATCATCGTCCATGTTATCCATAAACTGGAAGGCATATCTGTTTAATGCATCAGTTTCATATCCTTTCCATCTTTCGTTTCGCCAATTGTCCAGATTCACTGTGCCGTTGAAATAATCGGTATGGAAGTTGTAACCCCGCCAATATTGGAATCCGAGTCGGTCACGTCCTTCAGGTACATAGTCACGTCCACCGATTTCAGGGAATGAACCTGTGTGGAGATGCCATTTACCGATCCAAGCAGTTTGGTACCCGTTCCTGCTAAAAACATCACCGATGCCGATCTCATCGTGTCGAGTATTGACGAAATTGATAAGGTGTCCAGTAGTCTGTGGGTGTCGTCCTGTGAGTAGCATGGAACGATAAGGTGTGCAGACAGGCACCGTGGCAATTGCGTTTGAGAAAACAGTACCTTCCTGTGCAAGCCGATCAATGTGTGGTGTTTCAATCTGCGTTTCACCATAAACAGGCAATGAACAAGCACGGATTTGATCTGCAAGAAGATAAACAATGTTCGGTTTGTTTGTCATGACATAAAAAATTAGAATTTTAATCCTAAACTGACACGATGTGCATCTTGCAAATGTCTGAAGTCAGCATAAGCGTAATCAAATGAAATCATTGTTTCTCGGAATTTCAAGTGTATGCCTAAACCGAGAGTCAGTCCCTCCTCATCGTCACTTCGGTCAGGACCTAATCGGTATTTGTAACCAGCTCGAATAGCTGCGGACTTTCTATACCAATATTCAACACCAAGGTTTAACCGTTCACTGTTATCATTTGGATGGTTGCCATCAAGTGCAACAGTGAGTAAGTTGTTGTCATTATCAATTAGGTCGTAAGCAATACCGAGACGAAAATTTGAGGGAAGTGGATACTCAATGGTGTCCAATTCTGCTTTTCTTGCTGGATTCGTCGTATCTGGGAAGGGATGATATTCAGCGATTAGTTCATCCCCAGCTTGTTCAACACCAGTTTCAAGATCAGACCCGCCAAAACGCATCTCTGGTCCAAAGTTCGAGAACGACATACCGATTCGCAAACTTCGCCAACCTGTATGATATAACGTCCCAACATCAATTGCAACACCCCTTGCATTTGCACGATGTATCTGTTGATGAATGTATTTCAGATTGATACCGAGAGATAACTTAGTACCAGATTCCTTTTGATAGAGTTCCCTTGAATATGCTAATGAAACTGCAGAGTCCCATGCGGAATACCAAAGTCCAGTACCATCAGGTTTTTCAAGAGTTGTTATTTCTGTATCAGGGACGTTAAGAAAGGTGACACTCGCACCTAAAGTGCCGACTTTATCTATAGGTGTTGCAAATGCAAGATAGTTGTATCGGACATCTGCAAACCATATTGTGTGCGTGTCAGAAAAACTTGTCTTTTCCAGTTGACTTAACCCCGCAGGATTCCAATAGATAGTTGTGACATCGTTAGCAATAGCACTGAATGCTCCGCCTAAACTGTCCACACGCGCGCCCGGCCCTATTTTGAGAAATTGTGCTCCTGCAGTACCAACATTCGTTGTCGCATAACTCGTAAATGTCAAGGATACAAAGAGAAACGCTAAAAACAATAATGAAAAAAGAGGATTGTAGTTGGTTAACATATTACTTTTTGACATTCTTACTAACCCAAGAATATCTTTCTGTTTTGAGTTCATATCATTGTCCATATATTTCTCCTAAATCGTAGTTCAGTTATCTGATAATTGCAAACCGACCAATCTTGTTTCCAATTACATCGTTTTCTTCATTTTTCGCTTCTACATGGAAAATATAAACACCACTTGCGAGTGCTTGGTTATAGCGGTTAAGCAGGTCAAATTCAGCAGTACCCCCCTTGTCTCCTTGTGCTAAGCGTTCTTCCGAATTGAACTTGGCATTACTCTCGTGTTTGATTTCACGAACCAATTCACCTGCTAATGTATATATCCGAATAGTACATCGTGGCGGTAGTCGTGTGAAAAAGACCTTATCTGTACCTTCAGAGGTAACTGCTCTATTTGTAACAAAATATGGATTTGGAACGACGCGGATTTTCCCGAGGTCATCTTTGATATTTTTATCTTCAAGTGTTACTTTTTCTGATGTTAGCAGTTGCTCATCACCGTCCTGTGGGGCACTGATGCCTCCCATTTCAACAGTAAATACATTCCCTGCAGATATTTCCCCATTTGGATCAGCGATATATACATAAGCACCGCTTATGTATATATGAAAAAGATTGGGGGTATCTTCTCGTTTATATTCGTCACGCCAACCAGCAGCTGTACGAATTGCATATCCATCTGCTTGTTCTTCCTTGAAAGGAATCTCCTCATTTGTATCCTCGTCAACTACTTTGACATCTGTATCATTAATGAAGGTGATTGAATATGTGTGTGGGCGATAATATGTTGCCCAATAGATGTTGGGCCCGGTAGTAGTGCTTCTTGAGTGCGCCTCATTTTGGAGATCTACTGACCAACCATGCACTGAACCCTTAGTAAGTTCAACTTTATTTATAGAGTTAGCTGTGAGGCTATCATAAGATACATCAACCCCAGTTATTTTCAAAATAATGCCGTCAAACATTGGTGAGAGAACTTCAACAGCCTCTTGATGTTCTGGGTCATACCAACCAAACGTTTGCTTTTCAACGACAGTTTTGTTGGTAGTGGTATCAATGATTTCATAAGCAGGAGGTTGATATCCAGGACCAGTGATATAAGCCCCAGAATCAATCTGTTTAGCACCATACCAAACAATCTTATATCCATGTCCTAAAACTTTGTCAGGTGCCAATACCATTGGTTCAACGGTGACAGATACAGCCTCATTTGGCACCAATTCTACAGAAGGTTCTTTATATCCTGCTGGGTGTGCCCGTGGTACGACATGCACCATCGTTTCATTCTGACTGCTCTCCATAACGGGCAACCCTCCTTCAGGATTACCCGTATCATAAGCCGTGACAGCATAAGTATATTGAATTCCGTTGGTTAATCCAGTATCCGTATAGAAGCTCTTTATACCCGCATTTTCACCGAGTGCTTGTGATTTGGTAGAGACAACTTGGAATATATCACCTGCAACTGGGGGGCCTGAGGGACCATCGGTAATTGTAACGTACAACCCACCGAAATATATCTGTTCACCAGAACGGTATGTTCCATCAGGATAAGGTTCGCCTGTATTTGGATCCTTGATGACGACATACCCACCACCATCTGATGGAAAATCGGAATTATATGCCAACACTTCCCAATGCGTGGTGTTAATCACTTCAAAAGATGTGCTGGAATTGAATTTTATAAGATATGTTGCACTTTCAAAAAAAGCACTAAAAAAGGGTTCATCTCCCATGTTTTCAATAGTTGCATCGGACTGTTTACCAACGTGCTCTACAGTAAAGTAATTACGGGAAGTGCTCGGTTTATCAAACTCCATCAACAATTTCCAATCTTCAACGGGTTTACCTGTTTTTTCATCGTAAGCAGTATCAAGTCTATAAACTCTATACCCTTCAAATACTTTCTCGCGATCGAATGGGTCTGCATATTCTTCTATATTCTTACTGACACCGTCATCAACCCAACCATCTTCACTTTCCCAGATGAGTGTTATCTGTTCATCGGCGGGGTAAGCTGTTACCTTCGGGGAGGGTGGCGGTGCAGCTGCACTATAATCGTCATCGTACAATTTTTGTGCTTCATCCGCTGCTACTTGCAAGCCAGCAAGTCCTTCACCGATAGCGACTGCTATGATGACGTTGAATGACTCATCTGGAGCAAGTGATTCAACCGGACCGTAGGATTGGATAAAACGTTGGTCATCATAGTTTGCGGGGAGTGGCTCAATACCTGGGGTGCTAATGAGAGCGTACATCTCTGCATCAGTTGATGGATCGGTGTCAATAGTGATGCGTTTGTGTGCTGTAAAAGGGATTTTTGCTGCAGCATCTTGTGCGTCATTCCCTATATAAGCATCCAATACGCGTAAACCGATGTATCCGGGTGCGGATCCATTTGAAAAACCGTAAGAAAGATAACGGTTCGGATGTTTATCAGGATTGAGGCTATCAGCCGTTTGATCTAATGCAACAAAATCATCCGCTGAGTAATTTGCTGTGCCAGTTTCGTTACTGGAGATATCAACATCATACCGGAATGCCATAAATACATCTTCAAGCGTGTCTTCTCCAACATTCTTGACGTTGTATTCAATGATAAAAAAGTCGTAAAGTGGTGCGTAACTCCATTGATAGCAGTTGACATCAAGCTCTAAACCGAGTACGACATCTTTGTTCACTTCTGTATTCGTATCCGTGCATTTGAATCTAATAACTTGTTGCGTCTGTGTCCCCTTGGCTGTTAGACCGGGTTTTTGTGAATATATATTTACCATTTCCCCCGTTTCAGGATGTGGAATTGGTATAGGCCATATTTCACTTTGCCTACCGTCTGCCTCTGCTACTCCGACTTCCCCATTCTTTTTCGCACCAATCCAGATGTCCCCTTCATATATATAGGAGTCGTTTGTTCCTGCGGGCCACCACCCTGAGGGGTTCAGCGTGGGATTACTTGGAAACCCCACAACGCCTGTATTGAAAATAGCACTTGAAAGATTTCCGACATCAAGTGCTTCCCATTCTTCTGCTGCATTTGCAGATAGGACTGTAAAAGTAATAACCGTAATTAACAAACTATTTCGCAGTAATTTCATAGTTCTTCCCCTCTAATTTGTAATGTAGTGCATAGAAAATCTAAATAGATTTGTTCTTTTGTATTCATGATGAAGGTTGTAAAGTATAAGGTTGAATCAAAATATCTGCAGAAATCCCAAGACCTTTGTGTAATTTCCGAATCATATCCAAAGACAGAGTGCGGTGTCTATTTAAGATTTCCGATACGCCTGAACGTGAACCGATAAAAGGTTCAAGGTCGTGTTCAGAGAGCTCTTGACTCTCCATATAGTGAAGGATCGCGTCAATAGGATCTGATGGTGGAATTGGATAATGTTCATTTTCATAAGCATCCACCAATGTCACAAGAACATCTAATTTATCACCTTCTGGTGAACCGTAACTCGCGTCCCAAAGTTGTTCTATATTTTTTAAAGCATCGTTATAATCTGCTTCAGTTCTGATTGGTTTAACTTCCATAATTATTACCTTATACCGTAACGGCATTGATTCTATCATATTCTTGATGCTGCGCGATATAACTCTCATGCAGGTATTATACCATAACAGTAGGATTGTTTTTCAGTAAATTTAATCATTGCGTTTCTGTGATTTCGAAAATGCGATACTTTTGTCTCATACCATTTCCGACATCTACCTCGCCTTCCATGATAAGCGGGTAACGGTACTCAGTTTCATTGACAGAAAAAATATAAGGAATTGCTCCAGCCGCGCGAGCTTCATTTGCTCTTAAAAAGAGATTTTGTCTCATGTTTCCATCGTTTAGATTTATTCTATACGTTGATCTGTCAGCATGGTACATCAGGTCAAAATGTGCGCCGCTGCGTTGATCGTCCGTGAAAAAACAAGCATTTTCTGGCAATTCACGTTGGATGCGTTTTCCGCTTTCCACATAGAGTGGTGTTTGTTCATTACGTTGTATAACCTTGTATGTTGCTTCAACATAACTCACTGTGTAAAATATTGTAATTACGAGTGCTACATAACGAACACCGAACCATACCCATTTTTGCCAATCTGTTTTACGTATCAACAGATAGATTCCCCATAATACTCCAAATAATATTCCGAATACAATCAGTTGTTCAACAATAATAAAATGTCTATGAATAAATGGTGCAATACTCTGTATTCTTTCAGATTTAATAAACCCAATACCGTTACCACTTACCGTTTGCCAAGTCCACTTCTCTTTGTGAACAAACTTTCCCACAAAAGCAATACAAACAATGGACAGCATTGACGCACTCCAAATAGCAGTGTAAATCCTATCCCTATTTTGCCATGCTTGACTAATGACCGCTGCGAAACATATTAGCAACGCTGGTACAGATATCATCGTCGCTGATGGTGTTTTTGTCTGTGCAAGCGTATGAGGAACAATCACTCCTATACCCCATGCCAATACAAACAATTCGGGGAACCGCCAATTTCTTATCAAGATGACAAGCAAGCACAAAACAACTGCAAAAAGTGCTGCATAGAAGAATGGATAGAACAGCGGCATATATTCAAATAACGGACGGTCCCACGATGCCCCCCATCCTTCAATATTTGTATTAAGATGCTCAAGAACTTTCCTATGTTCCCATAAAAACTCCTTCGGGTGTCTTATCAAGCAATAGACTGTCCAAGGTGCAACCGTTGCGATACCAGTAAGTAATATTATACCAATATCCTTGAGTCGAATTTGTATGTTTTCTTCAATTAACTCTTGGGTTTCTACGTTTTCAAGACTTCCCTTTGTAGAGTTTCTGCGAAATATATGCTGTTTTAACCATTCAACATAAGTAGGGATTCTGGGGTATATATGTCGTTTGAACCACACGACAAACCAGACAGAAAACGCAACGCCAAAGGTAATGAGTGCCAGATAACTTTTTGAGAGATAAGCAATCCCCATTGCTATCCCTGATAGGATATAATTCCTGCTCTTCCCACTCCGAATTCCACGAAGCAAGAACCAACATGAAACTTGCACCCAAAGTAACAATGCAATGTCAATGTGATCCGAATACCGATAACCGTGAACTGAAGCAAAGAGAAACGGGTTGAATGCCTGAAGAAACGCTGCAATTAGTCCTGCACGTTTATCATAAAGATCAGAAGCTATTCTATACGTTAACCAAGCACACAGAACCAAACTGAGTGCTGAAGGTAATCGCAAGGCAAATGTGTTGATACCGAATATAAAGTGTGATAAACATATCTGCCACATACCTACTGGTGGTTTATGTAGCCATATATGGTTCTCTCCCCATTTTGTGTAATCGTATTTGAGCCAAGGTTGATCGTATAATGTGAACTTTAGTGGATGTTTCGTCAAATTACGAGCGACAATTGCATGGTAACTCTCATCCCAATAGTGTGTTTTGCTGTGCCCAAGGTTTCGCAGTACCAATGCAAATGATGAAATTAGGATACAAAATAGGATGATTCTTATATGTTGATTATTACTATTTATGTCTGAGTTTACATTCATCATCAGTTTTGCAATTTACCAATCTCAAATATCTGTGTCACCTTTGAAATATTATCGTCAGTCTTCTTTGAAGAAATTAATGTGTATTTGAATATTATACAATAATAGTTTTCATACTCACAAGATGTTAATTTTTCGCACCGATGTCTTAGAATAAAAACACTATCAGAATTCCTCCAATGGCCATTAACGTTCCCATTACCACATAGAAAATACAAGTGATAAGTTTTATGGGTGCGGATGACACGTTAAAATGCCTATTCATTTCAGCGACTATTTCTGTTAGCAGCGAACGGTGCTCGCGTTGTTTGATCTTAATCATTCCTGCTCCCAACCATGTCTGAATAGAAACTTGTAAGTCGGCATCAATAGTTGTCAATTTCATGGTAGATAGGGTTTCTTCATAAGGCAGCTGTAGTTTTTCGAGTGCTGCGAGGAGTGTTTCTCGGAACGATGTATCAGTAACCCCAAAAGCAGCGTAATCTTGCAATGCGAAACACATCATTACAAGAAGCACTGTAAATATGGCAGGATTTAGCCATTCCATCAAATCCATTTCCATGAGATCCATGTCAGATAATGAAAAATAGATAGGCAGTAAAATGATTGGTATATACGTTACAAACATGAGCCCAAGCAGCCATCTATTTGATAGCAAGAACGGTTTTTTGGTCAGAATGCCTCGGAACCCGATTACCAAGAAAAAGACTGCCAAAAGTCCAAACAAAATTGCGAACACAATTGAAAAAATGTAGAAATCAACGTCCATCTATTTTCTCCTATGCCTTACGTGAGAAAGTCATCAGTATCACTTAAACCCATCCATCCTCAATCATCAATGTTAATGGAGATTCCATCTCCTCCATTGGTAATCTCACGCGTTGCCTTTTCCGGGATGATTCATATATTGCCATGAGCAGTTCAAGCGTAGCATATCCTTGATAGCCACTTGAACGGTGTTCTCTATCTTCCTCAACGGTTTCTATCATATCCCGCACGGGATTGCTACCAGCCGGTAATTCTGGAGACACCCATTCACCATTGGATTCTGCGTTTCGTAAACGAATTCCAGGACCACCTGGTGCGGCGAGTTCAATTTCACCACCTGTACCATAACAGTAAATGTGATGATAGCCCGGTGCAGTATCATTTCCAGATTCTATAATTCCCCTTACGTTATCTTCAAACTTGAAATAACCGATTGCAAAATCTTCGGAATGTAAATCATATTTTGTCGGTGTACCGATTCTTTCTATTTGTCCTATAACCCAACTGACAGGTCGATCGCTATAGACATATAGCATAAGATCGACTGTATGTGTTGCGTTGTCCTTTAGGTCTCCACCACCACATATTCCGTGAATGCGATAGATTTCTCCTATTACACCGTCTGCAATCAATTGTCGGGCATGCTGGTAGGGAGTGCTAAAGCGTACTTGATGGTCTATTGCTAATTTTACACCGTGTTGTTTGCATGCGTCAAGCATTGCTTTTGCTTGTCCAAGGTTTTCTGCCATCGGTTTTTCAGATAAGATACCTTTTACACCGTGTTTCGCAGTTTCAATCACAATCGGCGCATGGTGTTTCGGGCGCGTACAGACTGAAACCAAATCAATATCTTCTGTTTCAAGCATGGCAACGTAATCGGTGAATTTTTTCTCTACGTTATGCCTTTCACCGAAGGAGTTTAGTCGTTCTTCGTCAAGGTCAGCAATTGCTGTAATAGTGGTTCTCGGTTCGTTCACATACCATCCCGCATGCATGTGTGAAATACCACCACATCCGATAATTGCAACGTTGTAGGTTTTGTCCATTGTATGTTCCTTTCTCTTATTTACTTGATGAGTTCAAGCAAGTTGTCCTACACTAACCATCCGTGCGCGTTAGGATATGCCTCTAATTTGGAATACATCTGTAAAACTCACCGTCGTAATATCAACGATATCTGGGGCACATCGTCAAGGGTTGCTTTTGTGATGGTGTAGTCCGTTGGTTTACCTAATTTTACCCGTTCAAATCAACCTACGTAATTGCTGACTTATATAAAGATAGCAGTGTAGTATGGTATTTGGCAGGGACCTTAACACGTTCGGCCTCCCAATCACATATTGCAGCACTACTGCTACTTTTCATCCCCAACTTGACCGCTACCTCTATTTGAGTGAGTCCGGCCTTTAACCGTAAATCCTTCATCTGTTTTCCGGTGTACGAAAATTCGGTTGCCAGTGCCGTGACAGGCTCAGGTACCGAGCCATCCATCTCTTCATTGGATTTATTTGTTAAATTAAGTGTAGATCCATGTCCTTGCATGTGAACTAATTTTTTTACGTGTTTGCCGAGATGTTCTTCTATTTGCATTAAACGCATCAAAGAACATTGGAAATTTTCGGTTGAAGTCCTTGCATAATTTCTCAATTCCCTGAAACACTCTTGAAACTTCTCATTAACTATGCACTCAACGTCAATCTCATACCGCTCCTTGATATTTGCTTGGATTTTTTCAATATGTCGCATCTGATTGTTTTCAGGTTTTCCCCTTGTATCTTTAACTATCGGACTCCAAAACATAAAATGCTGATCGTATCCATCCAAATGTTTTCGGACGTATTCAATATCTTTAGAGAACTTGTCTGTAAGTTTCTGAATATTATCAGTTTGGTTGTTTTTGAAATTGACGTATTGGAGTCCTCCTATGTGAACAGTTACTTCACAAATGTAAACTTCAGATTTTTTTGTGTTTAATCCAACAACGTCAATTTCGCCTTGTTTTTCACCCGTGTATACATTTGTTTCAACAAAATTGCACTGCCGGATATATCGCAAATATGAGGATACAATTTGTTCACCTACATTTAACATTATAATCTCCTTGAGTGGGTGTAAAGTTTTTGCACAGAGGTACAAACTTTTGTTCTCTTTAGTCCCGTAAGGGACGATATGTTTATAGAAAACGTTATCACCCCTTTTTTGAGTCCCGTAGGAACGGCATAGAAGGATAAACATATCGTCCCTACGGGACTAAAGATAGGGTATTCAACGTTTTTCTATAAACATATCGTCCCTACGGGACTGAAGAACATTACTGATGTACATTGTAGATATATGATAATGATTTACAAAGCATTTTCTTTTGCGAAATAAAGTTCTACAGATAGTTATTTAGCACAACTCTTGTAACTGACATTAAACGAATGTTTGGTCAAAGGTAGCAACTTGAGTTATAATACTTCATATCTTATGCAAATTCAAGGGTTTTTGACAACTGACATACTCCCCCGCTAAGCATGGGGATATGACAGAAGGGTGTTAAATGTCTATGGAATTGGCCATCCGGGTGTAGGTTCGGAGCGGAGTGCTTCAATTTCATAGAGTTCATCCACGGTAATTTCACGACCAAGTTTTGCCGATAAGAGTGCGCCACTCATAATTTCAGTAACTTTCTTACCAATGTCGCCATTACTGACAGGTTGTGCATCGCTATTGCATGCATTGAGAAAATCACGGAACTTATCGGGGAAGTGCTTATCTGGTAGCTCTAACGGTGTTTCGACGAGATTCCCTTGATAACGTCTCCGATTACCCTTGTCATCGGTTTCCCATTCCCCTTTCTCAAGGAAAAGTTTATCACCACTGAACGATCCTTTTGAACCGAAGATAAAGATGCCTTGTGGTTGTCCTGCCATATTGCATGACCAGCCGTGTTCGTAAGTAAATGACATGCCGTTTGTAAATCGGACAAACACAGAAGCGAATTCTTCAACATCGTTAATTTCTTCACCTGTATATTCTGGAGGCATACCGCGATAGGCGATGCCGCTGATTGTTGCTGGTTGGGGCGAACCGAGTAGGTAGATGGAACGGTTGATGTCGTAGACCCCTGTGTCGTAAATCGTACCGCCGCCACTGTAAACAGAGTTTAGGAACCATCTACCGAAACCGAACATATCCACATTCGGTCTGCCGCGCAGACGGTAACTTGTGAGTCTACCGTAGTGCACATCTCCGATTTTCCCTGAAGTGACATATTCTCTGATAGCATAACTCCTCGGGTTGAGGCATGTGCCGCCGCTTTGGTATGCGAGTTTCACTCCAGCTTTATCACACGCATCGCGCATGTTCCTTGCCTCAGTTGCTGTGCGTGCCATAGGTTTTTCACAGAAGACATGCTTGCCAGCTGCTGCAGCTGCGACAGTCGGTGCTTCATGAACGAAAGGTGGGGTAGCAAGACTTACTGCGTCTAACTCACATTCCTTCAGCATCTCGTTGTAATCGTTGTATATTTTCACACCATTTTCTTTATATTCTGCCCATCGCGCGGCGTTCTCATTCAGTTGTTCGCATGCTTCAGCAGAATCTGCTTTTTGCGCATTTGCAGTTGCATCGGTTGCACGTGTTTCTGCACCAGCGAGTACTTGTGCTGCTCTGCGTTTCGCGTTTTCGTCTACGGTATCACATACTGCGACTATTTCAGCGTGTTGTGGGTGTGCAAGGTAGCCGTTGATATGTGAACCGGAGATCATACCACAACCGATTAGTCCGATTTTTATCCGTTTAGCCATTATAATGCTCCTTAACGGGGTATTAGTTCTAAGAATTGATTCAATAATTAGTCTGTTGTATTTGCTACTCAAAATTATAGGTGTTTACAGATTTTTGTCAAGTGATTAGTCAAAAGTAACCAAAACTTTACACACCCTGAGTAAGAAATTATATTGTATTATCATTCAAAATCAGATAAAATAATATAAAACAGTATTTATGGAGGAATAATACGTGGCAAACACACAAGCAAAACCGACAGTGATTCCAGCATCAGAAACAGCAGAACAGATGACTAACGCAGCAGCGAATTTGTTGAACGTTCTGACTCCTGAATTGCGAGAAAAAGCATGCCAACCATTTGATGGTAACGAAAGGTTTCGATGGCACTACATTCCTATTGAGATGTGGGAACGTCAGGGCGTTTCATTGATAGAATTAAATACGAAACAACAAGAAGCAGCGTTTTCCCTGATGCAAAGTGGGTTGAGTTCCGATGGATATGAGAAAGCACGTGCCATAATCAACTTAGAGAAGATACTCGGTGCAATTGAGAAAAAAACGGGTGATACGAAACTTGAACGCAATCCAGAATTTTACTATTTTACTATTTTTGGTGATCCGACTGGAAACGGTGCCTGGGGGTGGCGTGCTGAAGGACATCATGTTTCACTTAACTTTACGGTTGTCAATCGTGAATTGATTTCACCGACACCGTTTTTCTTCGGTTCAAATCCAGCAGAAGTGCTTGAGGGGAAGGAAAAAGGATTACGTGTCTTATATGCTGAGGAAGAGTTGGCACGACAACTTTTGACGAGTTTCACACCTTACCAGAAAACACATGCTGTTATCAATACAGAAGCACCTGCAGATATTCTCACACGCAACGCGCCAAAAGTTGAGTTTGATGCGGTTGAAGGATTTGCGGCAGAAAATATGCAAACCTATCAGCGCGAACTTCTTGTGCAATTATTTCATGAATATATTGATCGGTTACCGGATGAGGTTGCCAAGATAGAACGTCAAAAACTCCAAGATGGCAGTATCAATGACATTCATTTTGCGTGGGCGGGTGGGGAAGAACGCAGAACACCTCACTACTATAGAATTCACGGTCCGTTTTTCTTTGTTGAATATGACAATACACAGAACAACGCAAACCATATCCACTCTGTTTGGCGGCACATTGAGGACGATTTTGGTTTGGATCTACTTCGGCAGCACTATCACAAAACCGACCATCATGATCATTAACTGGCTAAATTTAATAGGACTTATGCAAATTTGAAGATTTTTTCAATAATTTTGTCTAAAATAATGTAATTTTTAGCAGGTTTGCAGGTATCCAGATTTCGTAGGTCGGGTAGAGCTTGCGAAACCCGACATGCAAAACTAGATGCGATTGTGTCGGGTTTCACTGCGTTCTACCCGACCTACGATTTAATTTTTAACATCAAAATATTTATGCACACCCCTCAATTACTTACAGTATCTTCATTTAGAAGTGCTTCAACTGTTTTTATTTCATGTGTAATATCGTTTTCATCACATTCAGCTATAGGGATTCCATGTTTGTTCAACAGTCTTATAAAATCCCATAAATGTAGGTCAGATAACAGTGCAGCTTGTCCCAATGATAAAATATTCTGCTTAAATAGGGATACAGAAAGCAAGTGTTTCATCTCTTCAGTGAGTTTTTCAGAATTATAACCCAATACTGAGAGTGGAATTGAGAGTTCACTTGGAACATCTACTTTTATAGAAAACATAATAATTGTCTTGATAGCGGTTAACCGATACCGCTATCAAGATCCTGTAGTCCTTTTGGAGGCTTTTTAATTTCAGATCAGGATTTACGCAGTTCCCTTAAAGTCACGTGATAAGAAGAATTTAGGAAGTTTATGTTATCAAAATAACGACATTTTGTCAAAATGTCGTTATTTCTGATCACTTTGTGTAAATCAAATCCTGAATAAATAAAAAAGTATGAATTCACTCCGTGAATCCTTGTATTTTTAAGGTCATATCCCATCATGTGGTTCTTCATCAGGATCCTGATAAAAGAAATCTCTGTATATTTCTTCTTCCCAAATATCGTATACTTTTGGATTATCTTTAATCCATATCTTTACCTTTGACTTCGCGACCATCCAATAGAAGTCCCCTATATATATATATTTCATCATGGTTGGAAAACATAACATAGGGGTGATTTGCAGTACTTACCTCGGCAGAGGAATTTCCTGCTAAAGTAATTGGAGAATAATATGAAAATGCTTCATCATTTGTTGCAAGGACTTGACCTGGATCTTCAAATGGATGTATTTCAAGTGTAAAATAACATTCATACTCTAACTCGTACTCCCCATTGTTGATAATACTAACCTGATGAAAACTATTAGCATTTTCAAGATCATGTCTGTATTCTGTCTGATTAAAAATCCGAACAGATACCCAAGGTAAATTACCAAACTCAGGGGAAGTAAAAGGAACCCAATCAGGTATTTCATAGTGTGATATTTCTCCTACCGTTGGATTACCATTTATTAGAATCAATAAAGTTAATATGGCAAAAAATCTTATTTTCGTCTTATTCGTTACAAACTGTAGTATTTTGTATAACCTCTATTTTACATTAAACCCATAACGAGTACGAGTTAATAATGGTTGATTGTGGCTCGAAAGTTTATCGTTGATTGAAATTCACCTTTGAAGGTGAAAATATCATTATTTGTAAAGTGCTTGGGTAGAAAGTACTGCCCAAGCAGAATAAGTAGCAAAATTATTTTTCACTGCGATTTATGTAGTAATAACTCAAGTTACTACATATAAGATTTTAAACATGTAAACACCGTTTTCAATAGAGCATAACTCATTTTAGCAAGATTTGGTAGCGCAATCTGTAAGTTTGTGTACTCACGGGCACAATCTGAATACAAATTAGTTTCTTAATTCGGTAATTTTGAAGCAAGACCCAGCGCGGTTAAGAAAACGCACCTACAGGTATTGGGAAAAATTAGAATTACCGAAATATTTACTTACAGATTGTGCTACATAGTTGGCAACTTAGGTTAATATAGAATTCTACTACCAAACAGATTTTATTCTGCCCCAAGTTGATGTTAACTTATCCTTAGGGTCAACGGATGTGACATGTGTATTTGTGAGTACAACAAGCCCGACTTTATGCGGATGTTTGTCATGAACAATAGCATGCGGATTCCAACCGCTCCAACCTGTTTGGCCAAGGGCGTTTTTATCACCATCATTGACACAGATGCCTAATCCGATTTCAAGGTTTTCGGTCAACGCGGTACTCTGACCGAAATTTGCAGGTGTAAATTTAAACTCATAGTAAGTTTTCTTGGCATCATCGTCTCGAACTATAGCAAAATCGGCATTGGTGAAGCCAGGTAGACCGTGCGTTGATTCGTTATGCAGGATAAGGTCTCCATTATCCCTTAATGCGACATTATATAGAAAGAAAGTGGAACCAGATTCTCTAATTCCGCTTGGAACAACTGAGAGTTGAACACCATCGCCATTCCATGCACCACCTTCGGCATGTTCATGCTCATCATCGGTAACATCAACAGCGAGATAGACTGCGTCGGCATCCCACACAATCATGAAACATGTTGTATGGTCTTCGGGTCCGTCCCAGGTGCCTCCTAAATCTTCTCAAACTTTAACGACACCGTCTCTGCCTTCAAATTCCACACCACAAAAAGTAGTTCCATCGGTACCGGTTACAGAATCTAAGACACCTTCCCAATCGTCAAGATTTCCATCTATTTCAATTTCAACACCTGTTGGTGCCTCGTAGACATCATGTGTTGGGCTGCGCCACTGGGCATCAACATTATTGATTGTTAACAAAGAGAGAGTCGCAAAGAGTGCAATTATGATCACAACAAATTTTTTCATAAAAAATCTCCTATAGTGTTTGATGTTTGTTTTTTGGGCAGAGAAGTCCTGCCCAATCAGAATAAGTAGCGAATTTATTCGCTACGGTTAGTAGGGTAATGTCAACCTACTAATACCCAATTAACGTGATCTGTCTTGCTAAGTGTGCGGTTAGGAAACCGCACCTACCGCCGAAAAAAGATGAATCCCGTTAATTTAGTATAAGACTGTTAGTGTGTAGATTTCAGTCTACCCCATGTTGTTGTTAGTTTGTTTTTGCTTCTACGGCGAGTTCGCTTTCTGATAGCCTGACAAGTCCAGTATGTTCACTCTGTTTTAGACCGTTGACGATACAATCGGTATACCATCCACTCCACCCTTTTTGCCCGGGAGTATCGCTATCCCCATCATTGACACAGATAGCCAGACCGAATTCAAAACCTTCTTCAAACTTGTCACCTTTGTTAATTTCATCAGCAGTAAATATGTATTCGTAATAAGTTTTCTTTTCATTTTCATTTCGGACTATGGCAACATTATCACCGTCTACAAGTCCTGTGCCGCCTGCTGCTTCATTATGAATAATGAGGTTTTTTCCCTGGTTATCTAAGGCAGCATTATAGAGTAATAAGGTTAACCCACCATCGCGCTCACCGGTCATTTCAAAACCGAGTTGGCAACTGTCACCATTCCAAGCTCCACCGCCATTCTGATGTTCATCATCTGTTACACTGAGTGCGAGATATATTGCGTCAGGTTCCCAGACAATTGCGAAACAAGTTTTGTGGTCATCAGGTCCACTCCATTTTCCATCATCCCATTCACGAAAAACATAGATTTCATTGTCGTTTCCTGCAAATTCCACTTCACAAAAAATCTCACCATTTGTACCAGTAACGGATTCAATGACACCTTTCCAGCCTTCATCGTCATCGAGTTCACCATCAATTGTGATGTCTGCAGGTTTTTTGAGTGCGTTGTAAACGTCGTGCGTATCACTACGCCACTGTGCGTGTGCTGTAATGCTTGTAATCAAAAACAATAATGTAATTACAATCAAGAACTTTCTCATTATTTATATCTCCTTAGTTTATACTTCAATGTATATCTCAGATTGCATGAGCCATTGGCATTATGCAATATTAATATTATACCATTTCTAATAAATTATATTCCATTAGAAAGACTTCTTTCAGGGTTATTTAGTTTTAAAAATTTTCCGTTTATTTGTGTTACCAATAGTTTATATCGTAGGTCCAAATCAAGAAATCAACGGTATGAATGCCATTTAGGCATTCCCCGGGTAGAGCGTATGCGACACCCGACCTACAGATGGTTATATTGAAATGTGAAAAATATGCCCAAAAATCCTAAAACTAAATAACCCTGGACTTCTTTCCCCTCGCTTGCGGGGGGATAAAGGGGGGTTCTTAAATAGAAATGGTATTACTATAGTTTTATATTTTAACATGTTTGTTGATAAACGGCAACAAAATAAAAATTAACGATCTTCAATTGTTTGGTCTACCTTATCACCACCCACGCAGAGAATATAACTTAGGCTTGAACCGATGTATAGTTTTTCATTTGCAATGGTAGGTGAAGAGATGAATTTCAATCCTGCTTTAATAGTCCTTGCATTATATTCCCACAATACATCTCCATTTGCAATATTTAGGGAATAGATCATACCATCTTCTGTGGCAACATACATTGCATCTTTTGTTACAGCAGGTGATGAAAGGACAGGACTACCCAGATCTTTTTCCCTGTGTATATCTCCATTTGTAGCTTTGAGGGTATATACGTGTCCGTCACGAGAACCAAATGTTACATAATCATCGTGAACGACAATTGCAGTGAGAACTCCGTCACCTGCCTTATGTTCCCAAGCGATATCACCGTTTTCTATATTAAAGGCGACAACTTTACCTTTAGGATTTGGACCGCTTTCTGCAAAATTGCCTGTGCTAAGTCCAAAATAGACTAAGTTCTGATGTGAGCTTGGATTTCCCCAGACGGAGTATGGCATGGATTTTGACCAGATTTCCTTACCGTTATCTGCATCTACGGCATAGACTTTGTAATCCCCGTAGCCGGTGCCGAAGAAAACTTTACCATCCTTTACCAGTGGAGACATATCTGCGTGTACAGCGGGGAAGTGCCAAATTTCTTCACCAGCGAGCGCATCAATACAGTAGATACCATCTGCACCTGCTGTGAAGTATAGACGACCTTTCGTGATGAATGGGGTTGACTCCACATGACTTGCAGTTGTGAAACTCCAGATTGGGTCGCCTGTTTGTGCATCAAGGCATCGGAGTTGACAACCGCTATCTTCATGAAAACCTTCACCGATGTAGACTCTACCAGCAACAACTGCGGGGGATGACGCGATAGGAATGTCTGACTCATGTTGCCAGACAATTTCTTTTGTATCAGTGTCTATACAGTATGTTACCCCGCTGGCAGAAAAAAATCCGCCAAGTGCAGTACCGATATATAGACGATTGCCGACGACTGCGGGTGATGAAAAGAATTGAACCATTTTTCTATTTTTAGGACTGAATGGCCAGGATAGAGTTCCGTTTTCTGGACCTGGTAATCCATCAACATTGCCAGTACGATTCGCATCGCCTCTAAACGTATACCATGAACTACCCGCTCTCATTTTGCTTTCTTTTTGCTGTTGCGTACCTATATCTACAGTGGGTTTACTATGATCAATTCCCCTTTCAACTAATTGGAAAGTAAACACTGCAAGTCCAACTAACACAACGAGACTAACAACTGAAAGAATAGTCCTGCGGACAGTAAAGAAATCCCGGACTTTGTAAAAGACCATCTTGGTTGAGTCACGGGCGAATACAAGTGATGTGACTATTGCAACACCGACAAATGCGAGTATCTGTGGAATGATACTCAGCAGTGCGGTCAAAGGACCAATCAGCTGCGGTATAACAGCATTTGCTGGTGATGCAAAACAGACAGGAACTGATAAAAGACTTAGCGTTAGTAACCATAAGGTTTTTTGCATAGGATTTCAACTCCGATTAGGACGCATCAATTCAGAGAAGCAACAGCATAACGCGTAAGATTCTCTATCAATGGTCGGTTTTTTGAAGTATTTGATTTATTGTCGTTACGCATGTTTGTGATGAGATACATACCTTTACCGTATTTTAATTTTGCTACGACGATTTCTTTGCCGTTATTGGTAGTTGCGAGTACTTCAAATTTGTCGTTCCACCCACTCCAAGAATCATCAAGTGAAAGTTGCCCAGAACGGATGCGATGTGGTGATTTGAAAAGATTACCTGCTTTTGCTGTGGGTTGGAAATCGTTTCTAACATCACTTTCAACACCTTTCAAAGGTTCTGTTAACCACCCACTCCCACAAGGTCGGTCGTCATCGCTGTCTTGGCCAGAGACAATTACAATGCCACCACCTTTAACAAAATCTCTAATCTGTTTTTCCTGATTTTTATTGAGGTGGTACCTACCATCATCAATTACTCGATATCCAAGCCATAATATATCATTTTTTTTAAGTTCTGACAAATCGCGTTCGGTTGACTGTTCACATGCAAGCCAACGATCTTCTACTCTTTTGATACCGGAAATCACAGAATGTTCTTCATGATAATTTCTTCTGTTCAATAGAAACAGTCGGATAATACCATCTTTTAGCAAGGTCCGTAGTTCTTTCTGAAGTTCGGGTGTAGAATCTCTGCGTGAAACCTTGTATTGATTTAGTTTTACTTCGGTATGTGTGAAACTCCATCTAACCCATCCTCTCTTCTCGTCTTTGGCAACCTGGAGTTGGAACCATGTGCCTCTTGTATGTGCAAGGCTATCAATTCGATCGCCTTTTTTCAAGTATAAGACAATTATTGGTTCACCTTTTTTGAGCAATTTGTCTATCTCTTTCCTATGATCTTTTTCACCTTTAAACACGTCATAGCGGATTTTGATTACATTAAATTCGCTTTTGCCTTTGATGTTTTCCTCAATTTTGAAATCAGCGGTTTTTCGTTTGGTATTAACGTCTGAGATTATCGCAAAGACGATGTTAGTGCTCTCACTGGCAAGTTCAGGAACCGTATAAGGTCTTGAGATGTAGGCATTTGAGTTTAATTGCGTCAAAGTAAAAAGACAAACAGTAAAAATTACCAATAAGTTTACATGTTTCCGTTGTGATTTATATTGATATGACAAATTTTGGTTCTTCACTAAAATCCTCCTATATTAATCTAATACCATTTCTACTTTAATTATAGTAAAGTATTATAATTACTTGGACATTTCTGTAGCACAACCTGTATGAAGATTAACTTATTCTATCAGTAATATTTGCATTTGTAAGATTTTAAGAATTTTTGTGTAGTATATCTACTTTTTGTCTGAACCAGGATTTACAGGATTACCAGATTTTCAAGATTGGAGTTTGATGCATTAGATTGCCATTCAAAAATTTGCGTAAATGCTTATCAAAACACATTGATGTGGCAATCCTGGAAATCTGTAAATCCTGAAAATCCTGGTTCAGACAACAGAGAACATAACAACTCAGAATAGGTTCAAATCATTCAAATTAGTCTATATGGATAAGATTAAAATTACCGAATTAATTAGTTAATCTTCATGAAGTTTGTGCTACAAAGTAGCAATTTAGGTTAATGGTGTAAAAACAAAATACGGACAATGTCGGCCTATTTGAGTTTAACTGCGGTGCCGGTGGCTGTGCCCATCAACATGCCATTGTTTGCACCGAGTACTTGATAGTCAATATCAATTCCTACGACTGCATCTGCACCTTTCCGTTGTGCGATTTCTTGCATTTCCATTATAGCGGTCTCCCGCGCATCTTCAAGTTTGCTCTCGTAGGTTTTTGATCTGCCACCAATCATAGTCAGTAATACCAGCCATAAAATCACGAAAGATATTTGCTCCCATGATCGCCTCGCCAGTAACTAAACCGAGGTATTGCCCTATATCTCTACCTTCAACTGAGTTTGTTGTTGTCGTTATCATTATTGTGAACTCCCTCTTGCGGTTATGTACCACACAGATTCGACGCTATCGTCGCGTATCCCGTAGTACTTATCATAAAGATTAACAGTTGTGCAACAGTGTGTAGGTAAAATCTCCAGTTTATCTCCCGGTTTCAATGGAATATCTCCGTTAGATATCTGCATTTTACCATGTTCTTCGGATAGTCCTACCATTTCAAGTTCTGGATAATCAATCGGTTGTGGAATTCCGAACTCCTTCGTAAGGACTTTCATTCCCGTATCAACTATGATACGATCTTGTGTTGGCCGGCTGACGACAGTTGATAGGACTGTCAAAGCGCAATCAAATTTATCTCCGACTCCTTGCACACCGCGATAGGTAGCATCCATAAAGACATAAGAACCAGCCTGTATTTCTGTTATTTCGGGTATACTACCAGTTATGTCAAAAGTTCCAGTTCCGCCACCGCTCAGAATTGAAATTTCAATACCATTATTCATGATATGATCAGCTGTGCTAAATAAACTTAACAATGCAAGTCGTGTATTATTCTCTCTATAATACTTGCCATTCTGTGTGATGAGATGCCCCTCATAACCCATCAGTCCCTCAAACTTAAGATTTGGACTTTTGGTAACCTGTTGTGCTAAAGCCAGAGCAGGTTCTCTAGGTTCAACACCGCAACGATTCATGCCGATATTAATTTCAACTAAGATCCTTATTATTACATCTTTGGCGGATGCTGCTTCAGCTAAGTCCTGTATATTTTGAGCGTCGTCAACTGCTACCATTATGTCAGAATGTTTCGCGAGATTAACAAGGCGCGAGATTTTTTGTGTGCCAACAATTTGGTTTGCGATTAGTACATCACGGATACCTGCATGAATGACCGCTTCCGCTTCTCCCAATTTTGCACAAGTTACACCGATTGCTCCAGCTGCTATCTGTTTATGTGCGATTATCGGTGTTTTATGTGTTTTGACATGAGGTCTTAGATTGGCATTTACTGTTGCAAAATAATCCGCCATCTTCTGGATGTTCGCTTCCATTTTATCCAGATCGATTAACAGTGCGGGTGTATCTAATTCGGTCTTATGTCTACCGATATAATGATCGGTGGCGTGCATATCTAACACCTCTTACAGTTGTTGCACCGGATTCGAAAGTGTACCGAACCCATCAATTACTATCTTGACGACATCGTTTGGTGCAAGTGGTAAATCATTCGGGACAATAATGCCAGTGCCTGTGGAAACAACAGTCCCGAATGGGATTGGATTATCACGCATCAAGAACTCCGTAAGTTGTTCGAACTTCCAATTTATTTGTGATGTGTTGACTTCACCTGAATAGACTTCCTTTTTATCGCGAAGGATCGTGCATTTCATCTCAAGATTGTACGGATCATCAACTTCAGTGGTCGTAAGAAACATCGGCCCGAGTGCACAACACCCGTAAAAAACCTTTGATTGAGGTAGGTATAATGGATTATCGCGCTCAATATCCCAAGCGGACACATCATTGCATAACGTATAACCCAGTATCTCACCTTCGGCGTTGAGAATATAAGCGAGTTCCGGTTCTGCTGCTGTTAGCATGGAGTCGCTGCGGATCCCGATAAAGCCGTTCGGACCGACTGTACGGGATGGCGTTGCTTTGAAGAAAATCTCTGGTCTGTCTGCCTGATATACGCGACTATATATATCTTGTTCTGAATCGTCATCGCGCATGTCCGCACTCCGTTTGTAAGTAACGCCACATCCCCACACCTCTGGTGCATCAATTGGAGCAAGTAGGTGCGGTATATTTTTATCTGGATGAACATCCAATTTTTCTAAAGATAATCCGTAGTCTTCCTGAATTTCTGGTTCGCTATAGTGAAATTTTGTAAGCCGCATCGGTGGCGGTGCAGAAACCTTTTCTTGTATATCAGCAAGAAGCACCCCGAGCGATATCCGTTCTTCGTGCGCAAGTTTTAGTACATCTAAAACACTCGGTGACTCGTCACTTGTTACATCAATTATTTGGTATTCACGCGTGACAACCCCTACTCGCTTACCTAAATTAGGTAAATGAAATTGGATCAGTTTCATAGTTCTCCAACACTATTTTTTCGATGGTACCAAAGAGGTACTTTCAAGGAATGTGATTACTTTCTGTGCAGATTCTATAATAGAGAGTTCCGCCGTGTTTACGACGATCTCTGGTTTTTTGGGTGCTTCGTAAGGTGCACTAATACCCGTAAATTCCTTGATTTCTCCAGCCCGTGCTTTTTTGTATAACCCTTTAGGATCGCGTTCTTCACATACATCAATCGGACAATCAACAAGAACCTCTACAAATCTGTTATCAGAGATTAATTCTCTTGCTTGATCACGGTCGGCGCGGTAAGGGGAAATAAATGCTGTCATTACAATCGTGCCGGCATCCACAAATAGCTTAGCCACTTCACCGACGCGTCGTATGTTTTCTTCCCGGTCCTCAGGTGAGAAACCTAAATTCTTGTTCAATCCATGACGGACATTGTCTCCATCAAGTACATAAGTGTGATGGTTACGCTCGTGCAATAAATGTGCTACTGCATTTGCTAAAGTTGACTTTCCTGAACCTGACAGACCGGTGAACCAAACAACACACCCTTTTTGGTTTAGTAATTGTTCCCGATCTTCTACTGTGACGGTTGTTGAATGCCACGTAATATTAGTTGATTTCTGTACTGCCAATAGTTGGTCCTCATGATTTCCGATACTTCTTTAGTATAAGTAAAAAGTTCTAAATTATATTTTTCAAGACATTGTGCTTGAAGTTGATTGATTATATAGACGCTTAATTAATATAGTATATCAAAAGTAGATGCGAAGTGCAAATTTATATTTATTAATCTTTTCAGTTGACTAATTTCATTTTGCCGTATATAATCATTTGCCATATTGAGTTTGCAGCTATACGGAAATTTTGTTTTTATAAATCTTAAATATGCTATTGAATTAAACGTAATAAAATCACTGAAATTGACACAGGAAACATACATGAAAAGAATAGTAGAACCTGAGGTAATGGACACAGTTGAAGCTGCAGAAGCCTATGATGCAATGGCACATGGAGAAGTTGACGAAGCATTTGTAGATCGTGTGATTGAACTCGGTGCAAAAAGTGGGCATTTCCTTGACGTTGGTACAGGACCTGCACAGATACCTATCCTATTTGCAACACGGTGTCCAAATGTCAAGATTACAGCAATCGACTTATCTGAAGAAATGTTGAAAATTGCTGAACAACATGTAAGAGATTCTGATCTTTCCAGACAGATAAAGCTTGAACATATTGATGCAAAAGACCTGCCTTATCCTGACAATTGTTTTGATGGACTAATTTCTAACAGCATAGTACATCATATACACGATGCGTTAACTGCTCTAAAAGAGATGGGAAGAGTAGTAAAACCTAACGGTATCATATTAATTCGCGATCTCATCCGACCAGAAAATCTTGCAGATGCCCAAAGATTTGTAGATACTTATGCTTCTGAAGATACGCCTTACCAACAGAAACTCTATTACGACTCTTTCCTTGCTGCTTTTACCATTGCCGAAGTCAAAGAGATGATAAGTCAAACAGATATGACTGGGGGGGTGGTTGTTCAAAGCTCGGATAGACATTGGTCAATTGAACGAAGCATTTAGATCAATATGCCGTTAAGTTAACTTTCTTTTTTCGCCATATTGCCTTTTCAAAGTGGTTTACTACGTATTGAAACTATCCCCGTTCTAAAGGGTTACAAAACCGTACAATAGCACTTAATGTACAAAAATAGGTTGACAAACATTAATACCTTTAGGTAGAATTATATCAGAATTACTTTCTTATTATGAGGAGACAATCAATGGCAGAGGAAAATGGAATGGACCAAGCAACCGAAAATTCAAACAATGAAACACCAGAAAGTGGTATGATTTTAAACATTATGCAGTTGCAATCAATTGATATTAACCAACGATTCATCCGTGTCAAAACTGATAATGGGTGGCGAATAAATATACTTGATACAGGAAAAGTTACAATAAATTTCATTACAAGTATGAGAAAAATTGAAAGTATGTTAATGTCGGGGGATGCAATAGAACGTGATGGTGACGATATAATCATTGTTCGAAACCAACCAGATGATGCTTATCGTTCAAAACGTAGTAGTTCACAGTTAGCAATAACTCGTGAAGACTTATTGTCTGCTGAACCGAAAGCAAATTAAGATACCTTGTGAAAAATTATTGAAATTAGTCATAAGATGTATTTTACTACATAGCATAGTATCGTTATAACATAGTATCGCTCATCTTCTCATTCGGTTCATCTGTCAATTCAATTGATTTCGGAGGTAGGAATCATTTTAGAACGTATATATAGACTTATCTCAAGTTTAAAGGGTGGTACTATGGTTCCAACAGGGGTGGTGTTAAGCCCTGATAATTTTGCTGTAGTAACATCCGAACACCTTGATAACATTGAAACGCATCTCTCTGATTCACTAAGACTTGAGCATCACCTTGCGTTGCCTATTTCTGTACGTTCAGAGGATACGGATATAATCGTTGTGAAAGAACTGGTACCGAATCCGTGTCCAATCTGTAGACATCCCCTAAAGTTTCTCCGCGAATTAATTGATCGTTTTGAGAAGGAAAATACAAATTTAATTCGGTGTCCGCTTGGTCATCATTACTCAGGTACCATGAAGATATACCATCTCAACATTTTTCAACAGTCAGAAAGAGCAGAATTGGAAAACAACCTATCAGAATGTCCTGCATGCCGAAGTAAAAAGATACAGTACTTAAGTCCTTCAGATATGTTCTGTTTAGATTGCGATTGGGATAGTGGGATGGTAGCACGTTACAGAACATAGGTGCGATATAGTGAATACCGCACCTTCATATTTGAAACTAAGGCATACCGATTGTCTTCGTTATTACGTGCTTACATATAGTCATCATGCATATCAGCATCTGGTAATTCTGGTGGTTCCTCAATTTCAGTGATTAAAGTTTCGGTAGTCAATAGCAAACCCGCAATGCTGGCTGCATTCTGTAGAGCGGACCGAACAACCTTTGTAGGATCAATCACTCCATATTCAAGCATATCCCCGTACTCTTCTGTTGCAGCGTTGAATCCAAAATTAATATCTGCATCTTCAACTTTTGCAAGAACAACTGCACCTTCTAAGCCAGCATTTTCTGCAATAGCGCGAACTGGGGATCGCAATGCTGCCTGAACAATATTGCGGCCCGTATTTTGATCGCCATCTAATTCGAGGTTTTCTATATTTGAGATAGCTCGCAGCAAGGCAGTCCCACCACCAGGAACAATCCCTTCCTCTATAGCGGCGCGTGTGGCAGCGAGGGCATCTTCACATCTTGCCTTTTTTTCTTTCATTTCGATTTCCGTTGCAGCACCGACATTGACAACCGCCACACCCCCAGCGAGTTTCGCCAGGCGTTCTTCAAGTTTTTCTCTGTCATATTCTGAAGTCGTTTCTTCAATCTGTCTACGTATCTGAGCGACTCTCCCTTCAATACTTTCGGTAGCACCAAAACCACCTACAATGGTTGTGGTATCTTTGTCAATATTAACCCTGCGCGCAGTACCTAACATCCCTACAACAATGTTTTCTATACGAATACCACTTTCTTCAGAAACAACCTGTCCCGCAGTCAATACTGCTATATCTTCCAACATTTCTTTGCGTCTATCACCGAATCCAGGTGCTTTCACTGCAGCAACTTGCATGTTCCCTCTCAAACTGTTAACTACTAAAGTTGATAACGCTTCACCTTCAACATCTTCAGCAATAATCAGCAGCGGACGACTCAGTTGTATAACCTTTTCTAATATCGGCACTAAGTCTGCGATTGAAGATATTTTACCAGTATTGATTAGAATATATGGATTCTCAAGTTCAACAGTCTGGTCTTTGAGGTTCGTAACAAAATTTGGAGATAAGAAACCTCTGTCAAACTGCATGCCTTCAACAATGTCAACAGTTGTTTCTGATGTTTTACCTTCTTCTATGGTTATTGCCCCGTCATTTCCAACTTTCTCAATCGCATCAGCGATGATTGTACCGATATCACTATCATTTGCGGGATCGTTGGCTGCAATTGATGCAACTTGGACAATCTCTTCATGGGTGTTAACCTCGCGGCTCTGTGCAGCAATTGCATCTACTGCAGCAACAACAGCTTTATCTATACCTATTTTCAACTGCATGGGGTCTGCGCCAGCAGTTACGTTTTTTAGACCTTCATGTAAAATTTCTTGTCCTAACAAAGTGGCAGTAGTGGTTCCGTCTCCTGCGACATCGTTTGTTTTCGTAGCAATAGACTCCAACAATTGTGCCCCCATATTCTCATAAGGGTCTTCAAGTTCAATCTCATTAGCAACAGTGACACCATCACATGTAATGATAGGTGCCCCATAAGATTTTTGTATGACCACATTTCGTCCACGTGGCCCTAAAGTTACCTTGACAGCATTTGCAAGCACGGCAGCACCACGTTTTAGAGCCACCCTTGCTTCTTCGTCAAAAATTAATTGCTTTGCGGGCATTAAATTCCTCCTAAAGTGTATCTATTAGAGACCTTGATATAAACAATTCTATGATAAAATTATAGCATAGACATGAGAGGAAGTCAACTTTTTTCAATAGTTATCTACAATACAGAAAAACTACCTATTTAAACCCCAATTCTCCAGCAATGATGTGTATAATCTTGGATACTTTTGGATATCTTTCTCATACATATAGGAGAGGAAACCTAATATTCCTGGTTGTGGATTCCTTTTTCCAATCACCTTCTTTAATACATCATTATGGAAAATTTTTTCAGCTATTATTGGATTCTTTATTTTATGAAGTACCTCTGATAGGTGATAATGTGCAGGAACATAATCACTCTGCAAGCGGATTGCTTGTTCCAAATCATTGGTAGCTTTGTTTAAACGCCCGTTCTTACTAATGAGCCAACCCAAAGTATCGTGATACTTTGCCAATTCGGGGCGGCGACCGACCGATGTGTATGCCAGTACTTCAGCTAATAGATTTTTCTGTTGATAGTTCTCAGAACAGAGCTGAGCGAGATTACTATATGCTTCCGCTTCGTTTGGCTCAAAAGAGATCGCAGTTTCAAAGGCAATTCGAGCTTTATGGAACTGTCCCAACTTCTTATATGCTGTTCCAAGAATATTATATATCATATAATCAGAAGAACGACTTGATTCAGAATCGAGTCCACTTAATGGAATTGATGCCTCTGCTACAAAGGGTTGATAAGCATTTATAGTTCTTATCTGTAAATAATATTCATAAGCTTCAACAGCCGAAGCATATAGTTTTTCCTGAAAATAGGCATACCCTAATTCCCTAAATAATTCAGGATCAATTGATTCATGACTCCTAATTAGTTCAAACTTTTCAATTGCCCTACGATAATCTGCCTGTTGAATAGAGAAACTACCTTCAGCAAGATAAAGTTGCGGATCTTTGAGAAAATCGCTATCATACCCCTGATAATAGGGGGACCGAGGCATGCGTTGTACTTGGGAATAGACTAATCCAACTGTCGCTCCTATCAAAAGACATAACAATACGATAAAGAGACGCGTACGTGAAACCCAACGTTTTGATAGATAAGCCTTAGATCGCAATACCATCGCAAAAATACTCGGTTTATAATGCGTATCTTCCTGTTCATAAATTACAACTGAAGTATTGGGTACTAGTACTGGCAACGCAGGTGTTGTGCCAAGTCTCTGAATTGCTCCAATTTCGTCGAAATCCATTTCGCCACTTGTTCTGTTTGATTCTTCTAAATGCTCAACATTTTCATTATATACTTCAGTATTTGACCCATCTGATTCCTGTTCCTGATCTTCATTCACTTCAAGGACTGGCACTTCAATTTCATCGGTTTTTCCTTCTTTTCCAACATTGTAATTAGTTTCATTTGTATCTTCAATAGAAGTTTGAGCGACCTGTTCTAAATCTTGAGAATCGTCACTAATTTCAACAACGACATTAGAATTTTCTTGGTTTAAATCATTTTGCTGTTGTTCTGGATCGGATACTTGACTATCAACTTTATCACCACCATCATCAGTAGTATTTTGATCATGCTCAGCTAATTCATCGGTTTCTGAGCGTCTAACATTTATCAAGTCAATACTCTTTTGTATTTCCCTACGTGTCAAAGGTGAAAGCGATCTGTTAAAAAGTTGATTTAGGGTGGGAAGTACCTCTGATGTGCCAATGTTCCCAATTACCTCAATCAGCGTCCAGAGTGTTAAATCATTTTCTTCAGACATTATTGCATCTAATAAGGCAGGTGTAACCTCTTGTAGGGTGTATTGCTGTAAGGCACCAGCAGCTTCACGTCTGACGCTGGGCGCATTATCTCGCAACGCATTCAAGAGAAAAGGAAGTGCTTGTTCTCCACCAATCTCAGCGATATCCATGATTGCAGCGCGACGGGTAGCAACCGGCTGTGTTGTATCTATTAGTTTCTCTGTCAATCTTTCTATTGATGCCATTGTTGCCTTTTATGTAGGTTCTGAGATTTCTTACTTGAATTTTGCAAAATGTGAAGAAGTTTCTACAAAAAGTAATTTCTGAACAGTGTAGTCAGTGTAAATCTTACCAATAATAAAACGATTTCAATTAGAACTTAGATACATTTTTGAGAAAATCTTATTTTAAGAAAAATCGTATGTGATAAGTTTTTGGCGATTCTGTCCGCGAAAAACTTTACAGACCCCACACCCTTAATTTGACTTGACTTTTGCTAAAAAAATCTATATCATGAAACATATATATTTTGGTCATTGGAGTTTTATATGATAAGTAAGTTTTTTGCTATTTTTTATAAAATGTATCTTATGAAATTAAACTGTCTTTGTACTCATCTACCGAGAGCATTATTGTTCGTCTCTATTGCAACCACAATCACACTATCTATGACAATATTACCTACCTATACTTATGCAGATGCACATGATATTGGTGGAACTTTGATTTTTGGGCGTGGAGGCGATTCTGTCGGATTAGATCCAGCTTTTGAAGAAGATGGTGAATCCTTCAAAGTCTGTGATAATATTTACGATACGCTCGTTCAGTATAAGGATGGTAGTACAGAAATTGAACCTGGTCTTGCAACGCGTTGGGAAAGTTCTAAGGACGGACTCACTTGGACTTTTTACCTACGAAAAGGGGTCAATTTTCATGACGGTACCCCTTTCAATGCAGAAGCAGTTTTGTTCTCTCTCAATAGACAGCACGAAAAAACTCACGATTTCAATAAAGAAGGAGGCTCCTATATTTATTGGGTAGCTACTGGATTGGCAGACATCGTAGATGAAATAACTGCCATTGATGAGTTTACCGTGCAGATAAAACTCAATACTTCTTATGCCCCTTTTATCTATACAATCGCTATCACTCCTTTCTCTATTGTGAGTCCAACTGCTGTAAAAAAATACAAAAATCAGTCAGAGACATTCGCAAATAATCCAGTCGGTACAGGTCCCTTTAAGTTTGTTCAATGGGATAGAGGAGATAAAATTGTACTGGAAGCAAACAAGAACTATTGGGGAGGAAGACCAAAACTGGATAGAGTGGTCTTCCGTTCTATTCCAGATAATGCTGTAAGATTGATTGAAATGCAACGCGGCAGCCTTCATGTGATGGAATTTCCAAATCCAGATGATTTACAGCAGATCAAGGACGATGACGAACTTACGTTGCTAACACAACCCGGTATGAACATCGGTTATTTAGCAATGAACTTAGATAAAACGCCATTGAATAACCAAAAAGTTAGACTGGCAATTAACCATGCAATCAATAAAAAGACTATTATTGAACACCTATATCAAGGATTAGGTATACCAGCAAAAAACCCAATTCCACCGACACTTTGGAGTTATGACGATTCAATACAAGACTATCCTTACGATCCAAAATTAGCAAAAAAACTCCTAACTGAGGCAGGATATCCCGATGGATTTAGTACGACACTTTGGGCACTGCCTGTTCCACGTCCATACATTCCAGATGGGCGCGCTTTGGCAGAAGTAATTCAATCTGAACTCCGAAATATTGGAATTGATGCAAAAATTCTAACTTATGACTGGGGGACATACCTTGAGAAAACAAAAAACGGTGAGCATGACTTGGCAATGTTGGGGTGGAGTGCCGACCTTGGAGACCCAGATAACTTCTTATATGTACTATTGAGCAAAACTTCAGCAGAGAAACCTGCTGCAAATATCGCATTTTATCGTAGTGAGGAAATGCAAAGTGTTTTGGAAAAAGCAAGAGCAATTACAGATAAAGATAAACGGACATCATTATACAAGGATGCCCAACGTATATTTCACAAAGACGTTCCATGGGTGCCTTTAGCACACGCAAAACAAGTTTTAGTCATAAATAAGAAGGTCAAAAACCTAAAGCTTCATCCATTGAATTGGAAATACTTACGTAATGTAACCCTTGAAAGGTAATATGAAAAAAGAACCTATATATTAACAGTAGTATTGTCATTCGTCATTATAACAGTTATTTTCGCACAAATCACTGGCGATATCAATGACGACGGTTCAGTGAACATTCTTGATCTAACATACATCGCATCATATATTGGAGAGAGTGTTGATGCGACACAAACACCTAATCCAGATATTAACGGTGATGGTACCGTCAATATATTAGACATTGTCCTCGTTGCTGGTATGATTGGTGATGGAGTATCTGATAAGAATACTCTGGTTTTTGGACGAGGCGGCGATTCCATAACACTTGATCCCTCTCAAGTCCTTGATGGAGAATCTGCTAAAGTTTGTGATATGATCTTTGATACACTTGTTCAATATAGAGAAGATACAACAGAAATAGAACCAGCTTTAGCAGAGATGTGGGATAATTCAGCTGACGGATTGACGTGGACATTTTACATGCGTCACGATGTACAATTCCACGATGGAACCCCTTGCAATGCTTATGCAGCTGCTTTTTCATTGAACCGTCCTAACGCTCAGACAGCAAGTTTTTATGGTGAATTTATCAATCAGATTGTTGCAATTGACGAGTTTACGCTGCAAGTAAATCTTAAGACCCCTTACGCACCTTTTCTAACTCTAATTGCTTCTACTGAAAACTCAATCGTGAGTCCAAACGCTGTTGAAAAATTTGGTGAGGAATTCGTAAACAATCCTATAGGCACAGGCCCCTTTAAGTTTGTTCAATGGATACGGAATGATAAAATTGAACTTAACGCGAACGAAACACATTGAACAGGAAAACCGCATATTGATAAACTTGTTTTCCGCTCAATTCCTGATAACAATATGAGATTCATGGAACTTCAAATGGGTAACATACATGTCATGGAATTTCCAAATCCAGAGGACTTAACTATAATTCGTAGTGATAACAGACTCGAACTCCTCATGCAACCAAGTCTGAATATTGGGTATCTGGCTATGAATATGGATAAACCTCCGTTTGACAATCTGAAAGTTCGTCTTGCTATCAATCATGCAATCAATAAAGCAGATATAATAGAACGTCTTTACCAAGGGACAGGAATCCCAGCAAAAAATCCAATTCCACCGACATTATGGAGTTATGATGATTCAATTGAAGAATACGCGTATGATCCTGAACTCGCTAAACAACTTCTTATAGAAGCAGGATATCCAGATGGGTTTGAAACGACTTTATGGGCACTGCCTATTCCACGGCCATATATACCTAATGGCATGGCACTTGCAGAAGAATTACAAATAGCTTTACGAGTAATCGGAATAGAAACTACCATCGTTACTCATGACTGGCCTACCTACATTGAAAAAACAGAAAACGGTGAACATGATATGGCAATGCTTGGTTGGAGTGCAAGTGCTGACCCTGATAACTTCCTATATTATCTATTGAGTAAGGTTACTGCGCAAAAACCCGCACTGAATATAGCATTTTATCGTAGTGACGAGATGCAAGATGTACTTGATCAGGCAAGGATAAGCACTGTTCACGACGAACGCGTTCAGTTATACCAACAGGCACAAGCAATTTTCCATAGAGATGTTCCCTGGGTACCATTAGCACATGCACAACGACTATTGGTAATTGATAAGAATGTCAACAATGTAAAACTTGCACCCTCAGGTTGGAAATATCTGCGTCGTGTATCACTTGAAGCAGAATAGATATAATACCTAACACACTATGTTAAAAATAGGTAATTTAGACATACAAGATTTTCCACTACTACTGGCACCGATGGAAGATGTCAGTGATCCGCCATTTCGCGCCGTATGCAAAGAGAACGGCGCGGATCTCATGTATACCGAATTCATCTCTTCTGAAGCACTCATTAGAGATGCTGCACAGAGTGTCGCAAAATTAGACATCTTTGAATATGAAAGACCCATCGGTATCCAGATTTTTGGACATGATATTCAGGTAATGCGTGAATCTGTTGAGATCACTGAACGTGTCAATCCTGACATCATTGACATAAATTACGGATGTCCTGTTAAGAAAGTAACTTGTAAAGGAGCTGGTGCAGGTATCTTGCAAGACATTCCAAAGATGGTCAGAATGACTGCAGAAATGGTGAGAGCAACAGAATTACCAGTGACTGTCAAAACACGTTTAGGTTGGGATGACAATACGAAGCACATCGTTGAAGTTGCTGAGAGACTTCAGGATGTCGGTATCAAGGCAATTGCAATCCACGGCAGAACACGAAAACAGATGTATAAAGGGGAAGCAGATTGGACACTTATCGGCAAAATTAAAGATAATCCTAAAATGAATATCCCAGTTTTTGGCAACGGGGATGTAGACAGTCCACAAAAAGCACAAAAAATGCGACAGAAATATGGCGTAGATGGTATCATGATCGGCAGGGCTGCTATTGGATACCCTTGGATATTCAATGAGATAAAACACTACTTCACAACAGGTAAAATGCTTCAACCCCCATCAATTGATGAACGTATTTCTGTTTTTAGAAAACATATTGATTTTTCCATTAAATGGAAAGGTCTGACACTCGGACTTCTTGAGATGAGACGGCACTATTCTAACTATTTTAAAGGTATACCTCACATTAAACCCTTTAGAACACGTTTGGTCACCTGTGATAGTTACGATGGTGTATTAGATATCGTTGAGGAAATTCGCACACATGCATATCGTTTTCAGGATACATCTAATCAATATTTGATAAACCAGTTTCAATATGAAAATGCCTTGATATAATAACTTCATTGTTCATTTATGGTGAATTATTGGATAAATTACACACATCTTCTTGTAGGAGCGACCTCTGGTCGCGACCCGGGGAATGCCAAAAGGCATTCATACCTTTGATTTCTTGATTCGGAGGTTGCTCCTACCTGTGAAAGTGTGTAATTAATTTCATAATCTACCATAGTATCTACAGGTATAAATGTAAGGAATTAATATGGACAAGATACCTTTTATGAAACTTAGTGGAGCGGGTAACGACTTTGTTATTATAAACAACCTTAACCACATCATTGATAGCACTAATTCAGAATTTTTGAGTTTTGTAACTAAAATATGTCAACGTCGAATGTCAGTAGGTGCAGATGGAGTTCTACTCGTAGAACCGACAGAAGATGCTGATTTTCGGATGCGTTATTTCAACGCAGATGGCGGCGAGGCTGAAACCTGTGGTAACGGCGCACGTTGTATCTCTAAATTTGCATTCTTGAATGGAATCGTTCCAAAACAGATGCGATTTTTAACAAATGCAGGAATATATGAAGCGGAAATTGTTGGTGACAACGTTAAAGTACGTATGAGCGATCCAACAGATTTACGTATAAATGTACCACTGCAACTTGAAGACGGCGTACACAAAGTTGGTTTCGCGAATAGTGGGGTCCCACATGTTGTTTTCTTAGTGGACGATTTGAAATCTACCGATGTTTTTGATCTTGGACAGCAAACTCGCTATCACAATGACTTCAAACCCGCAGGTACAAACGCCAATTTTATCACGGTTCACTCAGAAGAACTAATTGAAATTCGCACTTATGAACGTGGTGTTGAAAATGAGACACTCGCTTGCGGCACGGGGTCTATCGCATCAGCAATTGTATCAGCAACTTTGGGGAAGGTAGAATCACCGGTTTCTGTAAAAACTGCAAGTGGCGTTGTGTTGAAAATACATTTCGATTTAGAAGAAAATGAAGCAAAAAACGTGTATCTTGAAGGTGATGCACGTGTAATTTTCGCAGGAGAACTCACATCAGCCGCATGGAATTATTAGTCAGAAAAACCTATATAATCATAAAATAACTCAAGTTGCTACCTATTTTTTGTTGGAGGGGTTTCTAACCCCGATTGATCACAGAAAAACAACGAATTTTGATGCGTTTTGTCATAAATCGGGGTTAGAAACCCCTCCAACAAGAGTATTCTAAAGTAGGTGGCAACTTAGGTTAAAATAACCATCAAGGAGGAATACATGTTTGAGGGGTCTTTTGTTGCACTCGTTACACCTTTTAAGGACGATGAATCGTTAGATGAAGGAAAGCTAAGAGAACTGATTCAGTTTCAGATTGAAGGCGGAACACACGGCATCGTCCCGTGTGGCACAACCGGAGAATCCCCTTCCCTTTCCGAAGCTGAACACGACAGAGTTATTGAAATCACCGTTGATACAGTAAATGGGAAGTTACCTGTCATCGCTGGTACTGGTTCAAATTCTACGACGCGAACACTGCGCGCTACAAAACACGCAAAAGCAGCGGGGGCAGATGCAGCACTCATTGTTACCCCATACTACAACAAACCCACACAAGATGGACTGTACGCTCATTACATGAAAATTGCAGATTCTGTTGACATCCCTATTGTGGTATACAACGTACCTGGACGGTGTGGTACTGACATTCTATCACCTACGATTGCACGTCTTGCAGAACATCCTAACATTGTCGCATTAAAAGAAGCAACGGGTGAACTCAAACGCGCAAGTGAAGTCGTCAACATGTGTCCCGAAGACTTTGTTGTACTATCTGGAGACGATGTTAACACGCTTCCAATCTTGGTTGTAGGTGGTAAAGGTGTAATCTCGGTTGTAGCTAACATTGCCCCCGCAGATGTAGCGGAAATGTGTAATGCTTTTCATGCTGGTAACCTTGACCTTGCAAGAAAAATCCATTATAAGACCTTTCCGTTGGCAGTTAATCTCTTTATTGAAACAAATCCAATCCCTGCCAAAACTGCCCTCATGTTAATGGGTAAACTCAATGGAAAAGTCCGACTCCCACTTGCCCCGATGACACCTGCGAATCTTGAATCCCTCCGAAAGACGCTTACGGAAACAGGATTGATTTAATGCAAATGTAATACCATTTCTAATTGATAATGTCTCTTTTTTGTAGCACAAACTTTTAGTTTGGGTTTCCATATTAGATTACATTTCACAAAAACCTGTAATGCGACATCTTTTATTAGAATTGGTATAATTTCAAAATGTGAACATACGAGGAATCTCATAAAAAGGGTTTTATTGTCCATTTCAACAGCACCAGCGGTGCGATAGGTGTATAAAAAACAATACAAACGAAAACACGAAAACTGTCCAAACTATAGTAATAACAATTCTAATAAATATTTTCTCATTAAGGAATTCCACTGTTATCGCTGGTTGAAGGTCTCTCTTCGGTAGGAGCGACCTCCCGGTCGCGACCCGGGGAATGCCATAGGGCGAATGCGCTTGGTAGAATACACGTGTGGTATTCTACATGATTCTACATGATTCGCCATGATTCATACCGTTGATTTGGAGGTCGCTCCTACCATATCTCTACAGGTAATGAGATATTATCAATTAGAAATGGTATAAGATCAAGGAAAATTCATGAGGAAAAATATGAAAAAATTTATCAAATTTGTGCTTATAGGTGTAGTGTCAATTGTGGTAGTAATTGCCATCGCTGTAGTATATATGTTTTGGCAAATGGGACAACCTCTCTATACATTTGGTTCTGTCAGCGCAGGTGAGAACTTACGAGCTCCGTTGGAACCACCAGAACAAACTGATTCGTCAGTGTGGCGCGTGGAATCCGATATATCGCTTCACTTCAACGCGTATGGTGAAGGTAGACCTGTCGTCATTGTTCACGGTGGACCAGGGATCCCTTATGCAAACGCATGGAAAGGATTAGAATCGTTGGAGGAACAATTTACATTCTATTACTACCATCAACGAGGTGCGGGGGACTCAACCAGACCAATTAACCGGTTCGAATCAAAGAATTATCCGAAAAATATGACAGCACTTGAGCAAACACTTGGCATCGGGGCACAGATTGCAGATATAGAACGCATCCGCCGTATCCTCAATGAAGAGAAATTATTGTTAATCGGACATTCCTTCGGGGGTTTTATCGCCGCACTGTACGCAGCAGAATTTCCTGAACAGGTGGAGAAGATGATTCTTATTGCCCCCGCAGGTATGCTGACACCACCACAGAAGGAAAACAACATATTTGATGCTGTCAGGGACAGAATCCCTGTAAATGAACAAGCTAAGTATAACTCCCTCGTCAAAGAATACTTCAATTTCGGAGGCATTTTTTCTAAATCGGATAGCGATCTTGTAGATTTACATACGCAAGTAGGGCACTATCTCTTGAAGGGGATGGGATATGATATTTCCCTTATGGATGCGCCGCCTACTCCAGGTGGATGGAGTTCATTTGCCGTTTATTTCAGCACTGGCAAATCACCAGATTACCGCGATGCCGTTGCAAATATAACAGCACCAACCCTAATTTTGCACGGAGATGACGATGATATTTCCCTGAAGGGTAGCAAGGAATACGAGGAGTCTATTCCAAATGCGAAGTTTGTATCTATCGGTTGTTCCGATACAACTTCTATTTCTGGACATTTTATATTTGACGATTGCCCAGATCAGTTTGCCGAAGCTGTTAGAGAATTTCTTGACTGACAAATAAATGCTTCTATTTTTGAAACATGTTCGGTGAAATCTCTTTCAGCGAGCGTTTTCAATTTTTCTAAATGCACAACTGTATCTATATCCCAAAAATCTATTTCTGGGTCTATACGCAAATAATTGTCTTGCAATAGGCGTGTCATCATATTAGCGGATGAATGAGATTGTAAAGTCATCACATACGAAACTAATTTCACACCACCCCAACCCGAAAGAAAACCCCAACCGTTTTTGTTACGATACATAGATGTGGAATGTCCCGTACCTATTGACAGAATCCTTATTTGCGATACCTTTTTCCCAAAAATTGTAAGTGCTTCTACATAAGCTGCAATTGAAGGATTATTTGCCCATAGTCCTCCATCTGCTAATAACCGATCATTCACTATTTTCGGTGCGAAAAATGTCGGCGCAGCGCATGATGCCACGATTGCATCAAGTAAACACACATGTCCATTTGAATGATCGGATTCACTCAGTTTTTCAGCATAGTTCGATCTAAAAACATGCAACTCACTTTTAGTAATTTCTGAGCTTGTTATTAACAAAGGTGTGGATATTTCTGATAACGGTTTTGCCGGTATATGTTTAGCGATTATTTGCAACAACTTTTCGTTTGAATACTTGCTGAATAACAACTGATTTCGATACCATTTCCTTTGAAATATCTCATGTGTTTCAGATTCAAATAGCTCGACGATTTCATCCATAGATATATCTGAAACTGCTGCATCTGCAATGATTGAACCCGTGCTTGTGCCTGCAATGAGATGAAAGCAGTCCTTGATTCGCACACCAAGTTCATGTTCTATTTTAGCAAGTAATTGAGCAGTATAAATGCCGCGTGTACCGCCGCCATCTAATGCAAGAATATGAAAGGTTTCTGAGTTTTTCATTAGGCTTCCCATTTAGTTTTAATCACATATTCAAGGTATCACATTTTCTTATGAAAATCAATTGATTCTACGAAAACTCTTATTGCCTTGACAATGACAAGAATAATATAGTATTCTATTTATAGAGCATAAAAAACCTTACAGTATAGGTTGTTATTGAGGAAAAGCAAGACATAAATTTTTATCTGTGGAGACAACAATTATGACACCGGATATAGCGATAGCTTGGTTATTAAGTAATCTAATCCTAATCGGTATTACACTTGTATGGGGTATTTTCAGGTATCGTCGCGGAATCTGGTATAGAAAATTAGTGCTGAAATTTCAAGCATACCTCCTGTGGGGTATAGGCGTTATTGCCCTTATCAGCAGTTTCTATCCATTTGCATATCTCTATTCAGAACATCTCTGGTATTTTGAGGACGTTGGCAATGCCGATGTTTTCTGGACTATAAGAAAAATAAAGTGGGGTCTTTTCGCTGGTTTTTTCTTTGTTGCTGTAGCATTTATGAATGTGAATGCTATAATAGCTAATCGTCTATGTCCTGAACCACGAGAGTTTTCACGTTGGACCCAGGAACGAACAAAATCCTTTCATCGGTCGCTTGTGGTTGGTACAGTCCTACTTGCTATTATTCTTGCTGTACCGATGATGTCCCTACATGACACCTTCATCCGTTTTTTTGAACGTCCCTCAGAACAAATTGAACCTTTCTTGTATGGAAAAGACCGTAACTTTTATCTATTTTCTTTTCCTGTTCATCAAGCGGTAAGCCTTTGGGTTCAAATACTGCTGTGGGTTACTTGTGCAGTTGTGGGTTTGCTTTACAACTTTTACTATCGGCGTGATGCACGTTCAATGGGACGCGTAAAAAGACATATCGTATTACACGGTAGTTTTTTATGGTTGATATTATTAGTTGTGGAGGTTTGGCGTAGCCATGTGCATCTCTGGAGCAAAGTATATACAAAATCCGCTACACCAACACTTAGCCACTTATTTGGTTTATTTTATATGGATGCACAACTGGAGTTATCCACACTGATTTATTGTGCAATTTTACTTGGTATTGGTGTGCTTCTCCTTGTTAATCTCTTCTGGAGAAGGCGGCTTTTATGGTATGGGGCATTAGTTGTGTGGTGTGTTGGTTATCTTTCACTTATACATGTTTTTCCACGCGCAATACACTTTGCCAACGTTCAATCACATGACTTTATACCAGAAGAACAGCATCTACAAACGCACATCGATTCCACCCGTTCAGCATTTGACTTGAATGATATTATCCAAAGAAACTATACTGCTGGACCAGCTACTTTGGAATTAGTGAATAATGAGAAAAATAGAGAAGTATTGGAAAATGTTCAACTTTGGGACAGACGTGTCCTCTTTGATATACTCAGGGCAGAACATCTTGTTCGTCACCATAATTATCATCCATATACCGATATAGACAGATACAGGATTACAGTAACACCTAAAGAATCTGACAAGGAAAACAATGAAGAAACCCTACCAATACAACAATACAGACAAGTCTTAATTGCAGCTCGTGAGATACAACCGGATCCTCAAGTCCAAGGTAGACGTGGTAATTGGGGTAAACGAAAACTTGGTTTTACACACGGTTACGGTGTTTATGTTGCTCCTGCTAATGCAATTGATGAGAAAAACTCACCAGTTTTTTGGTCAGAAGTTAAACTTAACCCAACAAAGTTAAAAAATGAAACTGTTGCCACCTATCCAGAATTAGAAATAACACATCCACGTATTTACTACGGTGAGTTGACAAGTGATTATGTAATAGCAAAGACAAAAGCAAGTGAATATGATTATGAATCTGAAGTAACACTTACTGCGGGCAACGGAAATGAAGTTAAAGCAACGCCTGAAACCGATATAGATGCAGGATACCACTATGATGGTATGGGGGGAGTTCAGTTATCAGGATGGTTCCGCCGCCTCTGTTTTTCAGTCCGTTTCCTCGATTTCCAAATAATATACAACAAGAATACAGTTCTATTACCCGAAAGTAGAATCTTGTATTGGAGGAAAATTGGAACTCGACGTGGTCAGAAAGTAGTTTCTGACCGAATTTCGCGAATTGCTCCATTTCTTGAATACGATCCTGATCCATATATAGTAATAGATAATGGCCAACTTTGGTGGATAGTAGATTTTTATATTACAAGTCAATGGTATCCGAATTCACAATTCTATGAAGATGACACTGCTGAAATACCCCCTAACTTACAAGATGCTGAAGTCCGATATAAGAAGTTCAATTATATACGTAATTCTGGTGTAGCAATTGTCAATGCTTTTTCTGGTGAAGTAAACTTCTATGCTGTTAAGCAGAATGAATCCATTATGCAAACATATCAGAAAACTTTTCCGAATCTATTTAAGGGTTTTGACCAAATGCCTGAAGGGCTCCGAGCCCATCTACGATTCCCCGACTATCTCACAAGAATTCAAGCAAATATGTATAAATATTATCATGTTACAGATGCAAGAAGTTTTTATGATAAAGGACTACAGTTGAAAATTCCTCAGGAAGTATACGGTGCAGCCAAGAAAACAAAAGACGGACCAAAATGGAATGATGATCAAGAAATGATGCCATATTATGCAATGATTAGATTGCCAGGCGAAGAGGACCTTGAGTTCGTCAATATGATTCCTTTTACTCCAGACGCAAAAGAATTTGATATGAAAGCTTGGATGGTGGTACGTTGTGATGCTCCACATTACGGTGAACGCATTGTATTTACTCTTAATAACACACCTGATATCAAAGGTCCGAAGCATGTAGAAGACCTAATAACAAGTCAACTATCCGAAGAATTCCTTAAAATGCATTCGGGAAATTTAGTCATTCGTGGTGCACTCTATTTTATTCCACTTGAGGAAGGTATAATATACGTTGAATCAATTTATCAAAAACCGGATACAACTGAAAATGCAGAGAAGGATGAAGATGATCGTCCGAAACGTCCAATACTGAAGCACATAGTTGCTTCTGCAAATGATAAATTAGCTACCGACCCCGATTTTAATGAATCATTGAAAAAAGTAATTGAACTGGGACTGAAAACTGAGGAGGCAACTACCACTGAAGTAGAAAATACACCAGACGAGGAAAAAGAACCTACTTTGTCAGAGCGGATTACTTTGCTTGTACAAGCCTTAGAGGAACTTAAGAAAGATGCAGAGGCGATAGAAAACGGGAATGGACAAGGAGCACCTAAAAAGGCAGGAAATAGGAAAAAGAAGAATAATCAATCAAACTGATGGATAAATGTAATATCAACAAAAGCACCCTATTGCAGTTTGAATTTTTGTTTCCACCTTTGGTTGTCCAACCACTTCACCGAGTAATGCAATAGATTTTCCATGATTTTAGCATTGATTTGCACATCTCTTTCCGTATCATTCTTTAGGCTTGTGACGATATACAAACCTTGCTGGAAAGGAAGTGTAAGCAAAGCTGAAGCATCTTGTGCCGTAGATTTGGCAAACGAGTTCCACTTACCAAGCGGGTCTACCCACATATCGTCAAGTCGCACTAACGGTATTTCTTTGGTATCTGGTGTTGTGTTTAGCACGTTAGGTGTATGGAAGATACGACTACGTCTACCTTGTGATGTAGGAAGGAGTTCATCAGTTTCGTCGTATTCAAGACCTGTGAGTGGTTCTGGTATCCATCCAGCACCACGTCTTTGCCTGTAATTAGTCTTTACATCCTGTCCAGAAACGATAACGATGCCACCTTGACTGACAAAGTTTTTAATACGGTGCTCTGAATCAATATTTAGACGATACCCGCCCTTATAGACTTCACCGCTTCCAATCCATAAAATATCCATTTTTGTTAATCGGTCATTCCTCAAGGTGTCAACGGTTTCATAGAGCATATGATGGTCATGTACGTATTCAAAGCGTTCAAGTATGGGAAATTCCATATTTGTGCCATTGCTTGTGAATGTCATCACCTTGAGTGGTAGTGGGACATCAACATTTGTTGGTAGCATCTTCAACAGTGGAACTCTTAAGCTTCTTTTAACTTTCTTCGGATATGCTAATTGGGCAACGGCTTCTTTCTGCAGCGGGTTCTCACGTATCTGTTCAATAAGTTCATGCTGTGCAACAAAACGATGAGCAAATATAGGATTCAACTTACGATGCAAAGGTATCTTGTGGCGCAATTTCTTATCAAAATGCGTATACGCGCTTTCCACTTCCCATCGGCGGCTGTAACTTGAATCTACGGACTTTAGATCAATCCGTTCCTCATTGACGTTAGTAACGTAGCCATGAACAAGGTTCATTCCGTGGATGGGTCGTCCCGCGGCATCTTCTATTGCAATTTCTTCTATTTCGCTACGTTCCAGCATTGCATTTGTCAAAGAGGTAAGACTAAATGTCTCAATTTGACGTTTTTCACCGCTTTCAATAATCTTACAGAGATCACCAGCGCGTGGGAAGATTACATCAGCATCACGGAAGGATCTGAATTCAATACGTAATTTCTTGAAGTTTCTTGGTGTTCTATTTTCTGGAATACTGACTCTATCAAAAGGACTGATTTTATGTTGTGAAACTGGATTCACACGTACTCTTCTGACGCTGAGTGGTTCAATATGCCACTTAAACTCAAGATTTCTCTCCCATGTGGGTGATCCATCATGTAATGTAATTTTACCAACTTGGATTGCATAAGCGGTATTGTTTTCAAATACTACAAAATAATTACCATTATTTTCTACCATGCGAGATCTGAGTCCACGGTCATCGCGAATATTGAAGTTATTGATATTATGTTTAAATTCTTTTTCAATTGTCCATTGATCCCTAAAACCATTACCATCCTTATCTTTTATGTTCATGAAGGACATGTGTTCTTTATTGTAATCCTTTAATAATCCCATGTACACGCCATCTACATGTTTTACACCGCCAATTTGTATTTTGACTCGCGTTCCAACGAGTCGTTCAATTATTCTTTCATAACTTTCCTCTGCCATAAAACCTTTGGGTTCGTCCAAGATGGTATTCAGTTCCTTCACTGCAGTTCCTTGCCCACCATATTCCGATGCAGCCGCATCAATACGTTCCAACTGTTGTGTTATCGGTTTTGCTGCACCTTTAAGGCCTGTAACAACCATGTTCAAGGCGTTTTTTACAGCTTCATTTAGTTCAAGGAACATGTTTCTAATTTTTCTTACGACTCGGTAAGTTAATGGAGGATTGAGTAATCGTTCAAGGTCCCATAGGCGTTCACGTTTTTCACGTTCATTCATAGTATCATGGTAACGAATATATGCGCCGATTTGTCCCTCTAATTGACCTTTTTTGAATATATAACTGGGAGCTTGTCCGCGTTGTCTTGATTCTTCAGAAATGATTTCAGCACCCTTCAAATCTATGCGCATAGTTCCATGATACCGATGTCCGTTCTTCATGTGAAAAACCACATACTTGTTCATCAGTGTTTTTTGAAGCCTATCTTTCTTAAATAAGCGAAACAGATAAGCAATACCATGAAAAACAAACATTGCAATAGCAACGAAAACAGGAAATAGAATCTTGTCCCAAATACTTCCGGATCGATTCTCAGCATCATCTGTAGATCCTTCTTCTTGTCCAATCACAGAATAAGCAGCAAAAACCATAAAGATTATGAGAAGCAAAAAGATAGTTTTTCTTTTATTTAACATGATGATTGTGCTCCTATTAATAAATGGTTACACCATTTTCAGATGCAATATTACGTATATTTGCATTCGCGAGTGGGATTTTTTCCTTCGGTAAATGTTCTATCAATCCATATCCATCTGGATAGAGTGCATCAAACCGTTTCAATGCAATTCCTAATTCTAATTCACCTTCTCCTGGAACTTCCTCGTTTAGATGTAATACTAAACCGTTTTCAACACGGATGTCCTTGATATGCGCCATCGGAGCAATGGGTCCCATAACATCAAAAATATGATTGAGCCGTGCTTCACTATCATAAACCTGTTGAAGTGACTGAAAGTGATTGACAAAATCCATAACAATCCGTAATCGGTCTGAACCGACTTTATCCACGACCTCTCTGCATGTTTCAGGAGAATCCATAATAGAGATAGCATGTGTTTCCATGACAAGTGTCAATTCTTCCTGTTCTGCATTCTCTGCTATGGGTTTCAGCGTTTCAATCAACCTTTCCATAGATTCTGGTAGGTGGTTGTCTTTGTGTGATGTCCATGCCCCTTGTGGGTTTAGACTACCAGGTCTGAATAGGTAAAAGAAAACACCAAGTTCCCGCGCTACAGGCATACCACAATTCACAGCTTCAATGGCTGTTTGACGTATTGAGGAACGCGGATCAAATAGACACTCTTGATAAACTATACCAAATTGTACCAGATCAAGGTGTGCATTTTCAAGGAAAAAACGACAATTTGTAATATCATTAGGTACTACTTCAGGAATATTTGAACTTGGGAAATGAAAACTTACACCTGTAAATTGTAGTTCCTTTATGGCATCTATCTCATTTTGGTTTATTGTGCGAAAATCTCCACACATCCCAACTACACCAAGTCTCATACAGATTATTCTCCACTTAAGATATCCAATAAGTTCTTTGCTTCCATTAGGTCTGCTGTTGCAAACCCCTCTGTGAACCAATCATAAATAGGTTTGAGTAACTTATATGCGTCTTCATGTCGGTTCTGAGTAACCATGAGTTTGCTAAGACTTATCGCAGTTCGTAGTTCCCACGATTTTGCTTCTTGGTTTCTTGCAATATACAATGCTTTCTCAAAGTAATCCATCGCCTTTTGTTGTATATTTAATGAACGGTTGCTTGAGTTGTCAGAATTAGAGGTGGTATCTATTTCTGTTTTTAGCAATAGCTCACCTTTAAGCCGAAATAGTTCTGCTTCATTTGTGCGTTCACCAGTTTCAGCAACAGCATCAAATGCTTCTTCAATTGCTTGAAGCCCCTCTTGAACCTGTCCGCAATAACTATATGCTTCAGCAAGTACGCCAAGATGGACAGGTTGGAATATCCGGGAACGGTTTGCTTCCCATTCAGCGATACCTTCTTGAATTAATGCAATTCCCTCTTGCTGTGTATCGTCAGCCATTTGCTGAATTACCCAGCCTTTCATGATTTTACCTGTTGGTTCCCAAACAGAGAAACCGTGTTCTCTACATGTTAAAAGCAGATCAGTAGCATAAGAATTGACTTTTTCTAAATTACGACATTGTAAATAGAGTAGTGCACTAAAGTGTAAAAAAACAGCTTGGCTAAATGGATGGGGTCGTTCCGTTCCCATTTGTTGAGCTACTTGCAACTGTACTTCAGCTTGTTCAGGATAACCTAAGTACCATAACAAGGGGGCAGCATAAGCATGCAAGGTCATGCCAGGGTCAGCAAGATAATGGAAAAATGCATGTACAGGATGTTGATTTGGGTTGTATCTTTCAATTCCGGCTTCTATGTGTGTATGTGCCATTTTTAACTCGCCGAGATAAAATAAAGTTGCTCCTAATGCGCGATGTGCTTCCACTTCCAACTCAGTATTAGCCTGTTGCTTTGCCATAACGAGACACTGTTCTCCGATTTCTCTTGCAGTCTGCAATTTTCCTCTTACGAGGTAAGAAAGCCATAGGCCAAACAGAATCGGGAATCGGAGTGACATGCGTTCGTAATTTGGCATTGTTTCCAATAGTGTCTTTGCTCGTGTATAAGTTTCCTCTACTTCAGGGGCAGCATATCCCATGGTTGCTATAAGTGCTGGTCCTAAAGTTGTTTGGATGACTAATTCACGTGCTGATCTTGCTGGTGTGTCTGGCATTTCTTTTAGCAAGGACAAACCGTGTGTCAAGTGCCGGACACCTTCAACATTCGCGGACCTTTCTACCGCTCTTTGTCCAGCTTGTTGCCAATACTCTATAGCTCGTGCTGGCATTGCACCCTCAGTATAATGGTATGCGACTAATTCGGGTTGTGCTCTTACAACGTCTCTAAATGACTTACGCAACACCGCTGCAATACGACGGTGATAAGCCTGACGCGTGCTTTTTAATAGAGTTTGGTAAGCTGTTTCGCGTAGCATAGGATGTTTGAAAGTATAATTTAGTTTATTGTCATGGGATCGACTGCAACGTAATATCTCTGCTTCAACAAGCTGCTGTAATTCTCTTTCCAGCCAAATAAGATCGCCTTTATTATTCGCAGATGGACGAAGCGTGTTAAACAGGTCTGGGTGTGCGAGAAATTCTCCCTTTTCAGGTTCTTCAGTCATACTGACGATGACCTGATTTAGTAGTTCAGCAGTCCATTCTCTACCGAGAGTTGCACCAAGTTGAACTATTTCTTTACGTTCTCCAAGTCTGTCCAGTCTTGCTGTTAATGAAGCATGTAAAGTCGCGGGGATTTCTGTAGTAACGTCAATACTCTGATGATCGGATTCGAGTACCATTCGGGTCAATTCTTCTACAAACAGTGGTACGCCTTCTGTTTTATCAGCGATTTGTTTAGAAACATCCTCAGGTATTTTCTGATCTCCTGCCACCTCTGCAATCAACTGTGAGATCTGCCTTCGATTTAGACGATTCAGAATAATCTGAGTAACCCACTCCAATTCAACGAGTGTTTTGAGTTTAGCTCTACCTTTTGCTTGCATGTTATCCTGATTGACATCCATTTCTGCGCGTGAAGTTAGAATAGCAAGAACGGTAGAATTTTCCAAACGAGTTGTGAGGAGTTGTAGAAACTCCAATGTTGAAGGATCAGCCCAATGTATGTCTTCAACAATCAACAGGAGTTTACTTCGTTGTGCTGCTTTTAGAAATATCTGAACAAGTGTCTGTAAAGCGGTTCTTCGTCTTTGTTCAGGTTTCATTCTAAGGTTTCTGTAGGCATCATGTATTTCTAAGAGTTCTGCCAAGATGGGTAAGATAGTCAATGAAAGTTCTTGTTTTATTAGAAACTGTTCAAGTTTCTTCAAACGTATATTTTCTGTATCTGTTCCACTAAATTTTAGTATTTGATGTTTTAAAAGTAAAAGAATTGGGTAGAGTGGACTATTTTGAGAATCTGGGGAACCACGACATTCAAGGATTACGGCATTCTCTTGTGCTGCTTGTTCTGCAATCACTGCGACAATACGTGACTTTCCTATGCCAGCCTCACCGTCTATCAAAACGACTTGCCCGGAAGCGTTATTAACGAGTTTCCACCGTTCCATTAATGTTGCTACTTGTCGTGTTCTACCAATTAAACGGGTTAAGCTTGTTTGGTTTGGTAATGGAGTCTGTTCACGTCTAAAAGCAGGGAGGTTGCTTTCAGGATGTTTCTCAAGTATCTGATATATTGGAACAGGTTGGGAAATTCCTTTAAGTGTTATTGTGCCAAAGTCTTTATAAGTGAAGTAACCTTCTATCAATTTGAGCGTTGTTTCACCAACGACGATACCGTTAGGAGGTGCCACCTGCTGCATACGGGCTGCAATGTTTGGTGTTTTCCCAACTATGTCAATCGCATCACCATGGTATCTTTCTAATGCTGAGATATAACCATCGGAACTTCCTATAGATGTTCCAACATTCCACACTACTACTAAACCCGTGTCAATACTTAGGCGTGTTTGTATTTGAATACCATAGGTTTCTATCAAGCGAGAATTCAGATCGTCTAAACCTGAGACAATTCTCAATGCTGATTGAACCGCTCGACGAGTTTCGTTTTCATGAGCAACCGGATAACCGTAGTATACAAGAATTCCATCACCAAAATATCTCGCGATATGTCCATCGAATTCTAATACAACTTTCGCGACAGATTCCCGATAAGCATCTAATACTTGTCTTAAATCCTCTGGGTCAAGTTGTTCTGTCAATGCGGTTGAGTCTATAACATCACAGAACAGTACGGTGAGTTGTCGTCTTTCTGCTTTGTTGATTGATGGAGATATGATTGGTGGACCGGTATTGGCAATATTGTGACCGCATTGACCGCAAAAATTAACTGGTAGATTCATGTATCCGCATTCTGAACAACGTGTTTGCTTATGATTATCCATAATCAACTACTTTATTAACCATACAGGTGTCGAATTTCGCAAGAAACTACCAACTTTTAAAATGCAATTATCAACCCATTTCTCTATTTGAAATACTTACATAAATGAGAATCTAAATTGGTAAAGCGTATCTCATAGATGCAATTTTGTCCAAATACACCGAATCACATGTTTGGTAAATCGGGGTTAGAAACCCCTCCTATATAGGTGTAAACTTAAAGAATATTTTCCATTGTTGGAGGGGTTTCTAACCCCGATTGGACAGGTTTTCGCTCAAGAAATCGGGGTTAGAAACCCCTCCAACAACGTATAAGGCTCTTAAGTTTACACCTATATGTTCTGTTTCTGCACAACCTAACAGGTTGTGCTACAGAAATGTCCAAGTAATTATATGCTTTACTATAATTAATGTGTTAAGATTTTTCCTTCACCGCGTGGATCCGTACCACCTTGTTGACATGTCCCGCCATTCCAGAGGCGAATAGCGTGTCCTGGTCCACCTATCCCCCCGCTTGCAGTGATTTCATGCCCAAGTTCCCGCAAACCTGCAAGCGTTTCTTCACCTGCTCGCGATTCTATTTGTATAGGTTCGGCACCGTCGCAGTGAAAACGGGGCGCGTCCAATGCCGCTTGTGCGGACATTTCCAAGTCCATAAGGCTTATACTGATATTAAGCTGATTGTTGGGAATGGTGCGTCCCCCAGGAATGCCGTAAGTGGCAAAAGGCATGCCATCGTGCGTTGCAAGGCAGGGTGCCATATTGTGCAATGGTCGTTTCTTCGGACTGATAGAATTTGCGTATCCGGGTCTTGGTTCAAAACGACCGACACCGTGCCCAAAGAGCAGTCCAGTTCCAGGCACCGTCACCATTGACCCGAAACCGCCTCCGTGTGTCTGCGTCAACGATACCATATTCCCTTCAGCATCTGCAGTAGAGATATGGCTTGTGCAGTGCATCGGTTCGTGATATACCACCTCCCCGCGTTGTGGAGTTTCAAGACCTGCGATCAGCTTTTTGCTAAGTTTTTCTGTGAAACTATCCGACAGTTCTTCATCTATATCTATCTCAACGAAATTTGGATCACCATATTTCCGAAGTCTTTCCACCCAAGAAATCTTCATCGCTTCAGCAAGAAGGTGAAACCTATCTGTGAGAGACATTTTAGCCACGTCATAAGTTTCCACTAAACGGAGCATCTGCAATGTGGTAAGTCCACCTGCACCGAGTGGTACTGTATGGACAGAATAACCCCGATATTGGATTTCATAAGGTTGAGTAATGATGGGACGGTATTGCTTAAGGTCATCAAGGGTTAAAATACCCCCTAATTCCTGAATGTGATTGGTGATTGTTTCTGCTATTTTTCCTTCGTATAATGCTGTATGTCCGTCCTCTGCTACTGTTTCTAAGGTGCGGGCAAGATCGGGATTTGTGAGGGTTTCCCCTTGTTTTGGCGGTCTGCCATTTTTCAGAAAAACATGGGCAGTTTCAGGAAACTCACGTTTCCACCGTTCTGCATTGCCGGCAATACCCCCACGATTCGCGCGGTTCGGTGCGTATCCGTAACGTGCGGAATTGATTGCGGGCCGAAGGACATCTGTAAGTGTGAGCCTCCCATATTCCTTCAACGCTAAACAGAGACCTGCGACAACACCGGGGACACCGATAGACAGGGGTCCGTGAACATTGGCGCGTCCTGGTACGCGGTACCCCGCGGGTACATCTGGTGCGTCCTCAATTGTGAACATGTCTTCAGCGGCTGCAGCGGGTGCGGCAGTATTGTAATCAATGGCTACGACATCCTGTGTTTTTTTACGATAGATTAACATGCACCCACCGTAGCCAGCAATGCCGTTATGTGAAGGTTCAACAACTCCTTCTGCAAACGCAGCAGCAACGGCAGCGTCCACAGCATTTCCACCTGCAAGGAGCATGTCAAAACCGGCTTTAGCAGTGCGTGGATGTGGGCCGACAACCGTGCCGAACTCTTTTTTGTGTGAATTCACAAGTCTGTTCCTTTTGTTGAAAGTATTATACCATTTCTGTTTGATAATTTTACACTATTTCGTAGGTCCAAATCAAGAAATCAACGGTATGAATGCTATATAGCATTCCCCGGGTAGAGCGCAGCGAAACCCGACATGTATTGATTGTGGTTATCCTGTCGGGTTTCGCTGCGCTCTACCCGACCTACGGAAGAATGGAATAAAAATAATTAAAATTGGTATAAGTTTCTGCTTGTCCTTTTCCAATGGACATGTTAAACTCATCACATGAAAGTCTTTATACAGATTGGTCACGGTGTTATCGGTGCTGTTGTAATATCCTGTGTCTGTATTTGGCAAGCCGGTAGTTACGGTGAAGCAAGGCATACAATCAGCATCATCGGTGCAATAGCGATCCTGATCGCAAGTCTCTATTTACTCCGCAGTCGATGGGTACGTTGGGGGAGTCGGCAGGTGTGGTTAAAATATCACCAACGACTTGCTTCACTTGGTTTGTGTCTGGTGCTGTTTCACTCTGCTTTCCAACCGCTTGCGTGGCATTCTTGGCTAACTTTTCTACTTGCCTTGTCAAATTTAGGCACTGGAATTGCCGTGAGTCTAACGGCACGCAATGTGCGTAAGTTGCTGCTGCGGTGTCACCTTGTGCTTGCCCCGATTTTATTGGTTAGCATTGTCTTTCACGGACAGGCAAAACTCGATCATGATGATTTCTTTCCCTTGACAGATGTTCACGATGTGCCTTGTGCGAAATGCCATACATCTAAACCCCTACTTTTCCATGTAGAAACAATATATCAACAGGAATTGGATACATCTGCAACTATTCCTGAAGACATCCATTGGCGGTTCACACTTCACAACACAGAAATATCCAGCACAGCAAGAATCATTATTAAAGAAGTTGGCGAGGTTTGGAGCTTAGTTGATAAAGAACTTAACCGCACTTATCATGTTAAGAAAGAGGCAGATCAAATCGCGCTTTACGCTGATTCTCCATATCGCAGTTACACATGCATCACCTGCCACGAACATAACACCCCAGAACTGATATCGGCACATGAACTGCATGGGGTTAGCGATTTCCACAGGTGTCTTGTTTGCCATCAAACCGAGATTGACGGGATACGATACGGAAGGCAACGTGTTAATTGGGAATATGACCCAAATTGGTAATTGTGTCTAAAACGAATTGCTAATACCATTTCTATTTAAGCCCCCCCTTTATCCGACCCCCCAACCCCCGCAAGCGGGGGCTAAGAATAGCAAGCGAGGGGTAAGAAGTCTTTCTAATGGAATATAATTTATTAGAAATGGTATAACATACAGACACAAAAAAGGCTTGAATCCGATTAATAAGTAGGACTCAAGCCAAGTTTCAACTATGAACTATTCTAACCTAAGTTGCCACCTATTATTTGTTGGAGGGGTTTCTAACCCCGATTGATAACAGAAAATAGAAAAACAACGAATTCTGATGCAAATTGTCATAAATTGGGGTTAGAAACCCCTCCAACAAGAGTATTCTAAAGTAGGTGGCAACTTAGGTTATTCTAATCAGCGTGCTTTGATATCACCCCAGGTTGTGGCGAGCTTGTCTGTCGGTTCAACAGATAAATATTCACCATCCTTCACTGTATTGATTTCTTCTTTTGACAAAGCACGAGAAAATATATAGTACTCATCCATTAATCCAATAAACCAGCGGTCATTTTTGTGTACACCTATACCAGCAGAGACCCCCCAGTTATCCGCAAGTTTTCCGGAACCCGAAATAGAGTTTGTCTCTTCACCATCAATATAAGTTTTGGCCTCACCACTTTCACTGTCATAAGTGCCTGTAAAATGTACCCACTCATTCGTTTTAATCACTGGCCCCGGATTGATTTCAAAAATTTTTGTCCCCGCGATATTACGATGGAACCATCTGAAACCAGCATTACGTATTTCGGCATGAAAAAGTCCACTTGCCTGACCAGTGCCTAACGCGTCAAGTAACTGTTGAGTACCGCTTGCCCCGGTGTGATTTATCCAAACAGCAAGGGTAATCTCATCAATCGGTACATTTTTAAACTCCGGACCATTCATATCAATATAAGTGCTGCCATTTAATTCAATCGCTTTTCCTATCTGTCCATTAACATATTTGGTAGTACCTACTACCATGCCATCGTTTCCTTGGATTGATCCATCTGTGACAGTATCTCCATCATCGTCAAAACTATAGTAGACTGATAATGTAGGGTCTTTTAGATCTGCTTGAACTGAGAGCAAAGGCACGCCTATTATTACTAAAATAGCGATATAGATACGTATCACTTTAATACTATTAAAACGCATTTTTTTCCTCCTTTTATATTACAGGACTTACGCATTTTCTTTGAAAGTCCCTTTGATAAGGGGGATTTAGGGGGTTAAATAACGATTTTTTAACCCCCTAACCCCTTATCAAGGGGGAATGCGTAAGTCCTAATATTATTAATTTTGCTATTGGCAATTTTGAAAATGGCTTGAATTCAGAAAACACCAAATCTAAGCCGTATTTGCACACGTTGTCTATCTAACGATGTGATTTAATGTTACCCCAAGTTGTTGTCAGTTTGTCTGCTGGTTCTACCGATGTTAGAACACCGTTCATAATATCTGTAATTTCGCTTGCTGACACAGCGCGATTGAATATAAAGTACTCATCTAACATCCCATTAAACCAGCGGTCGTTCTTATGGTGACCGATTCCTGCAGTAACTCCCCAATTATCTGAACACGGATTTCCAGAACCCGCGGCAGAATGGGTCTCTTCACCATCAATATAAGTTTTCACTTCATTGCTCTCACTATCATAAGTTCCAGCAAAATGAACCCACGTATTGGCTTCAATTACTGGTCCCGGATTGATATTGAAAACTTCTGCGTTGTTTCCATCACGATGGAAGAATCTAAAGCCGCCAGAACGTATTTCCATGTGAAAAAGACCGCTGCCGTGGTCTGTCCCGATCGCATCAAGCAATGTTTGTGGAGATGATGAACCGGTATGGTTGACCCAAACAGCAATAGTGAAACCTTCTACAGGGCCGTTAGTAAATTCAGGTCCGTTCATATCTATCCATGAATCTGTTTCCAGGACAATAGATTTGCCGTAAACGCCTTCATCCCTAACAACATTTCCTACAATCATACCGTCGTTACCATTGACAGAACCATCTTTGACAACATCACCGTCGCCTTCAAAACCGTAGTAAACAGAGATCGTTGGATCACTCAGATCCGCTTGAGCAGAAATCCCACCTGCTACGATAATGACTACAGCAGCAAGGGCGATATAAGACTTTGTAAAACCTGATCGCATTTTAATTTTCTCCTATGTTGAATAAATTACTAAGATACCCACCTTCTGCAAACAAAATAGCCCGCAGCAAACTATCCACATGAATAGAGAGCAGATGGGCACGATAAAAAGTTGATGAACACCAGCGATAATCGCCTGTTCGTTAACTGATATATTATTACAATTGTTAAATTTGTTGAAGGGGGGGGTAAACCGATAGTTAACATAACGGATAATCGGTAAAAGCGCAGAAAGTTCAAGAATAGAACAAAGGTGGAGGTGGTTTAGATGTATGAGAGTCGTTCTTTTTATATTGCGGTTGCTATAAGCATTTTGCATTTTCGCCATCCTTCCTCTTGTTTGAATATCTGAACCAATACCAATCAAACAACAATTATTGTTTAGGATTGTCCAAAAAGGACAAAAGTAGTGGTTTACTTAAAAATAATTTCTACAAGTTTTATTATACACAAAACTTTGAAAATATGTCAATAAAAAAATCGCAAGTGGGTGTGTAAAGTTTTTGGTATGTGTCTGAACCAGGATTTTCAGGATTATCAGATTTTCAAGATTTACCTCATCAAGGGTTTTTGATGCGCGTATACGTTTTCTTTTAGAATAGGATTTGATGAGAAAAATCCTGAAAATCTGATAATCCTGAAAATCCTGGTTCAGACACATACCAAAAACTTTACACACCCAGCCAGATTGCACAGGATTATTTAGTTTTAAGAATTATCAGTTGATGAGTGTTACTATCTGTTTATATCGTAGGTCGGGTAGAGCTTGCGAAACCCGACAGAAACAAAATGTGTCGGGTTTCGCAAGCTCTACCGACCTACAGATGGTCATATTGAAATGTGAAAAATATAGCAGAAAAACCGAAAACTAAATAACCCTGCAGATTGCACACAAAGATTGCTTTCAGAATAAGGTTTTGGTATAATAACTCAAAGTGGTTTTATATATGGTGAATTACAAACAGGACTTACGCATTTTCTCTTAAAGTCCCCTTGATAGGGGATTTAGGGGGTTAAAAAACCAAATTTCTGCCTATTTTACCCCCCTAACCCCCCGCAAGCGGGGGGAATGCGTAAGTCCTAACAAAATTAAGTTTACACTTTCTGTAGGAGCGATCTTTGAATTGTGACAAAAGAAGGAGAATAAATGCAACCACAATTACCTGATGCTCGGAACGAGAATATATTAATACATGTCGGTGGGGAATTGCTGCCCCGTGAGGATGCAAAAATATCGGTGTTTGATAGCCTGGCACAAGGTGGAGACGGTGTATGGGAAGGATTACGTATCTATAACGGCAAAATATTTGCCTTGGATGCACACTTAGACCGATTGATAGACTCCGCGCATGCCATGGCGTTTGAAGGTATACCTTCACGGGAGGAGATCAAAACCGCAATTTTTGAAACACTCCAAGCGAATGGGATGCGCGATGAAGTACATATACGTCTGACACTTAGTCGAGGCAAAAAGGTAACCTCAAGCATGAATCCGAAGGTTAACGAATACGGCACGTGTCTCATTGTTTTGGCGGAATGGAAAGCACCGATCTATGCCAGTAGCGGTGTTCGGTTGATTACCTCAGCGATTCGGCGGAATCCAGCGCAGTGTATTGATTCAAAAATACATCACAACAACTTGATTAACAACATTTTGGCAAAAATTGAGGCAAATGTTGCAGGAGTAGACGATGCAATTATGCTTGATATATTCGGTTTCGTCTCTGAAGCAAACGCTACGAACATCTTTATAGTCAAGCGTGGGCAAGTACTCACACCCCATGCGGATAGCTGCCTGCCCGGAATTACACGCGGTAACGTCATCCACCTTGCAAATAAAGCACAGATTCCATTAGTAGAACGGAATGTCTCTCTAACAGAAGTTTATACAGCAGATGAGATGTTCACAACTGGTACGGTCGGTGAGCTAAGTCCTGTGTTAGAGGTAGATGGCAGGCAGATTGGTACAGGAGAACTTGGTCCGATGACAGCGCGTTTGCAGGAACTGTATGCGGAAATGACAGCGCGTGAAGGTGTGCCGATACCGTAGCATCTATTCCAGTGCTTTTTGGATTGCAGTCAAGAGAATTGCCTCACCGTCTGTAATGATTAATTCTACTGCCAATACAATTATCGGTAATTCTGCAGAGAAAACCCTTAATTTTTGTTCGTCTTTTTGCGTTGTAATAACCCATTCTGCATGACAACGTTGCATCCGTTGCTGGATATGAAATAGGTCAGGTTTGGTGTAGACATGGTGGTCAGGAAATGCAAATAGTTCTATTGCCTCTGGTTGATATTTTTTTAGTGTTGTGACGAATGCGTCAGGATTACCGATACCACACACTGCAAGCAGTCGTTTTCCCGTTAGGGTTGTAAGTGGTAACGCATCCTGATTTTCCTTTTGATTTAGCCAATAAAGAGATGTTGGTTGGTGGACACTCTGTAAGATGGGTGTATTTTGTGCAAACTGATTCAGTTCGGTTTTCAAGTCTATTATGTTTATGTTGTCTGCATCAGTCCGCGTGAGTAAAATGATGTCGGCACGTTGTAGTGCAGATATTGGTTCCCGCAATGTGCCGATAGGTAGTAATGCTCCTGTGCCACAAGGTTGTGTTGCATCAATTGTTACGATGTCAATATCACGTGCAAGTTGACGGTGCTGAAACCCGTCGTCAATGATTAATATTTCGCTTTTAAGGCGATTCAGTGCAGTTTTTCCCGCTAAATAACGTTGTTTTCCAACGACTATCGGTATGTCTGTAAGTTGGCGTGCAAGCATATCCGCTTCATCGCCGCCCTCTTTTCTGCTACACAGTCTATTTCTACCGTCCGAAACAATTGTTACTGCATCATTGCTGTGCCGTTTATAGCCACTGAGGATCAACGCCATCCGATAACCTCTATTTTTGAGCAGTCTTGCAATTGCAGCGGTTGCTGGTGTTTTACCTGTCCCTCCAACCACGATATTGCCAACGCTAATCACTGTGCAAGCTAACTGTTTCTGTTTGAATAAACCAATCGTATAGCAATAATTGCGTGCCAAAATCACAGTACCGTAAAGCCAACTAAAGGGGATAAGCAGAATTCGAAAGAGTGTTGGTAGAAAACCACTCTGTTTTGTGGTGATGAAATTATAAATAGCACGTTTCATAAGGTGTATTTTATGTCGATGCGGCTTGTTCTAATACTAACTCAGCTGTTCTTTTTGCTGCACCAGACTCACCCAACTGTTTGTGGACAAGACTGAGAGCATCACGTTGTGCATCAAGTTTCTCTGGATGGCAGAGAAGGTCTACCGTAGCATTTGTAAGCAAATCGGGGGTAAGTTCTGCTTGAAGAAGTTCGGGAGCAATGCGTCTACCTGCAATAAGATTTGGCAAACCGCTGTCCTCTAAAGGGGTTAGGGCATTGATAATCCGCCAATTGATCCACGAGGTGCGATAAAGGATAATCATTGGGACACCAATGCAAGCCGCTTCAAGTGTGGCAGTTCCAGAAGTAATCAGCATCAACGTTGCAGCACGCATGGCGGTATAAGCTTCATCCTTTACGATCTTTATATGCGGAATACCTTCAACGCTTTCTTTACAGTCGTCAATCAGTTCTTTAGATATACCTGGTGCAAGTGGAAGAACCCATTTAAGATCGGGGAAAAGTAACGAAATATTGGCAGCTGCTTCTAACATAACGGGGAAAATACGTTGTACTTCGGAACGTCTACTCCCGGGCATTAGACCTATAACAGGTTCGTTTTTGTGCCATCCTAGTGTCTCACGTGCTTTTGCTGAGGTCAGATCGGTGTGTGCAAAGTCAACTAACGGGTGTCCAACAAATTTTACCGATGCACCAGCATTCTTATAAAAATCTGTTTCAAATGGGAAGATTGAGGCAATGACGTTTGCATACTTAGCGAGTTTTTTTGCTCTGCCAGCACGCCACGCCCACGCTTTTGGGGGAATATAATAAACTACTGGGATACCTTGTTTATTCGCAAACTTTGCTAAAGGCATATTAAATTCAGCAAAATCTATAAGAAGCAAGACGTCGGGAGGTTGTTGCCGTAGTCTCTTTTTCAGTATTGCTTGTTTTTTTAGAAACTTGGGGAGAACAGCAAAGGCATCAACAAAACCCATGACAGCAGAATCGCGTATGTGGATATCAAGAGCCACACCAGCGGTTTCCATCATGTCGCCACCCATACCGCAAACGGATATTTCTAAACTTTGCGCATTGAGTGCTTGGACGACATGGGAGGCGTGCAGGTCACCCGAAGGTTCACCTGCAACAATCATTAATTCCATGACTACGGCATTAAACCTGGTGATAGCAGACCATCTGTTTCGTCATAACTGAACATCAGATTGAGATTTTGCAATGCGGCTCCAGCCGCGCCTTTACCAAGGTTGTCCAGTGCTGCCATTGCAACAACCCGGCCTGTTCGGTCATCAACCTCTAATCCAATATCGCAATAGTTACTGCCGAGAACAGATTTGGTCTGTGGATAAACTTCTTTATCAAGAATCCGAATGAACGGTTCATCTTCATAGTAAGTTGTGTAGATGTCAAGCAAAGATTCTGTATCAAGCGATTCAATCAAGCTGGCATAGACTGTACTGAGGATACCACGCGCCATCGGGACCAAATGTGGTGTGAAAGTGACAGAAACGGTTTGCCCTGCAACTCCGCTTAACTCCTGTTCTATCTCTGGTGTATGTCTATGTTTTCCAATGTTATAGGCGACAACATTAGACTCGCGATTCGGGAAGTGGGTTGTGTCTTTCGGTTTTGGTCCTGCACCTGAAATGCCAGATTTAGAATCTATGATGATAGTATCTAATTGAATGAGTTTATGTTTCAACAAAGGCATCGTGGCAAGGATTGCACTGGTAGGATAGCAGCCGGGATTCGCTACGATTTCTGCCTCCTGTATCTTCTCACGGTATCGTTCTGGTAAACCGTAAACAGCATTCTGGATAAGTTCAGGACTGGTATGCTCAACATGGTACCAGTTGCTATAGGTTTCAGAATCGGTCAAGCGATAATCTGCGCTGAAATCAACGACGCGCAACCCTTGTGCAACAATCTGCGGTACAAACGTCATTGCGACCTTGTGGGGCACGGCTAAGACGACCACGTCAACACGCTCTTTGAGTGCGTCAATGTCTAATGCTTCAAAGGTGAGGTCTATGAACCCGCGCAGATGTGGCAAGACACTGTCAACGCGTTGTCCAGAGTATGTTTCGGAAGTTGCGAGTTCTATGCGTAGTCCACTGGAATGGTTGACCAGAAACCTCACTAATTCGCTGCCACCATATCCGGATGCACCAACAATACCTATCCTTGTCATCTTTTTCACCTATTTGTTTATTCTTCCGTCAATAGTTTAGCAAATAATTACATTAATGTCAATGTTTTATCCAGAGGGGCAGAGGCATTCAATTGTCGGGTTTCGTTGTTGTTGGAGGGGTTTCTAACCCCGATTTGAGATACACAGCAGCAGAAATCGGGGTTAGAAACCCCTCCAACACGAGTACATTTCGACAATTGAATGCCTCTGCATATCGGACAGAATTGCATTGACATTTTGAGCATGGTGCTATATAATTCAATATATGCAACGTATCTTATAAATGCAATTTTGTATAAATTCACAGAGTAGCGTGT
>JAAXHO010000274.1:0-262 GCA_012270795.1 Candidatus Poribacteria bacterium
ATCACTAAGAGTATAATAGGATCAAAAGTTTGACTACCTTTATACGATTAATAGATTTTGCATGGCAAGAATAAAAAGCCGACAAAATCGCCTTCTTTCAGTTTGTGTTGAAGGAAAGAATTAAAATATATAGACCTATATCTTTGTAATATTTTTCGATACCAGAGTGAAAGACTTCGACTTATGCGCTCGCAATGCCGCAGTCACAAACCACTGGAGCAGAATAAGAACGCTCAAGGATGAGTGCATGGTTATATCCTAT
>JAAXHO010000274.1:513-775 GCA_012270795.1 Candidatus Poribacteria bacterium
CTTAGGCGAGAAAAGAAAGAAATCGCGTGGGACCAATGCATAGATAACGGGGCCCAAGAATTAAAGAGAATAGCTAGTCAATGTGAAATAACCTTCTCTCTAAAATGATACATAGAAATGAGCACGGTATTGTCATGATCCGCAGTTTCAAAATCGCTTCTCTAGTAAATCTTAACATATTTGAAATTTTTCAACTTCTTTTGAATTCAGTGCGTTATTTCAAACTTCCTTTTAACGTGCAATTTACATTGCACAAATACTT
>JAAXHO010000274.1:942-1113 GCA_012270795.1 Candidatus Poribacteria bacterium
GGATTCATCACCCCACTAACGTGTTTTTGGCAAAATGGTGCAACTCGTACACATTCGGTGATCATATGTTTGACTGCAGTGAACGACACAGAAAGAAATGCAGAACCGAAATTCTTCTAGAAATGATAACGTTTAGCTTCATAAAGGATGGAAAAAGGTTACAATTGGAAT
>JAAXHO010000070.1 GCA_012270795.1 Candidatus Poribacteria bacterium
GGTTTTAACGTCGGTCACAAAGATGTACATGTGTTGAAAGGCACCAGTTTTTGCAATGGCGATCCAGACGCAAATTACAAAGATATGATCGGCCACGGAACAGCATGTATTGGCGTCATCCACTCTAAAGCTCCCAATGCTGAATTTTTGCCGGTCAAAATTTTTGAGTCAGATCTGATAACGACAATGGACATTTTGTGCAAGGCGATCTACTGGTGTGTTGAGCATCACTGTCACATTATCAATTTGAGTTTGGGCACTTTGGATGAAAGCAATAGCGATGTTTTGAAAGAAGCCTGTGATTTTGCACACAAACACCAGACATTCATTGTCGCTGCGACATCAAATGATGGACAACCGAGTATTCCCGCGTCTTTTCCCAATGTCTTTGGGGTAGCAGGAGGCAAAGTTAATGGAAAGTTTGATTACTTTTTTGACCCGCACGAAAAAATACAGTTTGTCGCACGGGGTGATCGCCAACGCTTGGATTGGTTGGAAGGCAGACAGATATTTATGGGTGGGTCGAGCTTTGCGGCTCCGCATATTTCTGGCTTGATTGCCCTGATCATAGAAAAATACAATGGCATCACGTTCAACGATCTGACAGAAATTTTGCAGAGACATTCGTTAAGTCAATGTCCCGAGTTGGTAGATAGTAGCACTTATACGATGAGCGGGATGTCTCGTTCAGACGTTTCTCTCCGAGACCTAAATAAGGCAAACACGCCGGACTGGATAGAAGAAGCCGTAATTTTTCCATATAACAAAGAGATGCATGGGTTGGTGCGGTTTCGGGAGTTATTGCCGTTTAGAATTGCAAGGGTAGTTGACGTTGTTGGAAAAAGAACCATAGGCAAAGATTGTGGGGAGGTGATTGGTGGGTCCGAATCTAATTTGATCATACAACAAAATTTAGAAGACTGTCTGCAATACGGCGATACACTCGTTTTGGGTTATCTGGATGAAATTAGCCGTATTAAGAAACGCGATGTGTTACAAGAATCTCTGGAATTGGCCTTAAAGCACGACAAGCATGTTTACAGTCTGAGCCCTATTGCAGATAAGCAATACAAAAATATCTGCAAAGCATTTGAGGAAAAACATCTGCATTGTACAGCACCGACCATAGATTTTGCAACTTATGAGGCTTTGACCAAAACTTATGATTGGAGAAGCAGTAGCCAGAAACCTGTCGTGGGCATATTTGGAACAGGACCGCAGCAGGGCAAGTTCACTGCACAGTTGGCACTGAGAAAACAATTACAGCAGATTGGCTATAAAGTGGGTCAATTGGGCACAGAACATCAATCTGCATTATTTGATTTCGATTTTACATTTCCAAATGGATATGACGGACATAGAAGTATCCAAATCCCAATGGATTTGCACATTCCACTTCTAAATTCCGCTATGGTCGGGATCGAACAATCAGACCCGGATATTATCGTTGTTGGTGGTCAGTCTGGTATCATACCCCATAGCTTTTACGAAAAATCGCAAAGCTACACCTTGCCCTCCTTGATCTTGCTCTTTGGAACCGTTCCCGATGCCTATATCCTGCTCGTTAATTCTATCGATGAGCCTGAATTTATACAGGAAAATATCCGAGTGTTAGAGAGCTTGGGAAAAGGAAAAGTTATTCTGCTCGTTTTCAGCGACAAGAAAAAAATTGTTAATGACACTGTTCATACAGTTGTCAACCAGCCGCTTTCCAAAGAAGAAATTTGCCAAACCACATCGCGCCTGGAATCAACGCATGGCCTTCCAGCCACTGAGATAATCAGTGCGGAAGGATGCAAAAAAATGGCCGATGTCGTTATCGATTTTTTTTAAAACCGTAGGGGCTACCCTCGTGGTTGCCCGCATTTGAGACAAGCGTAGCACTGAATTATGGCCTCCAGTGCAGGTCCTAAACCTGCAACTATTCGTGTTCATCGGTGTTTATCTGTGGTTGCTTTTGGTGATGTGGAGAAAGTAAATGCCAGAACTTCGCAAAATATCGCTGATTTTGAATATCCTGCTCTCTGTTCTTCTTCTGGTTGCGTTATTCGGAATATGGAAGTTGAGAAATACGAACGCTCGTCGTTGGGAAGAAATCAGAGACCTCCGACAAGTGAACGCAGATTACAAAGAGCATATAAACGTCTCTACCTATGCATCCAATTATCAAGGGCAAGAATTTCCGAAGTTGGAATTGAAGAACATAAATGGCGATTGGATTTCAACGGACTTTTCCAAAACCGGAAAAGGACTGGTTCTGGTCTTCAAGCCGCGAGACTGTCAGCCCTGTTTAATCACCCAGATAAAGTTACTGGCGCATGTGTACCAAAACCAGGACCCCGCAAAACGCTTTCCAATTTATGCTTTTGCCAATGTTCCTGCGGGCGTGTTGAAAAGATACAAAAGGAGTTTTAATCTGCATTACGAGTTGCTTCCAGATACTGATAACATGCTATTCCAGAATGAGTTACTCACTTATCGCACCCCAGCTATTTTTGTTGTGAACAATAAAAATATCATCACGCATTGTCATTTGCCCTCAAAGGACCGCCCTCAAAATACAGTCCTCTTTTTTGGTGTGATTCAAAAACATTTGCGTTTGCAAAAACCACTTCTGAACAATCATCTTAAAGGGGTGACCTATGCTCAAATCATTGCAAAAAATTTTGATACTGCTTCTTTATCTACATTTATTTATTGATATTTACGGGCGAGATATGGCATGGCAAGAGTATTGGTATAAATAGCCGCCGACAGATCTTGGCGAGTCGAGTGTCAAAAGAATGGTTTTACTTGAGCCTATCGAGTAAGGTGCGTTATATATGTGCATGCACACTTTGATTTAATCAAAAGGAAAGGAGGTGATATTATGAAAACCTTGACTAAGACAGAGCAATTTCGGATTGCTTCTATGAGTATCTACGGATACGAGGGTAACTGGACTTCATGGACCGAAGAGACTGATTGTGAAATTATCACTCATTATGATTGCGTTGAAGATATCGTTTTCGTCTGCGAGCCGGGCGATTCGTATACGGAAACTGAATCGAAGCATGACGATTAGTGTCTGTATACTCGTTAAAAAAGGAAGTGTGCAACCCCGAACTTGATAGGCTCAAGTTTGGATCGGTGTTCTCGATAAACAGGCTGGGAACACCGATCCAACGATAATGGAAGGATTATCATTAATGAACAAAAAATTATTGGTTCCAGTGAGGTGGCTGGCACTCCTCTTTCTCATCTTTGGGGGATGCGAAAAGAGTGCGGTTGAAAACCAGAAAGATGTAATCATTCTCGATACACAAACACGAGGAACTCATCTCTCATTGGTTGGTGATATCACACTGGAGCTCCCAGAGGCTGGCTCCGCACTAGGGAGTGTAGGTTCTGTGACGATTGCGGAGGACTATATCATACTTTTAGATAACATAAAAAAAAGTGTTGAAGTTTTTGACAGAGAGGGAAGCTATAAGTGGCCTATTGGCAGTCGGGGGGATGGAGTAGGCCAGTACAAAATACCGATCGGATCAGCAGTAATCCCTAATACCGGCCAAATGCTGATCTACGATGGAGGAACCGGGCAGACGCTTCGCTTCTCGATTAAAGGTGAGTTTATAGAGCAATTGAAACTGCCAAAGAGGCGCTTTATTAATCGCATGTTGGTTTCTGAAGATCACAATCTCATTCATACTTATGTTGACAAAAACAAAAACGGTATGCTTTGTGTCACTTCTCTGGACACAGGGGAAGACCTCGTCAAGTTCAAGGTCTGCGAGGCTGAATACAGAAGCCTATTTTTCGGTTTGCAGCGTTTACAAGGGCTTGCTTATGACGAGGTGCAAAAAATCATATACTTTGTCCTGCCGTGGGAAGTTGAGGTTATGCGAATTGATCTGGCTGCGCATGAGTTTCTCCCGTCTCTAACTATAAATCATCCCGAATTTGTCAGTCTTAAATTAGATGAGGGCAAAACCGGAAGAGAATTATTAGAAGCTAAGTTTAGCAAATTGTTCGGTATGTCTCTCCTGTCTTCGGGAGATATTTTACTCAGGTACCTGTTCAGTGATTCACCAATCATTACAGGTCTTATACTTTTATCAGACCTGAGCGTGGAGCCTTATGCACAAGAGATGAAAAATGAACTGAGATACAATATTTTCACTTGTCAGGGGATGTCTATATATGAGTATTTATCGCCTGCCGATGATGAGGATACGAATGGTAAGATTCGTATCTATCGTCTTCTTGATACTCCCGAATCCCCTACCGGCTAATAGGAGAGTCAACTCGTTGATCATCTCTATCTTCACTATTTTCAATGATTAATCTGACGACGATTTTCACGAGTATTCTTCGTTTATATCACGGGTGAATATGAAGGACAAACAACAAGTCATATCAGCTATTTCCAATATCTCTAAGCAGAGACACGTCTTTTTTCATTTTTTAAAATTTCTAAAACCGTATTGGGTACACGAAAGCGTTGTTTTCGTCCTCTTGATTTTAGGGACCGTTAGCTCGCTGGCTTTCCCATATATCATGAAAATTATCATTGATGACATATTTCCAAACAAAGATTATGAACTCTTGATATTTATTTTACTTCTGCTCCTGGGCATTACAGTAGGCAATATCATTATTAGTTTTTGTTCAAACTATTTATTTGCCTATATAAAAAATCGCGTTATGCTGGATATAAGAAGCCATCTTTTTGACCACTTAATCCATTTGCCATTGAGCTTTTATGATCGCAATAAATCTGGGGATATTGTTTATAGAATGAGCAATGAAGTTGATAGGATACAGTCGTTTATCACTTCAAGTGCTTTGAGCCTTGTACATAGCTTGCTGACACTCATAGGGCTTACTGTGGCTCTCTGCTGGTTGAACTGGCAGCTATTTTTGGTTTCTGTTATTGTAATACCCTTTCTGGCATTCAATATTCGCTACTTCCAGCCAAAAATAAGAGATATTACGGAACGCGGGCAAAAGAAAGGCTCTGAAGTTATGAGCTATTTGATTGAGCGATTTGAGACTGTCCAATTGATTCAGGTCTATAATACCTATAATTATGAAAATAATAGATTGTGGTCGCAGCTAAACGATCTTCTAAATATCAATATGCAAAATGTAACCTACTCTGGAGCTATGAGATCCATTTCGAGATTTTTAACGTCACTGACGCCCGCAATCATTCTGGGATGGGGAGGCCACAAAGTCATGTTGGGGGTCATGAGCCTGGGGGCATTGGTTGCTTTCTTGCAATACTTGTCGCGCCTTTTTGCACCATTTAGAAATCTCAACCGCCTTTATATAGCCCTCATTCGTGTATCTGTTTCAATGAAGCGAGTATTCGAATTTCTTGAGATTGATGTTCAGAAAACCACAGATGAATCTGCCGCCAGTCCTTTTTCTTTCCAAAAAGAAATTGTGTTTGCGAACCTCAATTTCGGATATAATGGACAACCCGTTTTGCAGGATTTCAGCTTAAGACTTGAGAAAGGAAAAAAATATGCACTGGTAGGCTCAAGCGGTTGTGGCAAGAGTTCATTGATAAATTTACTGTGTCGTTTTTATGAATCGGATACAGGTGTGATTACGATTGACCACACACCGATTACCCATATCAAGCTGTATGATCTGAGAGAACATGTTGGTCTGGTAACCCAGGAAAATCAAGTTTTTCATGATACGATCTGGGACAATATTCGATACGGCAAGCCCGAAAGTACGCCTGAAGAGGTCCACCGAGCGATCAGGATAGCTGGTTTGGATGGATTTATTGAAAAGGCCGAAGATGGTGCGCTTAGGCTTATCGGTGACCGTGGTAACACGCTTTCGGCCGGTCAAAGGCAACGTATTGCTATTGCTCGTGCGATTTTGAGAGACTCGGATATTCTGATCCTGGATGAAGCTACGTCAGCACTGGATTCTGAAAGCGAAGGTGAAATTATAGCAAATTTGCAGGCTCTATATGAAGATAAGACGATGATTGTGATTAGCCACAGACTCAGTACCATCCAGCAGGTAGATGAGGTTATTTGTTTGGATGAGGGAAGAGTTGTGGAGCAAGGAGCACATGAAGAGTTGGTGGAGAAGAAGGGACACTATTGGCATCTTTTTCGAAAGCAACTTATCGCATAGGGAATGGAGCCGATGAATGTAGAATTTCGCAATCCTAACATAAAATTAGTTCTCCTGCGTGTATTGGTTATTCAAATTTTGGGAATAGGCGCAGGATTGATTTATACTGTTATTTTTATTGAACAGCTTTTGTTGGGTGAAGTTGAAATCTCTGAAAAACAAGATGATATAACGTATGTCTCTTTAAAAGTTCTTCAAAATAGAATACAATCGAAATCAAAAATACTACTCATTGATGGGCGTTCTGAATATGCTTATCACAGAGGTCATATTCCAGGGGCAGTGAACATGCCGTATATTCAGCGCGATTATTTTTCTCAGCAGCTTTTGTCTGATGTTGCTCGTGAGACCCCAATAATTGTCTATTGTTCTGGCAAAAATTGTAATACCAGTGTCAAATTGGCGAGGTCTCTATCAAAGAAATTTGGATTTATACATGTTCGAGTTTTTGAGGGAGGATGGGAGGAATGGGTAAAGGGAAAAAATTCGATCCAAACGAGTTTTGACAGATGATTATACCTGCTAAATTAGCATGGACAGGAACCGCAGTCCGGATATTTCTGGGGGTTATTCTCGGATGGGCTGGGGTTGTAAAAATCCGTAATCCGGAAGCATTTATTAAAATTGTTAAAGCCTACAATTTGCTACCTGAGAAATTGGTCGTGCTATGGGGAATTTTCTTGCCCTGGATTGAGCTTGTGACAGGTTTATTTTTATTTTTTGGTTTGTGGCACAAGAGTGCTGTGCTCAGTAGCTTTGGCCTTTTTTTAACATTTGCAGCCGCAGTCAGCATTAATATTCTCCGCGGTGCAGATATCGCCTGTGGTTGTTTTGGGTTCAATGACACCAATTTGTATGTTGTGTTGTGCCAAGATCTGGTTTTTTTGCTTTGCTGTTATTTTTTGTTCTTTCTAAAATCTACCCCTTATTCTCTGGACCATTGTCTTTTTACTTCTCAAAGTGGTGGACTTTCGTAAAGTATCCCCAGGCAAAATCCGCTGACAGACCCTGGCGAGTCGAGTGTCAGCGGCAGGCTGCTATCCCTGCATGAGGTAAGCAGGGGCAGTTCAAAGCGCAAGCTTATGGGAATGTGACCAAATCAAAATATCTAATTATGGTAGTAGAAGGATAGTTGTGTGCCTCGAAGAAATAAGATCAGCATCAAATTTTAATGTATGGTCAATATCAATTCATTTGAGAGGTGTGATTTTGAGAACAGTTTTGATGATCACACAAAAATTTCCTCCTTTTAATGGTGTTGGGGTTCTGCGGGTCACCAAATTCGTGAAGTATATTCAGGATTTTGGATGGCGACCAGTTGTTCTGACTTGCAAACGACAAGAAAATCATTTGGACGCTGTGGATGAAAAACTGTTAGATGGTATTCCAGAAGATTTAAGCATTCATCGGGTAAATGCACCTTCTCTGTATGACGTTTACAGACTGGTAGGCGGACGGGCAAAACAAGGCTCTTTTTCATTGTCTAAAAATTCCATGGCTTCTTTAATCCGGTCCTTATTTGTACCTGACCAATATGTCGCCTGGTATTTTACGGGTGTACGTAAGGCGAAAGAGATTTTCCAGGTGGAGAATATAGACGCGATCTATTCTACATCTCCTCGTGAAACCTCACATCTCATTGGAAGAACGCTCCATCTAAAATATAAGTGTCCCTGGATAGCCGATTTCAGGGACCCCTGGATCGAGAAACAACACCGTCCAAAACGCATCCAACCTCTTGAACAGTTCGAGAAATATTTACAGAAAATTGTGCTCCGCGATTCAGATTGCATTCTCGCAGCCTGGCCTGGTATTATCCGAAGTTTTGAGCCTGATATAGAGGAGAAAACGCAAGTTTTGACTAATGGATTTGATGAAGAAGATTTCAGAGGTATAGAGCCTCATGTGTTCCCCAAATTCACTTTTTTGTATGCTGGATCACTGTTTAAAGAATTGTCTCCTCTACCGATGTTCGAAGCATTGGATGTGCTGCTGCGAACACGTCCCAAACTACGGCAAAGAATGCAATTCGTCCTCGTAGGAAGACAAGACGCATTTGTCCGAGACACGATAACAAAATACGAGTTGGAACCTTATGTGGATATAATCCCCCAAATACCACATAGAGAATGTCTGCAGTACATATTGGGAGCGGATGTATTGATTTTTTCTATTCCAGATAAACAGTGGATTCCGAGCAAAATTTTCGAGTATTTAAGAGCCGGCAGACCAATATTGGCAATAGCAGACCAGGATTCAGACGCTGTTCAGATGATCAGGCGCGTAAACCCGGGTTTATGTTTCGCAAGCCGAGACCCCGGGCAGATAGCAGGTCATATCTCAAATCTATTGCAAAATCGCCAGATTTCGGATTGTGAGATTCAGAACAATAGGCGACTCTGGGAGTTCGAGCGAAGACAGTTAGCGAAACAGCTCGCTCATACCCTTGATACGCTCGTCAATCAGGTTTAGAAAATGAGCCGTTTAAATAAAATGTTAAGAGTGCTGTGTGCCCTGAGTTTTCTCATCGTACTATTACCGCTCGTGATCCTGGGTATGATATTGATCTGGATAGAGACTCGGGATAGATGCTTGTTTAAACAAATCCGGGTGGGAAAAAACTTAAAACCCTTTACCATTTATAAACTAAAAACAATGATTGATCGCAAAAAAACAGATCAAAATGATCTCTTTGCAGATAATAAAAAATATGTCACAAAAAGTGGACGTTTGCTTCGAATGTCAAAAATTGACGAAATACCGCAACTTTGGAATATCATCAAAGGAGATATGAATTTTATAGGTCCGAGGCCAATAAGAAAGCCACTACACAATTTTTATATGAAAAATATTCCAAACTTTGAACGCCGATACCAAACTTTACCCGGCCTTACGGGAATCTCTCAAATTGTAGATCCTGAGAATACAGATCGCAGTCTCGGCCTATCTTGTGACTGTTATTACATCAATAACAAATCTGTGAAACTCGATGTTCAGATCATTGTATCGACGATCGTATATTTGATGTACAGTCTATCACGAGAAATTTACAACTGGACAACTGCAAGATGGCTCAGGCATATCAATGTGGAAAATATCCCTAATATTCAAGATGATAATTTGCAATATATGAGTTTGTCAAAATGGAAACGTCAATGAACGGGTCTGGACATCGTCTCGTTTTACACCGCTCTTCTCGATAGGCAATGAAGCGATTAAAACGTATGAAGCACGCCTTTTTTGTGGATGGGCCGAACGCATCCCTTGCGAGTGTTTTAAGTGAGATATGACTAAATGAAAACAGTGATCAGTGACATTGAATTCTATCAGCCTGCACAAGATAAATCGAAGCATATGATTTGCAGTAGCACTTTCTTGAACATTTTAGCCTATCACAATCCATTTTTTAAAAAACCTATCCTGTATGATCTGCTGAGAGTTGGGTGGACGTTTTGGTATTCCTCCAAAAAGAGAAGACTGCGCTCAATGTATGCAACGAATGGCTTTTTATTTAATTTGAATTCTCTGTTTTCTGTAAACAAGGAGTCCATATTCTGCTCAGACTTAAGTCACTTTAGAGCGTGTGTGAGAGAGCGGCTTATTGAAAAACGGCCATTATATATTGATCTATCCGGGACGCCTATTTTGATAGGCGAAGAGCTTAAGTTCATAGATATAAAACCAAAACATTTCACATATGTTGTCTTTGGCTTCGACAGCAAAAATGATACTGTCTTACTTTTGACAAACGAAGCTTCAATGGTCGGTTGGGCATCAATTTCTGAGGTTGCGAGCAGGCTTAAGAGAAATGAAATTGTAGATTTTATGAATCCTTTAGACTTACAGATGCCTGATCAAGAAAAACTTGCGGGCTTTTTTTTGCGAAAAATAAGAAGCAACTTTAAACCCTATGCTATATTAGGCACTTTGATTAGGATAAATCACTATGTATGGGGAAATATTACGAAGAAGTATATCCCTATAGATTTACCTCCCGTAAGGATCCTGAGTGGCATCGGAGGTATAAAAAAATTTTCGAAAGATCTCGTACACTTATACGAATTAGAAAGGAATGAGGTAAACGATTTTTCAAAGCATACATGCCGGAAGATAATAGGATTTCGAGATGAACGAGCGATATTTATGAGGTCATTATTAGGGTTAGCTTGTTTTAACGAGAAAAATCATATCACAAAAGAAATTGAATGTCTATCGCAAGATTTAGAACGAACCTGGGTATCCTTAGCTAAATCCTTTGCCAGAGTTTATATGTCAGAGAAGAAGGATTCTGTAGATCGAATACAGGAAGGATTACTTAATATCAAGAGTCAAGAGAAGGCTCTCCTATTGCTGATGCAGGATTTTTTAAAAAAAGGGGAATTAAATAAAATCGAATCTTTATGAATGAATCATTAGAGTTTGGAGTTATCCAATCAGCCTCTGTTATTTTTCCAAAAAATAGGATTTGACCATGAAAAAAAAAGTAAAAATAGCTTATATCTTCACACGGTTTCCCTGTTTGACTCAATTATTTGCTTTACGTGAGGTAGAAGAATTGAGAAGATTGGGAATTGATGTTCAGCCTTATTCTCTAAACAGGGTACAGGCAGAAGAGATGCAAGATTCTCTCATGAAATTTTGGTTTGATAAAACCATATATGTTCCTTCTTCCTCCAGTTTTCAATGTCTTGTATCGCTATCTAAGATCAGTATTAAGCACTTTAGAATTTTCTGGGGAGGTCTCATAGTTAAATATATCTCTGGAAATATACAAAACTTAAGATATTTGTTTGCTTCACTTGCAGTATTTTCTCAGGCTACGCATATAACACAAGAGTTAGTAAAAACAAATGTTATGTGGATCCATGCACATTTTGCGACCAATGCTACAACTGTTGCTTGGATAATCAAGCACCTATCCGGTATCCCCTATAGTTTTACCCCTCACGCGTATGATATATTCAAACGAGAATTCCAAACAGAATTTCTCAAGACAAAGATTCAAGATGCCCATTTTGTTGTTGCGGAATCTCAATTTAATAAATTTTTCCTTCAAAATTTTAGCGAACAAAAGTCTGAAAATGGCCGGTATCCTGTGATTCATTGTGGTGTTGGAGCTGATTATCTACACAGACAATTAAAGAAGGATTATAAAAATCCGTTCCCTATTATTCTTTGTATAGCCCGATTAGTGGAAAAGAAAGGTCATGAATATTTAATTAGAGCGTTGGATATAATTAAACAACAAGCATTGGATTTTAAATGTATAATGGTCGGTAATGGACCTTTGAAAGAGCAGTTGATCAATCAGGTAAAAGAAAAAAAATTGGAAGATCGAGTCGAATTTGTGGGGGAGTTTTCTCCAGTCCAGGTGAGGGATATTTTGGAACGGGCAGATATATTTTGTCTTCCGTGTATTCATGCAAACAGTGGTGATAGAGACGGCATACCTGTTGCTCTTATGGAAGCGATGGCAAAACGCCTTCCTGTGATTTCAACTCATATGAAAGGAATCACCGAGTTGATCAGATCTGGAGATAACGGGTTGCTGGTGCCAGAGAGAGACGAGCAAGCACTTGCAGATGCGTTAATAACTCTACTAAAAAGTGCTAATTTGAGATCGCGTTTGGCTGAAGCTGGTTATAATACGATTCACGAATATTTCAACTCACAGAAAGAAACGACAAAATTGTATCAAATATTTCTTAAGCAACTCACAGAAAGAAACACTAAGGACCCCTTGACCTATCGAATCGCCAAAAGTTTTTAGACCTGGATTATTAGACGAATGAACTATACCAATTCTTGTCAGAAAATTATAGAGCAGGTACTTAAAATTGTACAGAATAATAATAAATTGTCTGGCTTTTGCATTGGTTGTACACGAAAACGAGAAAAAAACGATCTATATTTTACTCCGATTCGAAACACCTGTAGGCTTGTTTCTGGGAGTGTAATCGTTTATACCCCAATGGAAGCCGCAAACATTGCCCGAATGGTCGATGGGAAAGTGCAATATATCTTGATTGACATAGAAAAAAAGATAAATTGCAAAGGACGATACCACCAACTGACAGACAGCATTGAGCAGGCGGTCAGAGAAACTGTAAAGCATTCAATAATTTTGACCTATAAAGGGAATGATTTGGCGGTGGACTCCATTGACTGTTTGGTGGGGCGATTTATAGAGGAAGGTCGTCTTCGGCACCGGAAGAAAGTAGCTATTATTGGGGCGGGCAATGTGGGGACAAAGCTGGCTCTTAAATTGGTCGAGAGAAATATAGATGTCGTGGTCACCAGGCGAAATAAAAATAAACTGGAAGCCATTGTACAGGCCCTGAATTTCATAAAAGCTGAAGGAACGACGGCTGAGGTGAAAGGAACTCTGGATAACGAAGCCGCTGCTTATCAGGCCGATATTCTGATCGGCCTGACAAATGGCATACCTGTCATTGGAGAAACTATGATTACCAATCTTGCCGAAGGCGCATTAATCATTGATGGCGGCAAGGGGTGTTTTTCTCCTGAGGCAATCTATAAGGCCAAAGAAATGGGTTTGATGTTTTTTCGAGCAGATATCCGTCCAGGTTTTGAGGGACATATTTCTACTATCTTAGAGACTGAACAGATGATAGAAAATACCGTCGGACGTTGTACGATAGATAATATAACGATTGTTTCAGGAGGGCTGTTTGGCTATGCGAATGAGATTGTGGTCGATAATGTTTATGAACCTACAACAATATATGGTATGGCAGATGGTCAGGGAGATTTTGTGCGAGCACTTTCTTCTATCCAAAAAGAGATGATTGACACTATTCAGAGATATATCGATGCAGGCAGATTTAGATCTATCGCCTGAAGAATACGTACATTTTAATTTCTTAAGAAAGGCGGAAACCCGAATGCCGAAAGTGAGCGTGCTCATGCCTGTTTTCAATGGCAAGGACTTTATAGATGATGCGATTAAGAGTATTTTAGACCAGACTTATTCTGATTTAGAGTTTCTCATCATTGATGATGGTTCCATAGATGATACTCTAATGGACTTGACCCGTTTTATCGGCAAAATGTAGAGAAGTGCCAGCTTTTCTTTTATTTTTCCTCCAAAAAATCTCGATGATTTGTGTTTACAGAAAATTGCTCACGATTCTTTGCTTTTTTTGTTATGCTTTGGGAGCTTCTTGGGCTGGAGAGATAGTATTTTGCGAGATATTTATCTTCGATTTTAGATCAAACAATAGAGTGTATGAAGAATGGCTTAGCGGGCTCGTATTCTGCGTCTTGGTATTAATTCTCCCTGTCTTTTCATTTGTTATGCCCAACACTCGCTTGACATCAATGCGGTGGTTGGTGCTGACATCTGGACTGATTCTTCCCGCCTCCTTCATATTGCTAATATCATTCTCCAACGTGTGTTTTATTCTCGATTATCCTATCCGTATTGCTTCCAAGCTAAGACCCGCGGATGTGATCGATATCGGCGGACAGGGAAGTTTTCCACTAAGTTTTGATTTGGGTGCCGATCTTTTTCATGCAGGCTTAGCCTCAAAAATAGTGACATTCGTCCCTAATAGAAAACCTTATTCTTCGTATTTACACCAGACCCTTTCAATACCACCTGATGCCATTATATGGGCGAGAGGTAAGTCTAATAACACATTAATTGAAGCATCCTCACTCACTAAATTGTGTAGGAACAATTCCTGGGATAGCGTAATCCTGGTAGCAGACTCCCATCGTATGTTTCGTAAATTCAGGGCCTTTATTAAAGCCGGTGTTCCGATAGTTTATCCTGCAAATGTTACTGGAGATCAACAGTGGATAGCTCCCGCGAAGTTTATAGGTGTAAGTCAACAAGCCTATTGGGATCTAAATGGTTTCGAATGTGACTGGTTTATTCTTCAGCAATTTCGGCATAAGATGGTGATTCGGACATTGCACGAATATTTAGGTATCGTTTTTTACGCAGTCATTGGATACATTTAGCAGTGCCCAAAAAGACTTGTCCTTCGCCTTACCCCCAAGTATCACCTCGTTGAAAACGGCATCAGAAGGTCAATATGTTTCGCAGCTATCTCACAGCCACCATTCGCACCCTGCTGAAAAACAGGGGTTTGACAGCGATTAATATTCTGGGTCTGGCAATTGGAATGGCGTGTGTCATTTTGATCGCCCTCTACATTCAGTATGAGTTTAGTTATGACCGATATCATGTCAATGCAACCCGCATCTATCGTGTCTTCCGCACAGTTTCAATGGAAAATACCACATCGGTCAATCCGCGTGCATCTGGCGCATTGGCACCGGCACTAAAGCGCGATTTCCCTGAAATTCAGGAAGCCATCCGCACACAACTACTCACCTCATGGGTCAAAACTGACGACCATTTTTTTCAACAAGATGTGTGCGTGGCAGATCAAGAAATTTTCAATGTATTTACAATCCCGTTTGTAACCGGTGATTCAGGCACAGCATTGAACCAACCGGGTTCGATGGTGCTGACAGAATCAATGGCGCGCAAATTCTTTCAGAATCAGAATCCAATCGGAAAAACACTGCAAGTGGATCACCACGAACTGAGCGGCACGGCTACATACTTTGTGACGGGTATTGTGCGCGACTTTCCACCCAACTCGACCTTTTATTTCGATTGCCTGACCGCCACGCCAAGAGGGGCGTTGGCGGACCTGTGGTCCAGATGGCAACCCACAGGTTCTTTTCGCCCCTTTTTGACGTATATCCTGTTGCCAGAGGGATACGACCACCGCGCACTACAGCAAAAACTGCCCGATTTAATAACGCGATACATGGGAGATAAGGTGCGCCGAACGACCCGGTACATATTGCAACCCCTCACGTGCGTACATCTCTATGGCCATCGAGATTTGGGGCGTCAGTTTGCGGGATATGGCGATATCAAACAGGTGTATGCCTTTGGCCTTGTGGCGGGTTTCATTCTCATGCTCGCCTGTGTCAACTTTATGAATCTCTCAACAGCGCGCTCATCCGCCAGAGCGCGTGAGGTGGGATTGCGAAAAGTGGTGGGTGCATCTCGCCAGCAATTGATCGGGCAATTTTTGAGCGAATCAGTACTGGTGGCACTCGCTGCAATGATAGTGGCACTCATTGTAGTCGAACTGGTTCTGCCACGGTTTAACAGTTTTATTCAACGAAATCTGGTATTGCATAGCACTGAAAATTTGTGGTGGCTGATCGGGTTGATAGGGTTTGGACTGGGCGTTGGTGTACTCGCGGGAAGTTATCCCGCATTTGTACTCTCATCGTTTTTGCCCACGCAGGTAATGAAAGGGGATTGGATACCCGGATCCAAACACGTTGGGCTGCGAAAAGCACTGGTCGTCTTCCAATTTGCAATTTCAATAGCTTTCATCACAGGTACTGTTGTCGTACAAGAACAACTGGCATATATCCGAAACAAAGACCTCGGATTTGACAAAGACCTCGTGGTCGGCATACCGCTTTTCATCTATTCTCGACAACTACATCACGGTGGACCCGAGGATCTGAGACGGCGCATTCCCACGGTAAAACAGGTGTTCACGGCACACCCAAATATTTTAAAAGCAACAGCCACGCGTTTCTCTCAAGGTGGGTATATTACGACCGATACGTTTCGAGCCGATGACGCCGATTGGCAGATGGGCCTGTTTGATATTGACCGCGATTTTCTGGACTTCTTCAACATCGAACTTGTAGCAGGCCGTCTGGCACCAGAACCACCAAAGTGGCCAAAAAGAATAGAAAGTCGTGCGGAGTTGGAAGAATATCGAGAATTGGTGCAAGCATATCGGGAAAAAGGCCGACCTTTTATCTTAAATGAAACAGCCGTAAGACATCTCGGATGGGACGATCCAATTGGCAGGCGTTTTAAGGAAAAAAATGGACCCGAGGGATATGTGATAGGCGTGGTAAAAGATTTTCACGTTCAGACATTGCACAATGCCATTCGACCCGTTGTATTCAGAGTCTTTACAGGAGGCACCAAACACCTCTACCTCAAACTGGGCACACAGAACATACCGGAAACACTCGCATTTATAGAGAAAACATGGCACCAGTTTTTGCCTCAAATTCCTTTTAATTTCTGGTTTTTGAATGAAGACCTAACACGCGTGCGTTATGAAAATGAAATCCGCACGGGAAATGCACTAACGGTGTTTTCCGGACTGACAATCTTCGTGGCCTGCCTGGGGCTGCTCGGCCTGATATCGTTTCGCTCAGAACAAAAAACAAAAGAAATTGGCATACGGAAAGTCCTGGGCGCATCGGTATTCAGTATTTTCAATTTATTAGCCAGAGAATTTGTCAAGCTCGTAATCGTTGCCTGTGTAATCGCCAGTCCCATAGCCTATCTGTTTGCGGGCAGATGGTTGCAGGACTTTGCCTATCGCATCGACCTGCACCCTGTGTATTTTCTCATAGGCGGTGTTCTCGCGCTCTTGCTCGCAATTGCAACCATGACCTATCAAGCCCTCAAAGCCGCACGGACAAATCCAGTGGATGCTTTGCGAACGGAATAAAAACAAGCGTCTCATTCTTTTACAGGTTCACAATAGATATGGAGGGAAGCATGAAAGCGAGATCAGCGATTTATACAGGTTTTATACTGCTAATTTGCATATTTAGTCTTGGCTCATCCAGAGGAGAAACCGCAATAGACGCGCTGTTTCAGAATGCAGTAGAGCAAGTCGGAAGAGTGAGTCAGGCGGAAAGCATTGTGGCTTTCAAGGAGATTATTTCCAAAGAGAGAGATTATGCACCTGCATACAACGAATTGGCCAAACTACATCTGTTGGACCACACCGTAAATGGCCGACAGCGCGCAATGAGGAGGATACAGCAGGCAATCGCGATTGACTCCGACAATATTGAGTATCGGTTGACACGCGGAAAAATCTGGTGGCATCAAGGCTTTCGATTTCGGGCATTGAACCAATTCAAAGACGTGATGAAAAAGCATCCAGGAAATACGGATGTCCTCAATAGTCTGGGTATGTTCTTGGTATATGATTTTCTATCACAGAAAGATAGAAGAGCGACATTTAAAGAGATGGAAATGGGGTCCAGTGTATTCATAGATTTCAAGAGAATGGCAATGCGATCCAAGATAAAAGATTTCAAAATCTTTGCCCAAGAAGCCAAACAAGAAGCAATTCAGGTCCTGCGAAAAAGCATCCAATTGGATGAGACTAACCAGCAACCTTATTATTTGTTGGGCATACTCTACTTTGAAGATAAATATTGGGATGCCTTCCACGCCCTGATGCAAGCCCTGCGCGCGCAATATCCAGATGACAAAAATGCACTATTATTCTGTGGGCTTGCCGCCTATCAGATTGGCGAGTTCAATAAATCGCATAAGTATTATCAACGCGCTCTTGGCTTGATGAGTGTTGAAGAGCGCGAGTTGCTCGAATCAATTGACCTGCTTGTGACCGAAGAAGAGCATGCATCCCGCGATACGACGCAGACGATTGATGCGATCCTGGAACGCGAGATGTTTTGGAAGCGTCAGGATCCGCTCTATTTGTCTGATTTTAATGAAAGAAAGATGGCACACTTTGGTCGTATGGCTTATGTAAATTTGCGATTCAGGAGATTTTTAGATGATGTTGAAGGCTGGCAGACGGATATGGGAAAGACCTATATCAAATTTGGAAGATATAGACTGCGCGTAACAACCTATAAAGGGACATGGGATTCTAAAGAGGTCTTGAATGCTGCAATGATGGAGTTCTGGTATTACGAAAACTTTCGGTTCATATTTTGTGGTACTACGGATGATATCTGGCATTTTTGCGGCGGTGCTGTAGGCTACCTCCCAAGCGCGGTGCCTCCAGTAGAAATGAGTGCCTTTACGTTTGAGCGGTTATTATCATATGCTGATACTGCGGGAGTACGACCGTATTTTATGAGGAGAAAATTACTGTCTTCTTTTATTCCACGTACATTGGAAGAGGCCTCACATCACACCTTTCGGAAAACTGCCCAACGCTTTATCGATCCGTATTTACAGCGAAAATACACCTTGCCTTATCAGATCGCTACCTTTGAAGAACAAAACAGGATGCGAGTCGAACTCAGCTATATGATTCCCAAAGACCGATTAACAGAAAATCCTGAAACAGGCAAAGTGAGTTTTTGGGATGGCGTGTTCTTCTTTGATCAGCAGTGGAATGATATGTATAACGATCGCAAATCCAAGACCCTCACTTTGCCGCGGCAAACGCCAGCACAAAACGCTGCTGCACGACATCGGAATGATCACCTGTTGATCTCGCACAGGGTGTCTGTACGCCAGGACAGCTATCATTTTTCTATAGAATTTATGGATCAAACATCTGGTCTAATTGGTGTAGCACGCGACGAGAAACCCTTCGTATATAACCAGGACTTTCATCTGAGTGATCTGTTGGTCGGCAGTGATATTCAAGCGAAGAAAGCATTGCCAGAAAGCCGTGACGACCTGATCATCACACCTAACCCTGTCCGAACATTCTCACAGTCTGAATCAGTCTTTATCTATCTGGAACTGTATGA